>NZ_JBVHWW010000090.1:0-1072 GCF_055563995.1 Streptomyces sp. NPDC029164 | reverse complement strand
GCCCCGCCGGACCCGACCTGGGCGGTCGGGGGTTGACCCGTCCGGCGATCGGGCGTAAACCGGTACGGCTCAGGCGTGGCGCGCGGGGTGGGGGTCCGCGGGCGTGGCACGGTGCGGGCAGAGCCAGGGTGATTGTCACCTGGTCCGATCATCGTCCCGTCCGGCGAGCAGCGAAGGTCTTCCATGCGACTACGCAAAGCCCTTGCCCTCACCGCCGTACTCGTAGCCACCACCGCCCCCACCGCGGCCGCGGACATCGGTACCGGCGGCGGGGCCCGACCCGCACCCGCGCTGCCCTCCCGCGCACAGGCCACCTGTGGCGACGGGAAGAGCACCGCCTTCCCCATCGGGGCGCGCATCCGCGGCGGCCCGGCTGTGTACCGCACCGGCGGCGACCCGCAGACCTGGTACCTGGACCTGACCAACACCACGGACTCCGAGTGCACGGCCATCCACCCCGTCGTCGTCTTCACCGACAAGGCCCGCGCCCTGCGCCCCGCCCACCTGCGGATGGAGTTCGACGCGCCGGGCGGCACCTTTCCCACCAGCCTGGAGCGCAGCGACCGCGACGAGATCATCGCCGTCTTCGACGGCGGCGACGCCTTCCCCGGTTTCACCGTCGGCCCCGGCGGGTCCCTGACCGTCAGGGTCGGCCTCGCCTTCGCCCCCGACGCCCCCACCGGCGAGGTCCTCGCCGACGCCGCCCTCGTCCAGCGCAAGGGCGACGACGGCGACTGGATCGGCGAGGCCGGCGGCTACCGCTTCTCCGTCGAGAGCCCGGAGGACCCGGCCGAGGCGGGCTCCCTCGCCCATACCGGCCCGCGCGAGTGGGCGTACGGAGCGGGCGCCGTGGCCGCCCTCGCCACCGGCGGCGGCCTTCTCCTGGGCGCCCGCCGCCTGCGTACCTCCGACGACCGTCGCTGATCAGCCCCCTGCGTATCGACACCTGCCGCTGACCCGCCCGCGCCGCCCGACCGCCTGGGCCCCCGCCGGCTCCGTACTTCTGGCCGCTGCCCCGCCCGCGCCGCCCGACCGCCCAGGTGGGGTCCGGCGGGGTCGGGTCCGGCGGGGT
>NZ_JBVHWW010000089.1:0-2346 GCF_055563995.1 Streptomyces sp. NPDC029164 | reverse complement strand
CCCCGCCCCCCCCCCCCCCCCCCCCCCCCCCCCCCCCCCCCCCCCCCCCCCCCCCCCCCCCCCCCCCCCCCCCCCCCCCCCCCCCCCCCCCCCCCCCCCCCCCCCCCCCCCCCCCCCCCCCCCCCCCCCCCCCCCCCCCCCCCCCCCCCACCCACCCCCCCCCCCCCCCCCCCCCCCCCCCCCCCCCCCCCCCCCCCCCCTCAGCTCTCCGGTCTGCCCCGGGCGAGGTGTTCCACCAGTTCGGCCAGGTCCTCGCAGACCTGCTCGATCTTCAGGCGGACGTTGTTCTGCTCGGTGACCATCGCCGACAGCAGCAGACCGGTCAGGGCCGCCGCCCCGTTGAGGGCCTGCAGGTTGATCATCGTCCCCAGGAGGGTCTGCCCGTCGAACGGCCCGGTGCGGTCACTCGCCGCCGAGATCGCCAGGACGGACACGAACAGGACGCACGGGGCGCTCCCGGCGAGCTGGAAGCGTACGGCCGCCCAGATGATCAGCGGGAAGACCAGGAACAGCAGGGACAGCGAGCTCCGGGTGGCCACGACGGTGACGACGACGGACATGAGCACCAGGGCCGTCACCTCGGGCACCCGGTAGTCGCCCTCCCCCGGGCGGCGGACCCGGCGCAGGACGAGCAGGAGGGGCGTCACCACGAGCACACCCATCGCGTCCCCGGCCCACCAGGCCGACCACACCGGCCAGAACCGGGCCGAGGGCAGGTCGCCGCTGAGCACCAGGGTCCAGGTCCCGATGGTGGCGCTGAGCAGCATCGGCAGCAGACCGCCCAGGAAGACCAGCGCCAGGGCGTCCCGCAGTCGGTCGACCTCGCTGCGGAAGCCCACCCGGCGGAGCATCAGGTACGCGCACACGGGCGCGAGGGTGTTCCCCGCGACGATGCCGAGGCCGGAGAGGTTGAAGTCGCCGATCCGCTCGATCGCCAGGTACGTGCCGAGGGCGATCCCCGGCCATGCCCGCGGGCCCAGCCAGAGCAGGGCGGCGAGGGCGATGCCGGTGGGCGGCCACAGGGGCGTGACCTCGGCTCCGTTGACGACCACGGACTGGTGCAGGCCGATCCGGCCGCCCGCGTAGTACGCGACGGCGACGGCGAGGATCAGCAGGACAGCTGTGGACAGACGTCGCCATTCCTCGGTGCGCACCACAGCATCAGACAACAGGCCCGTGTCCGGGCGGGGCGTGACGCGCCGCGTCGTGGGTCAGGACGAGCACTGCGGCGTCATCGGCGTGGCCGGTGGAGTCGGCCACCTTCATCACCTCGGCGGCCAGTTCGTCGGGATCGGCGCCCGCCGCGTCCCGTACGACGCGGACGACGCGCTCCAGCCCCACCTCGATCGGGAACCTCGGGCCCTCGACGACGCCGTCGGTGAGCAGGACGATCGATCCCGCCGTCGTCAGGCGGCGCCGGGTCACGCTGTACCCGGATCCGGACTGCAGGTTCAGCGGCAGTCCGCCGTCGTCCTCGGTGATCCCGTACTGGCCGTCGACGGTGGCCCAGACCGAGGGCACGTGGCCGGCCCGGGCGCTCTCCAGCTCCCACGTCCGCGGATCGAAGCGGAGCAGGCTGCAGGTCGCGAAGAGATCGCGGTCCATGGAGAGCAGCACCTCGTTGGCCCGGCTGAGCACCTCGCCGGGATCGGGGACGACGGCCGACACCGCCCGCAGGCAGATCCGGATCTGCCCCATGAACGCGGCCGCGTCCACATCGTGTCCCTGGACGTCGCCGATGCAGAAGGCGAGGGCGCCCTCGGGCAGCTGGAAGCCGTCGTACCAGTCGCCGCCGATGTCCAGGCCGTGCCGGGCGGGCGCGTACCGGGCCGCGGCGCGCAGTCCGGGCAGCACGGGCAGGGTGGTGGGCAGCATCTCGCGCTGCAGCGCCTCGGCCAGCTCGACCCGGGCCTGCTGCAGCTCAACCCCTTGCCGCGCCTGGGCGGTGAGCCGGCCGAGCATGCTGAGGAGGTCGGCGCTCGCCACGCGCGGGGGGCGGCGCGGACTCATGGAACGCTCCGAGGTGCATCCATTCGTCCCTGCTTCCGCTCCGTTCACGAGCCCGTGCACATCATATTTCCGGGCAACCGGAACGCGCTCCCCGAGACGGCCCCGGGGGCTTCAGTCCCCCTGCTCGTCGGCGAGCGAGCTGACCGGCCGCGGCTTGCCGATGACCGCCAGGGCGATGAAGAAGCTGATCCGGCCGATCGCGACCGTGAGGGTGGCCAGCGCCTTCTCGCTGTAGGGACGGCGGAGGGGGGGGGGGGGGGGGGGGGGGGGGGGGGGGGGGGGGGGGGGGGGGGGGGGGGGGGGGGGGGGGGGGGGGGGGGGGGGGGGGGGGGGGGG
>NZ_JBVHWW010000088.1:0-2686 GCF_055563995.1 Streptomyces sp. NPDC029164 | reverse complement strand
TTGATGCCGTCGATCAGCGAGTGCCGGCAGCCGTACTTGTTGTCGAACTTCGACTTCGTCACCGCGTCGTTCACGTTGATCGCCGGGAACAGCAGGCTGCCTGCCTGGTGCATCTCGTAGAGGCGGTGCACCCCGGTGGTGGTCTCCTCCGTCACACCGCGGATCTCGGATGCCAGCGCCGTCCAGTCGATGGACGTCTTGGCCAACAGGCCCAGGACCAGGGCCATCTCCTCGTTGTCCGCGGTCGACGGGTCCGGGACGGCGCCCGCCTTCTGGTACTCGACCCCCTTGTGGACCAGCAGCGTGGCATCACCGCCGTCGTCGAGGATCATGTTCGGGCCCGCGTGGCCGGGCCAGGTCAGGGCCTGCTCCGTGCACCACCAGTACTCCTGGAGCGTCTCGCCCTTCCAGGCGAAGACCGGGATGCCGGCGGCGGCTATGGCGGCCGCCGCGTGGTCCTGCGTCGAGTAGATGTTGCAGGACACCCAGCGCACCTGCGCCCCGAGCGCCACCAGCGTCTCGATCAGGACGGCCGTCTGCACGGTCATGTGCAGGGAGCCGGTGATCCTCGCCCCCGCCAGGGGCTGCGAGGGGGCGTACTCCTTGCGGATCGACATCAGACCGGGCATCTCGTGCTCGGCGAGGGTGATCTCCTTGCGGCCGAATTCCGCGAGAGAGAGATCGGCGACCTTGAAGTCCATGGGGTCTACTCCGTGATGGTGGTGGCTAGTTCTGGCTGAGGTTCAGGTTCTGATGGATCTCTAGAGTCGCGGTGGACTTGTTGAGAGTGATGTAGTGCAGGCCCGGCGCACCCTCGGCGAGCAGACGCTCGGACATCGCCGTCGCGTACTCCACACCGATCTGGTGGCCGGCCGCCGGATCGTCCTTCGCCGCCTCCAGCCGCCCGGCGAGTTGGGCCGGGAAGCGGGCGTCGCTCAGCTCCGCGAAGCGCCGGATCTGGCGGAAATCGGTGGCCGGCATGATCTCGGGGATGACCGGCGTCAGACAGCCGACGGCACAGAGCCGGTCACGCAGCCGCAGGTAGTCCTCGGCGTGGAAGAACATCTGGGTGATGGCGTAGTCGGCGCCGGCCCGGCACTTGGCGGCGAAGTGCCGGATGTCCTCACTCCAGCCGGGCGAACGCGGATGCCGCTCCGGGAAGGCCGCGACTCCCACCGTGAAATCACCCAACTGCCGGATGAGGGTGACCAGTTCATGAGCGTGGGTCAGCCCGGCCGGATGCGGGGTCCACTGCCCCTTCGGGTCACCGGGCGGGTCACCGCGCAGGGCGAGCACATCGCGGATGCCCGCGTCGGCGTACTGGCCGATGATGTGGCGCAGCTCGGCGACCGAGTGCCCCACGGCGGTCAGGTGCGCCACCGGGCGCAACGTGGTCTGCGCCGCGATGCGCTTGGTGACCTCCACGGTACGGTCGCGGGAGGAACCGCCGGCCCCGTAGGTGACGGAGACGAACGACGGCGCGAACGGCTCGATCCGGCGGATCGCCGCCCACAGGGTGCGCTCCCCGGCATCCGTCTTCGGCGGGAAGAACTCGAAGGAGAAGGTCCGCCGGCCCTGGGACAGCAGCTCACGGACACCCGGGGAGGCGGGGGCACAGGTGCGGGGGCGGTCGGTGGTGGCGGCCAGAGCAGCCGGCATGCCGGACTCCTTTCCAACTCGTCGGGATTCAGCGCGCGTTGAAGTACGTCGCCTCGGGGTGATGGATCACGATCGCGTCGGTGGACTGCTCCGGGTGGAGCTGGAACTCCTCCGACAGCAGCACACCGATCCGCTCCGGCTGCAGAAGGCCGGCGATCTTCGCCCGGTCCTCCAGGTCGGGGCAGGCGGGATACCCCAACGAGTAGCGGCAGCCCTGGTACTCGGTGCGGAACATCCCGTCCATCGAGCCCGGATCGGAGCCGGCGATGCCCAGTTCGCCGCGGACCCGCGCGTGCCAGTACTCGGCCAAGGCCTCGGCGAGCTGGACGGAGAGGCCGTGCAGTTCCATGTACTCGCGGTAGGCGTCCGCGGCGAAGAGCCGGGCCGTCTCCTCGCCGATCCTGGAGCCGACGGTGACGACCTGGAGGCCGACCACGTCGGTGTCCCCGCAGTCCTCGGAGCGGAAGAAGTCGGCGAGGCACAGGCGGCGGCCGCGGCCCTGGCGGGGGAAGGTGAAGCGGGTCCGCTCGCAACCGTTCTCGTCGAGGATGATCAGGTCCTCGTCCTTGGAGACGCACCGGAAGTAGCCGTGCACGACGGCCGCTTCGAGCAGTCCGTCGGTGTGCAGCCGATCCAGCCAGCCGCGCAGCCGCGGCCGCCCGTCCGTCTCGATGGTCTCGGTGTCCTTCAGCCCCCACTGGCCCTTGAACAGGGCCGTCTCATCCAGCCAGGAGGCATACTCCTTGAGCGGGATGCCCTTGACGACGCGGGTGCCCCAGAACGGCGGGGTGGGGACCGGGTGGTCGACGGCGACATCGGAACGGCCCCCCGGCTCGGCCGCCACCACCAGCGGCGTGTCGCGCTTGGCGACACGGCGCTGCTTCAGCGGCGGCAACTCGACACCGGGAACACCGCGTTTGACTCCCATCAGCGCGTCCATGAGGCGCAGGCCTTCGAAGGCGTCGCGGGCGTAGCGGACTTCGCCTTCGTAGATTTCGTGGAGGTCTTGTTCGACGTAGGCGCGGGT
>NZ_JBVHWW010000087.1:0-3165 GCF_055563995.1 Streptomyces sp. NPDC029164 | reverse complement strand
TCCGCCACGCGGCTTTCAGGGCACACGCAAAAAAAACACGCCGCAACCCCCCCCCCCCCCCCCCCCCCCCCTCCCCCCCCCCCCCCCCCCCCCCCCCCCCCCTTCGGCATATCCGCTTGAGTTCTCCCGCGGCGGGTCGCCTGACCGACGGCGACCGCCTGGACGGGAGATCGGGGGTGCCACTCGTGCGGATCGGACTGGTCACGGAAGGTGGTTATCCGTATGCGACGGGAGAGGCGAGGCTGTGGTGCGACCGGCTCGTGCGCGGTCTCCCGCAGCACGAGTTCGAGCTCTACGCACTGAGCCGCACCGCCGAGCAGGAACGCGCACGGGTCCCGCTGCCCGAGCACGTCACCAGCGTCCGGACGGCCCCGCTGTGGGCTCCCGCCGACGACGGGCGGAGCTACTCCCGGCGCGAGCGCCGGCGGTTCGGCGAGTGCTTCCGGGAGCTGGTCCAGGGGATCTGCGCCGGCGCGCCCGACCCCTTCGCCTCCGGGCTGTACGGACTCGCCGAACTCGCCCGCGAGCAAGGCGGGCTGTACGCGGCACTGCGCTCCGAGTCCGCGGTGCGCGCGCTGGAGTCCGCCTGCCGGGCGCCGGGCGCGAGCGGCACCGTACGGGCGGCGCAGGTGACCGACCTGCTGGAGTCCGTGGACGAACTGGAGCGGCTGCTGCGGCCGTTGTCCCTCGACTGGTACGAGGACCCCGGCGGTCTCGGCGCGGCCGACATCTGTCACGCGGCGGCGGGTGGGGTGGCGGCCCTCCCGGGCCTGCTGGCCAAACGCTTCTGCGGAGTCCCGCTGCTGGTGACCGAGTACGGGGTCCAGCTCCGGGCCCACTACCTCGCCCAGCTCGACGCACGGCGCGAGCCGGCCGACCGCCCCGCCGTACGGGCCCTGCTCGGAGCCTTCCACCTGCGGCTGGCCGTCGAGATCTACGCCCGGGCCGACTTCCTGACCCCCGGCAACGCGCACGCCCGCCGCTGGCAGGAGAAGTGCGGGGCCACCCGCGAGCGGCTGCGCACCGTCTACCCGGGGATGGAGGCGGACCGATTCGCCTCCGTCGGGGAGACCGCCGACTGCGGGGACCCCGACACGCTCGTGTGGGTCGGCCGCGTAGAGCCCGCCAAGGACCTCATCGCCCTGCTGCACGCCTTCGCCGAGGTCCGCCGGGCCGCGCCCGGCACCCGGCTGCGGATCTTCGCCACCGCCGCGGCGCCCGGCTACCTCGCCGACTGCCGCTCGCTGGCCGCGCAGCTCTTCCCCGACGAGGCCGCCGACGCGGTCACGGCCGGGGAGAACCCCGTCACCTTCGAGGAGATCGGCGGGCCCGAGGCGCCCTCGCCGGCCGAGGCGTACGGTGCCGGGCGCGTCGTCGTACTGTCCTCCGTGATCGAGGGCTTCCCGGTGACCCTGGCCGAGGCGATGTTCTGCGGCCGGGCCACCGTCTCCACCGACGTGGGCGCGGTGTTCGAGGTCATCGGCGGCACCGGGCTCGTCGTACCGCCGCGCAATCCGCGGGCGCTGGCCGACGCCTGCCTGTCGCTGTTGCGCGATCCCGAGCGGGCGCAGCGGCTCGGCGCCGCCGCGCGGGCGCGGGCCCTGGAGCTCTTCACCGTCGAGCAGAACGTGGCGGCCTTCCAGGAGATCTACCTGCGGCTGCTGGCGAAGGGCTCCGCCCGGCCGGCCGGGGAAGTCCCCTTCGCCCGGCCCCCGGAGGCCCGCGTCCCGGGCCACTGGACCAGCCCCACCTGGGCCGAGCCCCTCCCGGACCCGAGCTCGGAGGCCGCCGTATGACCACCGTCGACCCGCAGATCGCACCCCCGGCCGATCCGGCTCCGCCGCTTCCGGCTTCGCCGGTGGCAGCCGAGGCCTGGCCGCTCGGAGCCCTGCCTCTTCCCACCCTGCCGACGGCACCTCAGGCCGAGGATCTCGCAGCCTCGTTCGCCCCAGATCCAGCCTTGCCGACGGCACTTCCGGCCGGGGATCTCGCGGCGTCGGCCGCGACGAAATCAGCCTTGCCGACGGCACCTCCGGCCCGGGATCTCGCAGCCTCGGCCGCGGCGAAATCAGCCCCGCCGGCGTGTGAGGCGCGGGGTCCGGGGCGGCGCCCCGGCAGCGGCGCGGCAGGTGTGACGGCGTCCTCTGGTGCACGGTCCGGCGCGGCGCCGTTGCCGGGGGCGCTGCCCCCGGACCCCCGCGCCTCACACGCCGGCGAGGCTGGATTTGCCGGCGAGGCTCGATCTACGTCCGGCGGGGCCGAGAGTGGCGAGGCTGAGTTCGCCCCCGGCAGGGTGGGAGGCGGCGCCGGGCTGCCCGCAGCCGAGGCGGGCGTGAAGCCCGTGCGGCGGCGGGCCGGGGGGGATCCGGTCAAGGCGCTGCTGCACCGGCACCGTGAGCTGTGCGAGCGGGCCGTGGACCCGCTGGAGATCGCCGCCGGCCTGGAGGCCCACGGCATCACCGACCGCACGGCCGCCCGCTTCCGCCACCGCGACGTCTTCTCCCTCGCCGAGGAGCTGTACGCCCGGAGCCCGCGCGCGGAGCACCCCGCCGCCCGGCCCGGCCGGGCCCCCGCAGGGGCCCCGGCCTTCCGGGGCTTCGGCTACGCGCTGCTGCCCGGGGCCCTCGCGTTCGGCGCGGCCGCCGCCGGGCCGGCGTGGGCCGGGCCCGTCGCCGTGGCCGTCACCGTCGTCGCCCTGGTGTGGCCGGGGCGGGCCGCCGGGGGCCGGTTCCCGTACGCCGCGCACCTGCTGGCCGCGGCCCTCGTGGCCTGGGCCGCACACCGGCACGGCGCCGCCCTCGCGGCCGGCCTCGCGCTGGCCGTCGCCCCCGGGCACCTGACCGCCGCCGCGTTCGCCGCGGGGGCCCGGGCCCGGCTCGGCGCGAGCCGCGCCCTGGAGGACTTCGCGGACCGGGCCCGGCCCCTGCTCATCGCGGCCGTCGCCGTGTTCACCGCGGGCGCCGCGGGGGCGGCAGCGCTCGCCGGCACCGCGCTCCCGGTGGCCGTGCCGCTCGCCCTGCTGCTGTTCCTGACCCGGCTCCTGCTCCGGCACGGCGCCCACCGCGGCCCCGTCGGCGCCGCCCTCGCCCTCGCCCTGATCCCGGTCCCGGCGGCGGCGATCGCCGCCGCGGCCGGACTCCTCGTACACGCCGTCCTCGCCCTGTC
>NZ_JBVHWW010000086.1:0-3233 GCF_055563995.1 Streptomyces sp. NPDC029164 | reverse complement strand
CTACATGAACGAGCGCTACGGCAGCCCCGTCGGCGCCTGGAACTTCTGGTCCGCCAACCACTGGTACTAAACCCACCAGCACCCGGCACCCAGCAGACATACGAAGGCCCCGGTGGCCGGCCTCCCCAGGTCCGGCCGCCGGGGCCTTCTGCATCCCATCCCACGGGGTTCAGAGGCGCCTGCGCTCAGCCTTCGCAGACGGTCACAGGCGCTGGATGATCGTGCCGGTCGCGAGCGCGCCGCCCGCGCACATGGTGATCAGCGCGAATTCCTTGTCCCGGCGCTCCAGCTCGTGCAGCGCGGTGGTGATCAGCCGGGCGCCGGTGGCGCCGACGGGGTGGCCGAGGGCGATGGCCCCGCCGTTGACGTTGACCTTCTCCAGGTCCTGGTCGAAGACCTGGGCCCAGCTGAGGACGACGGAGGCGAAGGCCTCGTTGATCTCGACGAGGTCGATGTCCTTGAGGGACATGCCGGCCTTGCCGAGCACGGCCCGGGTCGCGTCGATCGGTCCGTCGAGGTGGTAGTGGGGGTCGGCGCCGACCAGGGTCTGGGCGACGATCCGGGCGCGCGGCCTGAGCTTGAGCGCGCGGGCCATCTTGCGGGAGGCCCACATCACGGCGGCGGCCCCGTCGGATATCTGCGAGGAGTTCCCGGCGGTGTGCACGGCGGTGGGCATGACCGGCTTGAGCCGGGCCAGCGCCTCCATGCTGGTGTCCCGCAGGCCCTCGTCGCGGTCGACCAGGCGCCACATGCCCTGCCCGGCGGCCTGCTCCTCCTCGGTCGTCGGCACCTGCACGGCGAAGGTCTCGCGCTTGAACCGCTCCTCGGCCCAGGCGATCCCGGCGCGCTCCTGGGAGAGCACGCCGAGCCGGTCCACGTCCTCGCGGCCGAGGCCCCGGTGGCGGGCGATGCGTTCGGCGGCCTCGAACTGGTTCGGGAGGTCGACGTTCCACTCGTCCGGGAAGGGCTTGCCGGGTCCGTGCTTGGAGCCGGAGCCCAGTGGCACCCGGCTCATGGCCTCGACGCCGCAGGCGATGCCGATGTCCATGACGCCGCCGGAGATCATGTTGGCGACCATGTGGTTGGCCTGCTGCGAGCTGCCGCACTGACAGTCCACCGTCGTCGCGGCGGTCTCGTACGGCAGGCCCATGGCGAGCCAGGCGTTTCGGGCGGGGTTCATCGACTGCTCGCCGGCGTGGGTGACGGTGCCGCCGACGATCTGCTCGACGCAGTCGGGCTGGATTCCGGTACGGGCCAGCAGCTCCCGGTAGGTCTCGCCGAGCAGGTAGGCGGGATGAAGGTTGGCGAGCGCGCCCCCGCGCTTGCCGATGGGGGTGCGTACGGCTTCGACGATGACGGGTTCCGCGGCCATGAGCTCGTCCTCTCCTGCACAGCGCCAGCGCGGCGGGCCGTCCCGGCGCCCCGCCCGAACTAGTACGCGTTCTAGTTCTCCCCGCAGTCTTATGACCTGGAGCCCCGGCACGCAAGGGTCTTGCACGCGCCCTGCACGGATTCCACACGCAACAGTTGGCGCCGCGGCCCTTGTCACTTCTGGAACTCGTTACTACCTTCAAGCCAACTTCTGATGGGCCGTCAGACTTTGGAGTTGCCCCGATGTCCTGTCCCGCGCTGCCCGAAGGCTTCGACGCCACCGACCCCGACCTGCTCCAAAGCCGGGTCCCCCTCCCGGAGTTCGCGCAGCTGCGGCAGACCGCACCCGTGTGGTGGTGCCCCCAGCGGCGGGGCGTCACCGGCTTCGACGACGAGGGCTACTGGGTCGTGACCCGGCACGCGGACGTCAAGTACGTCTCCACGCACCCGGAGCTCTTCTCCTCCACCACCAACACGGCGATCATCCGCTTCAACGAGCACATCCAGCGTGATGCGATAGATGCCCAGCGACTGATCATGCTGAACATGGATCCGCCGGAACACACCCGCGTACGCCAGATCGTGCAGCGCGGCTTCACCCCGCGGGCCATCCGCGGACTGGAGGACGCGCTCCGGGACCGCGCCCGGAAGATCGTCGAGGAGGCCCTGGCCGTTTCCGCCGACGGCAGCTTCGACTTCGTCACCCAGGTGGCGTGCGAGCTCCCGCTGCAGGCCATCGCCGAACTGATCGGCGTACCGCAGAAGGACCGCGCCAAGATCTTCGACTGGTCGAACAAGATGATCGCGTACGACGACCCGGAGTACGCGATCACCGAGGAGGTCGGCGCGAACGCGGCAATGGAGCTCATCGGCTACGCGATGAACCTCTCCGCCCAGCGCAAGGAGTGCCCGGCCAAGGACATCGTGACGCAGCTCGTCGCGGCGGAGGGCCAGGGCAACCTCGGCTCGGACGAGTTCGGCTTCTTCGTCCTCCTCCTGGCGGTCGCGGGCAACGAGACCACGCGCAACGCCATCAGTCACGGCATGCACGCCTTCCTCACCCACCCCGACCAGTGGGAGCTCTACAAGGCGACCCGGCCGTCGACGGCCGCCGAGGAGATCGTGCGCTGGGCCACCCCGGTGGTGTCCTTCCAGCGCACGGCCACGCAGGACACCGAACTCGGCGGTCAGAAGATCAAGGCGGGCGACCGGGTGGGGATGTTCTACTCCTCCGCCAACCACGACCCCGAGGTCTTCGAGAACCCGGACGCCTTCGACATCACCCGCGACCCGAACCCCCACCTGGGCTTCGGCGGCGGCGGCCCGCACTTCTGCCTGGGCAAGTCCCTGGCCGTGATGGAGATCGACCTGATCTTCAACGCACTGGCCGACGCCCTGCCGGACCTCCACCTGACGGGCGAGGACCCGCGCCGCCTGCGCGCGGCCTGGCTCAACGGCATCAAGGAGCTCCGGGTCACCACCCACGGCTGACCCGGCCCCAGGACGGCAGGGGCCCCCTCCACCCACGCCCGGCCCCTGCCGCCCCCTGGACGGCGCCGCCCCCATCCAGCCCCGCCGCACCAAATCCAGCCCCGCCGGCTTTGAGGCGCGGGGCCCGGGACGGAGCCCCGTTCTGTGAGCCGCGCGGGCGCGGGCGGCGCGGGCCGACGCCCATCCGAGTGGCGGACCGGCCCGAACCGGGCGATCCTGACAGACAGCGGCGATCCAGCCGAAGGGGGGCCGGGGGCAGGTGTGCCCCGGCGCCCCCTCGGCCCGCGGGGGGCAGGGGCGGACCCACGAGCGAAGGCGAGCCCCCCGTTTCAGAATGAAAACCTTGTCATGTTTCGCCAATCCCTCCGGGG
>NZ_JBVHWW010000085.1:0-3681 GCF_055563995.1 Streptomyces sp. NPDC029164 | reverse complement strand
CGACTCTATCAGACTCTTTCGTGTCCGACTTCCTCGGCGCTTTCCAGTTCCTGCGCTTTCGCGCTTTCCCTTTTCGGCGATTCCGACTCTATCAGAAGTTCTCCACCGGATTTCCCGGCTCGGATTCCTGAATGAGGAGTCGGCTACGCCCCACTGGAATTCAATTCCTTGATGGGGGCGAGAGATAGGTTAAACCATCGCTGCCGAACTTGTCCAGTCCGAGGCAACCGTTCAAATCTACCTCCCCGCGCGCTCCGTGTCAACGGTCTTCGCGGGACGACGAGGAGACTAGCAGCTCAGCGGGCTCGTACGCACATCAGGCAGCGGTCGGAAGCGTTGCCGTCCGGTCCGCGGCTTCCACGTCGCCCACCTCGCCCGCGCGGGAGGCCCTGCCGCCCAGCACGTAGACGTAGATCAGGAAGGCGGCCTCGGCGAGGACGCCGATGGTGATGCGGGCCCAGGTGGGGAGGCCGGACGGGGTCACGAAGCCCTCGATCAGGCCCGAGACGAACAGGACCACCGCGAGGCCGATGGCCATGCCGAGGGCCGCGCGGCCCTGCTCCGCCAGGGCGGTGCGGCGGGTGCGTGGACCCGGGTCGATGACCGTCCAGCCCAGGCGCAGGCCCGTACCCGCGGCCACGAAGACGGCGGTCAGTTCGAGCAGGCCGTGCGGAAGGATCAGTCCGAGGAAGACGTCGAGGCGGCCGGCGGAGGCCATCAGGCCCAGGCCGACTCCGAGGTTGGCCATGTTCAGGAACAGGATCCAGAGCACGGGAAGTCCGAGGAAGGCGCCGAGGACGAGGCAGATCGCCGCCGCCTGGGCGTTGTTCGTCCAGACCTTGGCGGCGAAGGAGCCCGCGGGGTGGCTGGAGTAGTACGTCTCGTACTCGCCGCCCGGCTGCGTGAGCGCCTTCAGGTCCTCCGGGGCCGCGATGGCTCCCTGGACCTCGGGGTGCGTGGCTATCCACCAGCCGATGAGCACGCCGAGAGCCGTGGAGAGCAGCGCGGTCGGTATCCACCAGCGGCGGCTGCGGTAGACCGCGGCCGGGAAGGCCGCCGTGAAGAAGAGGGCGGCGTCGCGCCAGCCGGCCCGGCGGGTGCCCGTCACCGTGGCACGGGCTCGCGCGACCAGCTGGGTCAGCCGGCCCGTGAGCACGGGGTCGGGGGTGCTGGACTGGATCTGGGAGAGATGGGTGGAGGTGCGCTGGTAGAGCGCGACGAGTTCGTCGGCCTCCGCGCCGGTGAGCTTGCGGCCGCGGCCCAGGAGCTGCTCCAGGCGGTCCCATTCCGCCCGGTGTGCCGTCACGAAGACGTCGAGATCCATCCGGTTGCCGCTCCCCTGCCCCAGGTCACCTGCTGCTGCCTATTCCTCGTGTGGTCAGCTTGGCAGACTGGAGGCCGTTGGGGCGGGGCAGGTCACATGAGAGGTGCTGCGGTGAGCGATCTGGTGACGGGGGACGCGGTCGTCCTGGGGCTCAGGCCCGCGAGGCTGCCGAGCCGCGGGCTGGCGATCCTCCTGGACCTGCTCGTGTACGTCACCGGGTACGTGCTGCTCTCGGTCGGTCTGGCCCTCGCGACCTCCTCGCTGGACGACGCCGCCCAGGCGGCGGTGGGGGTGGCGAGCTTCCTGCTGTTGATGGTCGGTGTGCCGATAGCGGTCGAGACCCTGTCCCACGGGCGCTCCCTGGGCAAGCTGGCGTGCGGGCTGCGGGTGGTGCGGGACGACGGCGGGCCGATCCGGTTCCGGCACGCGCTGGTCCGCGGGGCCATGGGGGTGGTGGAGCTGCTGCTGACCTTCGGGACGGTGGCGTGCATCGCCTCGCTGATCTCTGCGCGCGGGCGGCGGCTCGGGGACGTCTTCGCCGGGACGCTGGTGGTCCGCGAACGGGTGCCGGGGGCCCGGGTGATGCCGGTGCCTGCGCCTCCGCCGTGGCTGGCCGGGCGGTTCACCGGGCTGGACCTGTCGGCGGTGCCGGACGGGCTGTGGCTGGCGATACGGCAGTACCTGACGCGGATGAACCAGCTGGATCCGCAGGTGGGCGCCGCGATGGCGGCGCGGCTCGCGGACGATCTCGTGGCGCGTACGGGGGCGCCGCCGCCGGCGGGGGTGCCGGCTGCCGCGTTCCTGATGGCCGTGGTGCACGAGCGCCAGACGCGGGACGCCGCCCGCGCCTTCGGCGCCGGTCCCGGTGCGCCCGGGGTGCCCGGGACCGTGGCGGGCCCGCCCGGGACGGCTCCGGGGACGCCGCCCGTGTGGGGGCACCCCGCTTCCGGGGCGCCCGTACCCCAGGCCGTACCGCAGGCGGGCCAGCCGGCCCCGGTCCCGGGCAGGGCGCCCGCCGCCCCAGGGGTGGCGCCCGCTCCGTCGGCCCCCGTGCCGCCGCGGCCCGCGACTGGGTTCGCGCCCCCGGCGTGATCGCCTAGCCTGCACGGCATGTCTGCGAACATCGCCTTCACCTTCCGCGTCACGGGCATCGACCACGAGGCCCGGGCGCGGGCGGTCGTCGAGGAGCTCCGTGAGCTGATGCGGGACGAGAGCATCGGCGGCCAGGTGAGCATCGGCATCGTGCCGGAGCGCGGCGGGCACGTCGTCACCGGCGGGACCGACTTCCCGGTCTCCGTCAGCCGCGCCCACCTCTGGTGCCCGGAGTTCGAGAAGTCCCTCGCCTGGTACGCGAAGGAGGCCGCGCCTTCGGCGATGTGCGCGGTCGAGTGGAGCCACCCGGACGGGGAGCACTGACGCGGGGCCGCGCCGGGGAGTGCCGGGCCACTTCAGTCCTCGGGGAAGGCCGACGGCGGGGTCTCCAGGTGTTCGAGTTCGATGCCGGGGGCCGAGAGGACCACGTCGCCGGCGAGGTGGATCGTGTGGACCTCGCCCGTGTCCAGGGCGCTGACCTGGTACTCGTCCACCAGGAGCGGGCCGCTGTCGGTGGGGTGCTCCTCGCGTGCGAGCAGGGCCCACGCCTGGTCGACCGTACGGGGGGCCAGGACCGGGTCGGTGAGGGCGAGGAGCCGGACACGGGTGGCGGGGGCACCGGGGGTCAGGCGCAGCAGGCGGGCCGTGGCGACGAGGAACGCCGGAGAGGTCCCGGTGAAGCCGGGCGCGGCGATGTTGCCCTCGGTGGCCTCGGTGCCGGTGGGGTCGGTACGGACCCAGGTGACGCCGTCGATGGCGGCTCCGCGGACCTGCCAGCTCGCGGCGTTCACTTCGAGGCGGATGGGGCGGCCGAGCTCGTCGATCGCGAGGTCGACGGAGCCCCGGTGGTCGCCGTTCGGGGCGGTGAGCTGGGAGACGTAGCGCCAGCCGGAGGGCCCGGGGGCGCAGTGGAAGTGCTCCTCGCCGAGGGGGGTGTGGTCGTGCGGGTCGTGGAGCGAGTATCGGCCGCGGGGCATGGTGCGCACACTTCTTGGGGTCGAGGGATACGGGGCAGGCCCCCGGCACGGGTGCCGGGGGCCTGCTTCACGTTCTGCCGCCGCTGATCAGGATCCGATCAGGAGCTGATCAGAGGTTGATCAGTAGCGGTAGTGGTCCGGCTTGTACGGGCCCTCGACCTGGACGCCGATGTACGCGGCCTGCTCCGGGCGGAGGGTGGTCAGCTTGACGCCGAGGGCGTCGAGGTGGAGGCGGGCGACCTTCTCGTCGAGGTGCTTGGGGAGCACGTAGACCTCGGTCGGGTACTC
>NZ_JBVHWW010000084.1:1724-4229 GCF_055563995.1 Streptomyces sp. NPDC029164 | reverse complement strand
TTCAGAACTAACACAGTGGACGCGAGCAACTGAGGACAAGCCCTCGGCCTATTAGTACCAGTCAGCTTCACCCGTTACCGGGCTTCCACATCTGGCCTATCAACCCAGTCGTCTACTGGGAGCCTTACCCTCTCAAGGAGGTGGGAATACTCATCTTGAAGCAGGCTTCCCGCTTAGATGCTTTCAGCGGTTATCCCTCCCGAACGTAGCCAACCAGCCATGCCCTTGGCAGGACAACTGGCACACCAGAGGTTCGTCCGTCCCGGTCCTCTCGTACTAGGGACAGCCCTTCTCAATATTCCTACGCGCACAGCGGATAGGGACCGAACTGTCTCACGACGTTCTAAACCCAGCTCGCGTACCGCTTTAATGGGCGAACAGCCCAACCCTTGGGACCGACTCCAGCCCCAGGATGCGACGAGCCGACATCGAGGTGCCAAACCATCCCGTCGATATGGACTCTTGGGGAAGATCAGCCTGTTATCCCCGGGGTACCTTTTATCCGTTGAGCGACGGCGCTTCCACAAGCCACCGCCGGATCACTAGTCCCGACTTTCGTCCCTGCTCGACCCGTCGGTCTCACAGTCAAGCTCCCTTGTGCACTTACACTCAACACCTGATTGCCAACCAGGCTGAGGGAACCTTTGGGCGCCTCCGTTACCCTTTGGGAGGCAACCGCCCCAGTTAAACTACCCATCAGACACTGTCCCTGATCCGGATCACGGACCGAGGTTAGACATCCAGCACGACCAGAGTGGTATTTCAACGATGACTCCACAACCACTGGCGTGGCTGCTTCACAGTCTCCCACCTATCCTACACAAGCCGAACCGAACACCAATATCAAACTGTAGTAAAGGTCCCGGGGTCTTTCCGTCCTGCTGCGCGAAACGAGCATCTTTACTCGTAGTGCAATTTCACCGGGCCTATGGTTGAGACAGTCGAGAAGTCGTTACGCCATTCGTGCAGGTCGGAACTTACCCGACAAGGAATTTCGCTACCTTAGGATGGTTATAGTTACCACCGCCGTTTACTGGCGCTTAAGTTCTCAGCTTCGCACGCCCGAAAGCGCACTAACCGGTCCCCTTAACGTTCCAGCACCGGGCAGGCGTCAGTCCGTATACATCGCCTTACGGCTTCGCACGGACCTGTGTTTTTAGTAAACAGTCGCTTCTCGCTGGTCTCTGCGGCCACCCCCAGCTCAGGAAGCAAGTTCCCTCACCAGTGATGGCCCCCCTTCTCCCGAAGTTACGGGGGCATTTTGCCGAGTTCCTTAACCATAGTTCACCCGAACGCCTCGGTATTCTCTACCTGACCACCTGAGTCGGTTTAGGGTACGGGCCGCCATGAAACTCGCTAGAGGCTTTTCTCGACAGCATAGGATCATCCACTTCACCACAATCGGCTCGGCATCAGGTCTCAGCCTTATATGAGGGACGGATTTGCCTACCCCTCGGCCTACACCCTTACCCCGGGACAACCACCGCCCGGGCTGGACTACCTTCCTGCGTCACCCCATCGCTTACCTACTACAAGTCTGGTTCGTCGGCTCCACCACTTTCCTTTCCCCGAAGGGTCCGGAACGGCTTCACGGACTTAGCATCGCCTGATTCGATATTGGGCGTTTCAAAGCGGGTACCGGAATATCAACCGGTTGTCCATCGACTACGCCTGTCGGCCTCGCCTTAGGTCCCGACTTACCCTGGGCAGATCAGCTTGACCCAGGAACCCTTAGTCAATCGGCGCACACGTTTCTCACGTGTGTATCGCTACTCATGCCTGCATTCTCACTCGTGAACCGTCCACAACTAGCTTCCGCTGCTGCTTCACCCGGCACACGACGCTCCCCTACCCATCACAGCGGGCGTTGGCCCTATTGCTGCAATGACACGACTTCGGCGGTACGCTTGAGCCCCGCTACATTGTCGGCGCGGAATCACTTGACCAGTGAGCTATTACGCACTCTTTCAAGGGTGGCTGCTTCTAAGCCAACCTCCTGGTTGTCTCTGCGACTCCACATCCTTTCCCACTTAGCGTACGCTTAGGGGCCTTAGTCGATGCTCTGGGCTGTTTCCCTCTCGACCATGGAGCTTATCCCCCACAGTCTCACTGCCGTGCTCTCACTTACCGGCATTCGGAGTTTGGCTAAGGTCAGTAACCCGGTAGGGCCCATCGCCTATCCAGTGCTCTACCTCCGGCAAGAAACACACGACGCTGCACCTAAATGCATTTCGGGGAGAACCAGCTATCACGGAGTTTGATTGGCCTTTCACCCCTAACCACAGGTCATCCCCCAGGTTTTCAACCCTGGTGGGTTCGGTCCTCCACGAAGTCTTACCTCCGCTTCAACCTGCCCATGGCTAGATCACTCCGCTTCGGGTCTAGAGCGTGCAACTCAATCGCCCTATTCGGACTCGCTTTCGCTACGGCTTCCCCACACGGGTTAACCTCGCTACACACCGCTAACTCGCAGGCTCATTCTTCAAAAGGCACGCAGTCACGACT
>NZ_JBVHWW010000083.1:0-4862 GCF_055563995.1 Streptomyces sp. NPDC029164 | reverse complement strand
GGGAGAGTAGGACGCCGCCGAACAATCATTGTGGGAAAGCCCCGCACCAAGCCTTCGGGCCCGGTGCGGGGCTTTTCTGCGTTTACCGGCAGTGTGACGGGCCGGGCTGGGTATCCTGGCCGCGTTCCCCTGGAGGACACGATGACTGCACAGCAGCTGGAAGACGGCGGGCCGCTCATCCCTCAGCCGGCGATGACACGGGAAGCCCTCCGGGATGCCGTACGCCGCATCGACATGGCCAATCTGGCCGTGCTCGACAAGGAGTGCAACGAGGCCTTCGACCGTGCCGCCGAGACCGGTGCCATCAACCCGTTGCGGTTCTTCCTCATCAAGTGGGCCACGCACGTGGCGATCCACCGCTGGCCGGCGCGTTCGGCGGCGCTGCACGAGGCGGAGCGGGTGGCCGGCGACCCGGGCTCGACGGAGGAGGAGTTCCGGGCCGCCATGGAGACGAGCAGCCGCATCCTCAGCGAGGCCCAGCGCGAGATCGGTCAGTGACCGCGCGGGGCGAAGGCGTGGAGAACGACAGCGGTTGGGCGTGGGAGTGCGATCCCAGCCGGCTGTGGGTCCTCGGGGCCATGGGCGCGGAGCACCAGGAGCTGGTCAACGCCGTCCTGGACGGCCTGGTCGACCTGGCGTCGCTGGCGATCGACCCCAAGGACGGCAGCCTCTACGAGGATCCCCACCCGATGCGGCTGCGTACGTACGAGGACGAGCACCTGATGGTCTGGTACCAGACCATCCCGCACCGCCGCCGGGTCTACCTGAAACGGGTCAACCTCTGAACCAACTGCCGCCCGAGCGCCGGGCTCCCGGCTGGGCAGTTTCGTTTGGATCATCTGGCTGACCAGAGGAAGATGCCTGCGATGTGCAGTCCGGGCCAGCCAATGCGGCGCTGCGCTGGTCGTCCGGGACGGGGCACTGATCGGATGCCGCGCTTGCGCAGGAGCTCTCGATCAGCGTGGGAGGAACGGGCCTTGTGCGCCAGGACTACGTCCGGCCTGGTGCGAGGTCGTCCTCGTGGTCGAGGAATGCGCCGGCGGGCCATGACGTGTGCGAAGGCTGGCGCATCACGGGCCTGCCCGGCAGCGAGACGGAAGGCTGGCGGGCGGCAGTGGTCGTCGGCCGCAAGGTGGATCTTTGTGGTTGGCCCGCCGCGGGACCGGCCGACGGCGTGATCCTCGGTTCGCCTGCTGGAGCCCGATTTTGCGGGTTCCACGCGTGCTCGTGAGCCCGCACGATCGTGGAGTCCACCGAGACGGCCCAGTTGAGATCCTCGTCGGCATCGGGCCTGGGCCATCAGCGCGGTGAACATCCTCTCCCCCGGTGCCATCGACAGCCCACACCTCCGGCCGTCACCGCCCAATCCCCGCCCGCTGCGCATCAGTCAACGGCACAGACGGCCCCGAGAGGAACGGCTACCGGCTGTCCGCGCCGTCGGCCGGGTCGGCGGCTGCCCACCAGTCGATGAAGCGGGCGGCCACCGCCTCGGGCGGCCGACTCGAAGGAAGTCCGAAGTGAACCTCCAGCTCATGCCGCAGAAACTCACCGATCACCGCCTGATCGGCGCCACCATGGAGCCTGCGGAACACGAGGCCGATCATGCAGTCGTACTCGTCCTGGACATCGTTGGCGACACCGATCGGATCCCACTCATTGAGCAGCCGTCTCAGGTCCTTCTGAGTGGAGCTGTTCCAAGAGCGCATCTCCCCAGAGTGCCATCCGAGAACGCCGGCGATCACTGACGGATTCTTGATCCAAACGAAACTGCCTAGGCCCGCTGGGTAGCAGCCCAGGTGCCTGGCCCGCCCGCGCCGATACCGATACCGATGCCTTGTCCGAGGTCGTCTTCATCCGAGCACTGGCCGGTGTTCCGGGGGCCGGCTGAAGACCGCCCCGCGGGGGGCGATCTACCGGAACCTGGTCGGCGACTACGGCATCGACTACCACCTCACTCGCAAGGCTCAGCGCTGCCCTGACTTCGGTTGGAGCACCACAAGGCACCGTCTCCGCTACGGCGGAGCATCTACTTGCCCACCTGACGAGGAGATCGCGTCACGATCCCACACGGGCATCGCCGCTGAGCGGCAGCTGAAGGACTGGCCCAAGCCGATCCCCGCGCTCCAGCCGGGCAAGCGGCGTCGCCAGTGACGCCGGCATCGGCTCGTGGTCTTGATCGGCCGGCCCCTGCCGGGGAACCTTAACGACTGCAAGGCGTGGGCGGAGTCCGGTACTAAAGCTGCCGTAGGCAAGACCACCACGATCGCTGATGGCGGCTACTCCGGCACCGGATTCGTCCTGCCCCACCGCCGCCACAACGGCGAAGACCTTCCAGATCCTCACCTTCGCCGGATAGGCGGGACCGTACAGCGAACAGCCACGTCCGCACCCGCTAGCTGTATTGACCCGCAGCGTTGTTGACGCGGTTGAAGGGCGGGCGTCCGCCCAGGGCGGTGTGGCAGCGGTGGTGGTTGTAGGTGTGGAGGAAGTCTGCCAGGGCTTCGGTTCGCTCGTCGTTGGAGGCCCACTCCTCGAGGAGGGTGCGGTTGAAGCGTTCGACCTTGCCGTTGGTCTGCGGGCGGTAGGCGCGGGTGAGTTTGCCGCTCGCGTTGAGCCCGGCCAGGACGGCCTTCCAGGCCAGGCCCTTGCGGTAGGCCCAGGCGTTGTCGGTGAGGACCCGTTCGATGCGGGTGATGCCGTGGCTGTGGAAGAACGCGGCCGCGCGGGCCAGGAAGCCCGCGCAGGTTGCGACTTTCTCGTCCGGGTGGATCTCGCTGTAGGCGAGGCGGGAGTGGTCGTCGACTGCGGAGTGGACGTAGTCGAAACCCACGCCTGTCTTGGTGGCCCGGCCGGCCTGGCGTCCCAGCACCTTGTGGCCGCCGCCGTCGGGGATCCGGCCGAGTTTCTTCACGTCCACGTGGATGAGTTCGCCGGGGCGGGCGCGTTCGTAGCGGCGGATGACCTGGCCGGTTGGCCGGTCGAACCAGGCCAGCCGGTTGAGACCGTGACGGGTCAGGATCCGGTGCACGGTGGATGCGGGCAGTCCCAGGACCGGGCCGATCCTGGCGGGCCCCAGTTTGCGGGCCCGCCGCAGGTCACAGACTCTCGCCTCGACGTCGGCCGGGGTCCGGTGCGGCGTCGTGCGAGGCCGGCTGGACCGATCGTGCAGCCCGGCCGGGCCCTCGGCCCGCCACCGCCGTATCCACTTGTGGGCCGTGGCCCACGATGTATCCATCCCGGCGGCCACGTGGGCGACCGGACGACCTGCTCGGACTCGTTCGACCAGCAGTCGCCTACCGAAGACGGTCAGGCGGGCATTACGGTGGGACACGAAGACCTCCGTTGTGCAATGGGTTCCCAGACAGCTCCCACCACGCCGGAGGTCTTCGCCATGTTCAAGACCTACCGACTGTCAACAACGCTCGTGATCAATACATCTAGCGGGGCGGGAACGGACCCGGCGGGGGCTGGCCGTGGTGCCTCCCGCTGGCAAACCGGGTGCTGCCCGTTGTTCGGGATCTCCCCGGCCACCATCTGCCGGGCCATCCACCGCCTGCGGCGGCTGCTGGCGTTGCAGCCGGCCCCGCGGCCGGTGGCCGACGTCGAGCGGTTGTGGATCGTGGACGGCACCCCGACCCCGGTCCGCGACCGCGCCGTCGGTGCCTCCTCCCGCAACTACCGGTTCTCGGCGAACGGGCAGGTCATCATCGATGCCCACACCCGTCTGGTCGTCGCCTCGGCCCGGCCGGCTCGCGGGAACAAGGCCGATGCCCATGTCTGGGGAGTCGGATCTGCCGGCCGCGGCGGCCGGGACGCGGTGATCGCGGACGGCGCCCACCTGGGCATCGGGCTGATCGTCCCGCACCGCAGAAGGGCCGGACGGCCTCTGCTGGGCGGGCAGGAGGACTGTCCGGCGGGATTGTGCTGGCGGAGTCGAGGGGCCGGAGGTCGTAACAGACCACATGATTCCGTCCGTTCGGCGGCGGCGTCGTGGGGGTGGGCGTCGGGTGTGTCAGGCCGCGGGGCGGGTGGAGGTTGCGCTGCCACGCGGTCCGGTTCGGGATCCAGCTGATGTGCATCACCCGTGCACGGCCGGTTCGCCAACTCCGCCACCCACTCGTCGTGCGCCTGGTAGACGGACGTGAACGGAACCGAGGCGAGGTCCAAGCTGCGGGGCCCTCCGGGAGTTCCGCGGACACCGTCGCGGGAAGCGTCGGGACCCGCTTGCCGAGGCCAGCGGACGGCTTGTCCCAGCCGAGGAGTGCCCCGAGCTTCCAGCGCAGTGCGAACAGCCGGCCCGAGGGGGAGTGGACGGGATCCCCGTTGCTGTTGGCGAGTGGGTGTACGAGCCGTTCGAGGTCTTCGGGGCTGCGGGGCGTCGGCAGGGCCCACACATCCTCGAGCCGGAAGTCGCCGGCGATCTCGTGGATGCGCGTGGGCGTGACCCGCACGCCGCGCGGCAAGTGGCTCGAGGTCCTGGCCCAGGCGCTCGGCGTCAGCAAGGGACGAGGTCGGGTGCCGGATCGCCTTCTCGCTGGGGGAGGCTGCCACTTCCCCGCTGCCGACCACGGCGGTCGCAGGGGGCTGACCAGGCAGAGCTGCCCAAGTAGTCAAGCCGATTTTGACACCTCCCAGGTCCGGTTGTAGAGTCGAGCAGTTGCCTGGAGCGGACACGCTCGGCAGCAGCCCCCACAAGGAATCACTTTCGAGTGGGGACACCCGACTCTTCATTCGGGAATCGAAGCCGGGGAAATCCGGTGGAGAACTTCTGATAGAGTCGGAATCGCCGGAAAGGGAAAGCGCGAAAGCGCAGGAACTGGAAAGCACCGAGGAAGTCGGACACGAAAGAGTCTGATAGAGTC
>NZ_JBVHWW010000082.1:0-4992 GCF_055563995.1 Streptomyces sp. NPDC029164 | reverse complement strand
AACAACTCACCAACCCCGACTACTGGGTCCAACACCTCCGCCACACCGTCCGCTTCAACGACGGCATCCAGTACCTCCACAACCAGAACGTCACCGGCTACATCGAGATCGGCCCCGACCCGGTGCTCACGGCCATGACCCGAGGCTGCCTGGGCGAGGAGATCGCCCAGGGCGTGGTGTCGACCGTCGGCGTCCTGCGCAAGGGCCGCCCCGAGGCGCAGACCCTCGCAGCCACCCTCGGCCACGCGGCCGTACGGGGCGCGGCGCTGGATGTCGAGAGCCTCTTCCCCGGTGCGCGGCGGGCGCTGCTGCCGACGTACGCGTTCCAGGGCGCCCGGTTCTGGCTGAACAGCCCCGCCACGCCCGAGGACGTGGCGAGCCTGGGCCTGACGTCGGCGGAACACCCGCTGCTCGGCGCGGTGACCAGCCTCGCCGGCGGGGAGGGACTGCTGCTCACGGGCCGTGTCTCGCGGAGCACCCACCCGTGGATCGCCGACCACGCCGTCTCCGGAACCGTTCTGCTGCCCGGCACCGCCCTGGTCGAGATGGCCGTGGCGGCGGGCGAGCGCTTCGGCTACGACCTGCTCCGGGAACTCGTCCTGGAGGCACCGCTGCTCGTCCCCGAGGACGGCCGTATCCACCTCCAGGTGGCGCTGGGCGCCGAGGAGTCGGGGACCCGTTCCGTCTCCGTCCACTCCCGCGCCGAGGGCCGGACGGAGGAGGAGTGGACCCGGCACGCCTCCGGTGTGCTCGCCGAGGCGGGCCCGGGCCCGGTTCCCACGGCCGGCCCGGCCGTCTGGCCGCCGGAGGGAGCCACCGAGATACCCGTCGGCGACCTCTACGCCCGCCTCGCCGAGCGCGGATACACGTACGGCCCCGCCTTCCAGGGCCTGCGGAACGCGTGGAGACGCGGCACGGATCTGTACGCGGAGATCGCGCTGCCGGAGAGCATCGACGGGGACGGGTTCGCCCTCCACCCCGCCGCCCTGGACGCCGCCCTTCACACCCTGCTGATCGAGGACTCCGACGAGCTGACCATCCCGTTCTCGTTCAACGGGGTCACCCTGTACGCCGCCGGTGCGACCGCCCTGCGGGTGCACCTGGTTCCGAGCGGTACGAGCGCCGCCTCGCTCACGGCCACGGACGCCGACGGCCGGCCCGTCATCACCGTCGACGAGATCGCCCTGCGCCCGGCCGGCGACCTACAGGACCGCAGTACTCGTATCGAGGGGCTCTACCGCCTGGTGTGGAAGCCCGTCCCGCAGGCCGCCGGGCCGGCCGCCGGGCCGTGGGCCGTACTGGGCTCGGACCCGCACGGTCTGGCCGCGGCCGTCTCCGGCGACACGTACGCCGACGTCGCCGAACTGCGGACCGCGCTCGCCTCGGGCGGTCCAGTCCCCGGTGTCATCGCGCTCACCGAGCCGAGCTCGGAAGTCCATGCGGCGGTTCAGGGCACTCTGGCCACCCTCCAGGAACTCCTCGCCGACACCACCCTCGACCCCACCCGCATCGTCGTACTCACCCAGGGCGCCACCGCCCTCACCACCGACGAGGACATCCACAACCTCCCCGCCGCAGCCCTCACCGGACTCATCCGCACCGCACAAAACGAATACCCCGGCCGCCTCACCCACCTCGACATCAGCACCACAGACAACCTGGCCGCCGCCGCTCACACCGCAGCCACCACCCCCGACACCCAACTCACCCTCCGCAACGGCCAACTCCACACCCCCCGCCTCGAAAACACCCCCACCACAACCCCGTACACCCCCACACCCCTCGACCCCGAAGGCACCATCCTCGTCACCGGCGGCACCGGAGGACTCGGCCACATCCTCGCCCGCCACCTCGTCACCCACCACGGCGCCAAACACCTCCTCCTCACCAGCCGCACCGGCCCCCACGCACCCGGCGCCACCCAACTCGCCGCCGAACTCACCACAGCCGGCGCCCACATCACCATCACCGCCTGCGACACCGCAGACCCCACCCAACTCACCGACCTGCTCGACTCCATCCCCACCGAACACCCCCTCACCGCCGTCATCCACGCCGCCGGCACCCTCAACGACGCCACCCTCGACAACCTCACCCCCCACCACGTCACCCAAGTCCTCCACCCCAAAACCGACGCAGCCTGGAACCTCCACCAACTCACCAACCACCTCCCCCTCACCCACTTCATCCTCTTCTCCTCCATCGCCGGCCTCATCGGAAACCCCGGCCAAGCCAACTACGCCGCCGCCAACACCTACCTCGACGCCCTCGCCCACCACCGCCACCACCACCACCTCCCCGCCACCAGCCTCGCCTGGGGACTCTGGGACACGAGTACGGGCAGCATGGCCGCGCAGTTCTCGGAGGCCGACATCAAGCGGTGGGCGGCCAAGGGCATCCTTCCGCTGACCCCGGAACGCGGCATGGAGCTCTTCGACGCCGCGCTCACGGCCGGTCAGCCGGAGCTGGTACCGATCGAGCTCGACCTGAAGGCGCTGCGCTCCCCGGAGCAGTCCGCGCCCGCCCTGCTGCGCACCCTGGTCCGCGCCCCCCGCCGACGCGCCGCCGCGGCCACCGGATCCTCCTGGGCCGAGCGCACCGCCGAACTGCCCCCGGCCGACCGCCGGCGCGCAGCCGGTGAGCTCGTACGGACGACGGTCGCCGCCGTGCTCGGCCTGGCGGGCCCCGCCGCCGTCCACGACAGCGGGCCCTTCATCCAGCTGGGCATGGACTCCCTCACCGGTATGGAGTTGCGCCGCCGGCTCGCCACGGACAGCGGTATCGCGGTTCCCGCGACCGCCGTCTTCGACCACCCCACGCCCGGT
This sequence comes from Streptomyces sp. NPDC029164, assembly GCF_055563995.1. NCBI lineage: Bacteria > Bacillati > Actinomycetota > Actinomycetes > Kitasatosporales > Streptomycetaceae > Streptomyces > Streptomyces sp. NPDC029164. The sequence goes on along the minus strand of NZ_JBVHWW010000082.1, from coordinate 2,167 downwards.
GCGCTCACCGACTTCGTCGTCGCCGAGCTCGCCAAGATCGCCGGCGAGGCCGCCGCCCGGCCGGTCCGGCAGGCCGCGGCCGGCGCGGGCGTCGGCCAGGACGACCCGATCGTGATCGTCGGGATGGCCTGCCGGTACCCCGGTGACGCCCGCTCCCCCGAGGACCTGTGGCGGCTCGTCGCCGACGGCACCGACGCCATCGGCCCGTTCCCCACCAACCGCGACTGGGACGTCGACCACCTCTACGACCCGGACCCCACCCGGGCCGGCAAGAGCTACACCCGGCACGGCGGGTTCCTCTACGACGCCGACCGGTTCGACGCCGAGTTCTTCGGCGTCTCGCCCCGCGAGGCGTTCGCGATCGACCCGCAGCAGCGCCTGCTGCTGGAGACGACCTGGGAGAGCTTCGAGCAGGCGGGCATCGACCCGGCCACGCTGCGCGGCAGCCGCACCGGCGTGTTCGTCGGCACCATGTACGACGACTACGCCTCCCGCCTGTCCGCCGTTCCTGTCGAGTACGAGGGCTACCTGAGCACGGGCAGTGCCGGCAGCGTGGCCTCCGGGCGGCTGTCCTACACCTTCGGGCTGGAGGGCCCGGCCATCACCGTCGACACGGCCTGCTCCTCCTCCCTCGTCGCCCTGCACCTGGCCGCGCAGGCCCTGCGCCAGGGGGAGTGCACCCTCGCGGTGGCGGGCGGCGCCACCGTCATGGCCACTCCGCGGCCGTTCGTGGAGTTCAGCCGCCAGCGCGGGCTGGCGCCCGACGGGCGGGTCAAGTCGTTCGCGGCTTCGGCGGACGGTACGACGTGGAGCGAGGGTGTCGGCATCCTGCTCCTGGAGCGGCTCTCCGACGCCCGCCGCAACGGCCACGAGGTCCTCGCCGTCGTCCGCGGCTCCGCCGTCAACCAGGACGGCGCCAGCAACGGACTCACCGCCCCCAACGGCCCTTCGCAGGAACGGGTCATCCGCGAGGCCCTCGCCGCCTCCGGACTCTCACCCTCCGACGTCGACGCCGTCGAGGCGCACGGCACCGGCACCACCCTCGGCGACCCCATCGAGGCCCAGGCCATCCTCGCCACCTACGGCCAGGACCGCGACGCCGGCCACCCCCTCCACCTCGGCTCCCTCAAGTCGAACATTGGGCACTCCCAGGCCGCCGCCGGCGTCGGCGGCGTCATCAAGATGGTCATGGCCATGCGCCACGGCACGCTCCCCCGCACCCTGCACGTGGACGCGCCGAGCCCGCACGTGGACTGGTCGAGCGGCGCGGTGTCCCTCCTCACCGAGGCGACCCCGTGGCCCGAGACGGACCGCCCGCGCCGTTCCGCCGTCTCCTCCTTCGGGATCAGCGGCACCAACGCCCACGTCGTCCTCGAACAGGCCCCCGCCGCCGAGGCCGCGGAGGCCCGCGACCCGGCGACTCCCGCCCGGCTGCCCTGGGTGGTCTCCGGCCGCGGTACGCAGGGCCTGCGCGCCCGGGCCGCCCAGCTGCGGCGGCTGGCCGCCGAAGCCGGCACGGAGGGCGGCTTCGACCTCGCACACCTCGACGTCGGCCACGCACTCGCCACCACGCGGGCGGCGCTCCCGGACCGTGCGGTCGTCCTCGCCGACGACCCGGCGGGTCTGCTGGCGGGCCTGGACGCGCTGGCCCGCGGCGAGTCCGCGCCGCAGCTGGTGACCGGGGACTCCGGCAGGGCCGACGGGGCCTCCGGGCTCGCGTTCCTGTTCACGGGTCAGGGCAGCCAGCGTCCCGGCATGGGCCGCGAACTGTACGAGAGCCACCCGGTGTTCGCCGAGGCGCTCGACGCCGTCTGCGCACGGATGGACGCCCACCTGGGCCGGTCGCTCAAGGAGCTGATCCTCGCGGCCGAGGGGAGCGAGCAGGCTGCTCTCCTCAACCGGACGCAGTACACGCAGCCCGCGCTGTTCGCCGTCGAGGTCGCGCTGTTCCGGCTGGTGGAGCACTACGGGCTGACCCCCGACTACCTCCTCGGCCATTCGGTGGGCGAGTTGGCCGCCGCGCACGTCGCGGGGGTCCTGTCCCTGGATGACGCCTGCACCCTGGTGGCCGTCCGTGGCCGGCTGATGCAGTCCGCCCCCACCGGCGGCGCCATGATCGCCATCGAGGCCACCGAAACCGAAATCCTGCACACCCTCCCCACCCACC
>NZ_JBVHWW010000081.1:0-5294 GCF_055563995.1 Streptomyces sp. NPDC029164 | reverse complement strand
TACACTCGACACGCGGGGCCGCCGGCACCCTCCTGTGGGATTTCGGCCCCCCTCTCCTGGCCACCGCGGACCCCGCATTTCGGGTGGCGGCCGGAAAACCACCCGCCCCGGGCCCGTCCCCCCTTGGGGCCCGGCCCCGCACAGCGTCACGACAACGCCGCCACCCGGTCCCGGTAGGTCCGCACCGCCGACGCGTCCCGGTACGGCTCCAGCCGCCGCTCGAAGTCCCGTACGTACTCCACCGCCCGCACCGACCGCATCTCCGACGCCTGCTGCGCCGCCTCCGCGCCCAGCGCGCACGCCTGGTCCAGCTCGCCCAGCCCCAGCCGGGCCGTGGCCAGCACCACCCGGCAGAACAGCCGGGACCGCGCGTACCCCGGCGCCCTCAGCTGAAGCGACCGCTCCGCGTGCTGGGCCGAGGCCCGGTACTGCTGGAGGTCCCGGTGGCAGTGCCCGAACTCGTCCGCGAGCTGCGCCTCGTCGTAGAACCGCGCCCAGTGCGGTACGTCGTCCCCCGGCCGGGCCGCGCCCAGCGCCCGCTCGGCCCGCACGAGTGAGGCCGTCGACGCCCGGACCTCGCCGAGCACCGCGTGCCCCCGCGCCTCCGCCGAGTGCAGCAGCGCCTGCACCACCGGCGGCGGGCCGGATCCCACGCCCTGCTGGGCCACCCGGGCCAGCTGCACCGCCTCCCGGCCGTGGCCGAGGTAGACCGCCTGCCGGCTCATGGTGACCAGCACGTACGAGCCGTAGGGGCGGTCGGCGGCGGCCTGCGCGAGCCGCAGGGCCTGCACGAAGTACCGCTGGGCGAGCCCGTGCGCGGCGATGTCGTACGAGGTCCAGCCCGCGAGCCGGGTCAGATCGGCGGCGGCCGAGAACAGCCGGCGCCCGGTGGTCTCCCCGTAGGTGCCGCGGAGCATCGGCTCCGCCTCGTGTTCCAGGTACCGCACCAGCGCCTGCCGGGCGTGGCCGCCGCCGTAGGCGTGGTCGAGGGTGCGGAACAGCTCGCTCACCGATCTCAGCGCGGCGATGTCCCCGCCGGTCACCCGCTGCCCGGGGCCGCGGTCGATCTGCCGCTGCCGGGGCACCGTGGCCCGGCCCTGCAGCGGGACGCGGGCCGCCGCCGGATCCGCGCCCCGGCCCACCCGTTCGTCGGCCCGCCCGATCAGCCAGTCCCGGCTCGGCACGACCAGCCCGGCCGGAGTGAAGGCGATCTTCCGGAGCTCGGCGTGCGAGCCGGAGTCCTTGCGCCACAGCCCGCTCGCGATGTCCACGGCCTCCTCCGGCGTGGCCGCGAACTCCAGCCCCGCGTACACGGGTGCGCAGGCGTCCAGCCCCAGGTCCTGCGCGGAGAGCCGCCGCCCCAGGCGCCGGGTGAACACCTCGGCGATCAGCGCGGGGGTGGTCCCGCGCGGCTGCTGCCCGCGCAGCCAGCGGGTCACGGAGGTCTTGTCGTACCGCAGATCGAGACCGTGTTCCAGGCCGAGCTGATCGACGCGGCGGGCGAGCCCGGCGTTGGAGAACCCGGCTTCCGCGATCAGCGCCGCGAGCTGCCGGTTGGGGACGCGCTGGGCAGGTCGTTCCGTCATCGGCTCCACGGTCTCCTGACGTGACGGACCGGAGTCCCGGCCCTGTGAACGGCGTGAATGTAGCGGCGAACTTCGCCCATGCCGCCCTCTCTGCCCCACATTCATCCGATCGTGTGCAGAATGAGTAGGACCCTTTACGGACCGGCCCCCTCCACCCGCATAGGCTGCGGACCATGACCCCTCGGCCCCACAGGGCGCACCTCCCCGAGGAGCGAACCGAATCCACCGCCCCGCTGCCCCCGCCCGAACTGACCGAGGCGGAGTGCCGGCGCTGCGGCACCTACATCGCGGGGCTCGACGGCCGGTACGCGTGCGGGGTGTGCGGCTGGGTCAACGACCACTCGGAGGGCCACCGGCGGCTGCCGCGCGCGGACGAGGACCCGGACCGGCCGCCGAAGGGCCGGCGCCGTCCGAAGCAGCTGCCGTGGCCCCCGCCGCCACCCGGCCCGGAGCTCGCGCCCGGGCCTGTCGAGGAGCCCGGCCCGGAGCTCGCACCGGGGCCCTGAAGGGGTTCGAACGGGCCGCCGTACCCTTGCTCAGTGAAGTACGTGCACACAGCAGGTTCAATGAGGAGGCGCTGCGGTGGCTGAGCTTGGGTTTGTCCATCTGGGCTTCGGGCCGGAATCCGTCGAGTACACCCGGGCCTGGGAAGAGCAGCGCAGGGTGCACGCCGCCCGCTTCGCGGACGAGGTCGAGGACACCTGCCTGCTGCTGGAGCACCTGCCGGTCTACACGGCGGGCCGGCGCACCGACCCCAGCGAGCGTCCGCTCGACGGCACGCCCGTGGTCGACGTGGACCGCGGCGGCAAGATCACCTGGCACGGCCCGGGCCAGCTGGTCGGCTACCCGATCATGAAGCTGCCCCGCCCGGTGGACGTGGTCGCGCACGTCCGCCGCCTGGAGGAGGCGCTGATCCGCACCGCCGCCGAGTTCGGCCTGGAGACCACCCGGGTCGAGGGCCGCAGCGGCGTCTGGGTGCTCGGCGACCCCGTCGAGGACCGCCCCATGATCGGCGGGCTCTCGCTGGACCTCGACCCGCGGCTGCACGACGAGGAGTTCGACGCCCGGCTCAACGGCCCCGAGTACGCGCCGTCCAACGCCGGCCAGCGCCGTGAGGACCGCAAGCTCGCCGCCATCGGCATCCGGGTCGCCAAGGGCGTCACGATGCACGGCTTCGCGATCAACGTGAACCCGGACAACACCTGGTTCGACCGGATCGTGCCCTGTGGCATCCGGGACGCCGGTGTGACCTCGCTCTCCTACGAGCTGGGCCGCGAGATCACCATCGCCGAGGTGCTTCCGGTCGTCGAACGGCACCTGAAGGACGTACTGGAGCACGCGGAGCTGCGGCCCCGCGACACAGTGCCGGCCGCGGGCGTCTGACACCGCGGGAATGCGGTCGCCCCCTCGCAGGTTGGCCGACGTAAGAGCGTACGAAATTACGGGCGTACCCTGGTGGGCGCCCGAACAATCGAAGTCACAGGGAGCCGGTCGTGTCCGCAGTCGCACCCGACGGACGCAAGATGCTGCGCCTGGAGGTCCGTAACGCCCAGACCCCCATCGAGCGCAAGCCCGAGTGGATCAAGACCCGGGCGAAGATGGGTCCCGAGTACACCAAGATGCAGGCCCTGGTGAAGGGCGAAGGACTGCACACGGTGTGCCAGGAAGCCGGCTGCCCCAACATCTACGAATGCTGGGAGGACCGCGAGGCCACCTTCCTCATCGGTGGCGACCAGTGCACCCGGCGCTGTGACTTCTGCCAGATCGACACGGGCAAGCCCGAGGCCCTGGACCGGGACGAGCCGCGCCGTGTCGGCGAGTCCGTGGTCACCATGGACCTGAACTACGCCACCATCACCGGCGTCGCCCGCGACGACCTGGCCGACGGCGGTGCCTGGCTGTACGCGGAGACCGTGCGCCAGATCCACCAGCAGACGGCGGGCCGTGAGAGCGGGCACACCAAGGTCGAGCTGCTGGCGCCCGACTTCAACGCGGTCCCGGAGCTGCTGGAGGAGGTCTTCGCCTCCCGCCCCGAGGTCTTCGCGCACAACGTCGAGACCGTGCCCCGCATCTTCAAGCGGATCCGCCCCGGCTTCCGCTACGAGCGCTCGCTCGACGTGATCACCAAGGCCCGCGCCTACGGCCTGGTCACCAAGTCGAACCTGATCCTCGGCATGGGCGAGGAGCGCGAGGAGGTCTCGCAGGCCCTGAAGGACCTCCACGAGGCCGGCTGCGAGCTCATCACCATCACCCAGTACCTGCGGCCCTCGCCGCGGCACCACCCCGTCGAGCGCTGGGTGAAGCCGGCCGAGTTCGTCGAGCTGGCGAAGGAGGCCGAGGAGATCGGCTTCTCCGGTGTGATGTCGGGCCCGCTGGTCCGCTCCTCGTACCGGGCGGGTCGTCTCTACACCCAGGCGATGGAGAAGCGCGCCGCGAGCGTGTGAACTCGCGCACAAAGCTTACTAGTCGGTAACACCGCAGTGACGCGGCCCCTAGGCTCTTTCAAGGAAGAGCCCGGCGGGCCGCGTCAATGTTTCGTCACGTTTGACCGCCAGGTCATGCGCTGGTAACACCAATCAGTGACGCTGGGTCCACGCACCGCACACACTCCGGTACGCATCCACCGCAGCACGCACGCCCGCTACACGCACTGCCGACGTGAGTTCCGTGAAAGGGATCGACATCATGCAGGCCGCGCCCGTACGCGCCATCGCCATCCCGTCCCTCTCCGACGCCTTCAGGGGCATCGAGTCGCTGCTGATGAGCGGCGCCCGCCGGAACGCCTGGACGGCAGTGCTCGAAGACCGCCGCAGGGCCAAGGACAGGGTCGAAACCGAACACGTACTTGAGGCCGCGGCCACCCGAGCCCCGCAGGCCACGTAAACTCGCTGTATGGCGAGGAAGTCAAACGCAGAGACTGCTGCGAACACTGGGCGACTGAAGCAGATCGCCCTCACGTACAAGATGACGCGCAAGGCCGACCCGAAGGTCGGTCTGATCGTCGCGGGCGTGGGAATTGTCACCTTCGGTGTCCTTCTTGCGATCGGCTTCCTGATCGGGCACGAGCTCTACCTGGGCATCCTGGGCTTCCTCGTGGCGTTCCTCGCGATGGCGATCGTCTTCGGACGACGGGCCGAGCGGGCTGCCTTCGGGCAGATGGAGGGACAGCCGGGCGCGGCCGCGGCCGTACTGGACAACGTGGGCCGGGGCTGGACGACCACCCCGGCCGTCGCGATGACCCGGCAGCAGGACATCGTCCACCGGGCCGTCGGCAAGGCCGGCGTCGTGCTGATCGCGGAGGGCAACCCCAACCGGGTGAAGCCGCTGCTCGCGAACGAGAAGAAGAAGCTGGCCCGGATCATGCCGGACGTGCCGGTGCACGACTTCATCGTGGGCACGGGCGAGGGCGAGGTGCCGCTCAAGAAGGTGCGCACCACCCTGCTCAAGCTGCCGCGGGTGCTGGCCGGCCCGCAGATCACCGAGATCAACGACAAGCTGCGCGCCATGGGTGACCTCATGAGCAACATGCCGCTGCCGAAGGGCCCCATGCCCAAGGGCATGAAGATGCCGCGCGGCGGGAAGATGCGCTGACCCGCTGACCTGATTTTCGTATACGACACGGGGGCGGGGGGGGGGGGGGGGGGGGGGGGGGGGGGGGGGGGGGGGGGGGGGGGGGGGGGGGGGGGGGGGGGGGGGGGGGGGGGGGGG
>NZ_JBVHWW010000080.1:0-6487 GCF_055563995.1 Streptomyces sp. NPDC029164 | reverse complement strand
GGGGGGGGGGGGGGGTTTTTGGCGTTGTGTGTTTGGTCTTTGTTTTTGTGGTTGTTGGTTGGGTGGTTGGGGTCCACGCAGCGGGGGGGGGGGGGGGGGGGAAGGGGGGGGGGTTTTTCCTCCCCCCCCCCCCCCCCCCGCTGTCGTGCCGGGTACCTACCGGGTTACGGGAGGACCTTCTCGATCTGCACGCTGCCGGTGCCGGCGGCGGTGCCGCGGGCGTTGAGCAGCTGGACCTGGCCGAAGAACTGCCGGCCCTCGGGGGCCGCGCTGTTGACCAGGACGTTCGCCGAGACGGACGCCGAGGCGCCGTTGGCGAGGTTCACCGCGGCGCTCTCGTCGACCTGGACGGAGCCCAGGGCGGCCGAGAAGAACACGTCGCGGTAGTCGTACGTGGTGGTGCCGGCCGGGATCGCGTAGCCGATGACCTTGACGCTGTAGGTGCCCGCGGCCGGGTTGACCAGGCTCACGGCCTCCTCGGAGTCGCCGTCGGCGGAGGTGCCGACCTTGACGCCGTCCTTGTAGACCTCGAGGTCGAGGTCCGCACCGGTGTCGGAGACCTTGCCGATGGCGACGTCGAGGCGGGAGACGCCCTCGCCGATGGTGACCTCGGAGGTCTGGGTCTCACCGTTCGCGATGGTCGGCTTGGCGACCTTCGCGGAGCCGAGCGGGCCGCCCTTGAGCTTGCCGCCGGAGATGGCCGCGGCGTCGTTCTTGACGGTCCACTGGACCGGCGCCGGGGTGCCCTGCTTGACCTCGGGGAGGACCTTGACCGCCGGGTCGAAGCCCGCGCCGAGGACGGAGACGTCCAGCTTGAACGGGTTGTCGAGCAGCGGCGACGTACGGCGCGACTCGACCTCGATCTCCCAGACGCCCGGCTGCGGCTCGGCGTACGAGCGCAGGTCGGGGCGGCAGGTGTTCGCCGGGTTGTCGTAGTTCGGGTAGCACTGGGTGGTCGCGCTGTCCTCGACGCCCACACCGTACGGGTGGATCGAGATGAAGCGCGTCTGGCTGCCCGGCTGGAGACCGCCGAGGGCGACCTCCAGCGTCTTCGCGCCCTGCGGCACGGTGACGAAGTACGACTTGTGGCTGTTGCGCTGCACGGAGGAGGTGTCCGAGAGCGTGAACGACGGCGCGGTCAGCGGGGCGGCGGCGACGACGGTCGTCAGGATCTGCTTGTCGATGCCCTCGGTGGTCTCGTCGTCCAGCTGCAGGATGCCGCTGTGGACGCCGCCCGACTTGGCGTTGGCCTCGACCTTGATGGTGACGGGCTTGTTCAGCGGCAGGGTGACGTAGTCGTAGCCGCCGATGACCTTGAAGGTGCCGTCGTTGTTGCGCCAGCTCAGGTTGTGCCGGGTGCCGTACTTGACGCCCGTGGTGCGGGTGACGACGACGTTGTAGACCTTCTTCTGGCCGACCTTGAGGCCGCCCTCGCGGTCGTAGAGGCCGGTGCCGAAGCCCGGGGTCTTCAGGAACTGGTCGATCGCGGTGTCGACGGGCGCCTTGACGGTGAACTCGTTGGCCTTCGCGTCGCGCTGGATGGACTCCCACGCGCCGGGGACGTTGATCAGGCCGGAGCCCTGGGCGTGCGCCGGGACGTCGTCGATCTTCTTCGCGGTGCTGGTGAGCGCCACGCGCAGGCTCGCCGGGGTCAGCTTGATGTTCTGCTGCTTGGCGGCCGAGATCAGCAGGGCGCTGGCGCCCGCCGCCTGCGGCGAGGACATCGAGGTGCCCTGGAGCATGCCGTAACCGGCCGGCAGGGTGTAGCCGGCCTCCTTCACGGGCGCGCCGGGCAGCCAGGTCTGGATGGTGTTGATGGCCGCGCCGGGGGCGGTGATGGTCGGCGTGAACCCGCCGTCCTCACGCGGACCGCGCGAGGAGAAGGGGAACATGTTGTACTTCTTGGCCACGCCGGAGCCGTAGTTGGCGGCCCAGGTCTCCTTGGAGACCGCGGCACCCACGGAGATGACCTTGTCCGCGAGACCGGGGTCACCGATGGTGTTGACACCGGGGCCCTCGTTGCCCGCCGAGATGACGAGCTGGACACCGTAGGTGTCGATGAGGTTCTTGTAGAGCTCCGAGCGGGCGTTGTTGCCGTCGTTCAGCGCCGGCAGACCGCCGATGGACATGTTGACGATGTCCACGCCGCGGTTGACGACCAGGTCGATCATGCCCTCGGTCAGCGCGATGTTGGTGCAGCCGCCGGACCAGGAGCAGGCGCGCGAGGAGACGAGCTTCGCGCCGGGCGCCTCGCCGTTCATCTTGCCGCCGAAGAGGCTGTTGGCGGCGGTGATGCCGGCGACGTGCGTGCCGTGCTCGGACTCGATGATGCCGACGTTGACGAAGTCGGCCTTCTTGCCGACCCAGTCACCGCCCAGCGGGTCCATCGGGACGTCCTTGCGGATCTCGATCACGAACGGGATGCGCTCGGCGACGTCGGTCGCCGGGTTGTCCGTGCCGAAGTAGCCGATCTGGTAGCCGTCCTTGTACGGCTTCATCGGCTCGTTGTTCGTGAAGTCGCCGTCCTGGTCGGTGTCGACCCGGACGGTGCCGGCGGCGGCGTCGTAGAGCAGGCCGAACCGGTCGGTGGTGTCCCCGTCCCGGTTGACGTCGCCCTTCATGTCGCCCGTGGCGGTGATCGACTCGCTGAACCGGCTCCACTGGAAGGAGCCCGCGGGGGCCTTCCAGCTCTGGCCGCCCGCGGTGAAGGTGCCGCCCGCGGAGGTGACCGGAGTGATCTGGGCGCGCCAGGTGGCGTCGCCGTCGGTGATCGGGTCGGTGGCCGTCACCCAGTCGACGATCTTGCGCTCGCCGGTGGTGGTCTGCTGCAGGGCCGGGTGGCCGAGGTCGACGCCCGAGTCCATGATGCCGATGGTCACGCCACGGCCGTCGGCCTGCGGGTTCTGCTTCACGAAATCAACGGCACCCGTCTCGAAGGACGGGTTGTACGGGTTCTTCGCCGGGGTGTTCTTGTCCGGCGCCGGGTACGTCTCGGCGGCGGTCTTCTTGACCGCGCCCGACTCGCCCTTGGCGTCGGGACGGGGGTCCGGCAGCTGGATCTCGTGCCGCAGGTCGATTCCGTGCACCGAGGACAGCTTGGCGGCCGCCTTCAGCGCGGCCTCCGCCTTGCCGGTGGGCAGGGTGGCCCGCACGTAACCGAGGTTGTCGTACGTCTGGCCCACCGAGGCGCCCTGGACGGCGCCCAGTTGGTCGGAGACCTGCTTGGTCTGCCCGGGGGCGGTCGCGACCATGACGGTGACGTTCGCGTCACCCTTGGCCTTGGCCTCCTGGAGCAGCTCGGCGTCGGCCGAACCGAGCTTCTGGTCGGCGGACTTGACCGCGGGCGCGGTGCCCGGGGTGTCCGCGCCGGTCGCCGCGAACACGGGCGCGGCGCCGGTGGCCGCGAGGGCGGCGACCAGGCCGGCCGCGGCCGCGACGCGTGCGACGCGTCTGGCCCCGGGTATGGAGCTGGGGGATTCGAGGGTCATCAGCATCCCTGGTAAGTGAAAGATACGGTCCGGATTTCGGTGCCGGATGACCGGTCAGCTTTCCTCACGTGACAGCTCTTTGGGGAGGGTTGTCATTGACCGAGACCTGCCATGGCGGACTCTCGCCAGTGCGGCGTATGCGCCAGCGCGGCCGTACCGGGGCACAGTGGTGCGAATCAAGGGTGCTGAAGAGTAGATTTGTAGACTTTCCCGCCTCGCCGTGATGAACGGTCCCAGAGCGGGTGTGACAGATTCCGGGCGCTCAGCGCTCGCGCGTGCGCGCGTAGTGGCGCGAGGCCTTCGCCCGGTTTCCGCAGGCGGCCATCGAGCACCAGCGCCGGGTGCCGTTGCGCGAGGTGTCGTGGAAGTGCAGGACGCAGGTCTCGGACGCGCACGCGCGGATCCGGCCGGGTGCGCCGGCGAGCAGTTCCAGGTAGTCCCGGGCCGCCGTCCAGGCCGGACCCCACGTCGGGTCGTCGAACTCGGTGCGTTCGCCCGGGCCCTCGGCGGTGAGGGTGGCACGGATCCGTCCGTGTTCCAGCACGGCGTCGACCAGCGTACGGGCGCTCGGGTCGGCCGGGTCGGCGACCGCGCGGGCCAGTGCCTCGCGCGCGGTCAGCAGGTGGACGAGGGTCGCCGCGTCGGCGCGGAAGCGCTCCGCGAGGCCCGTGCTCTCCAGCCAGACCGCGAGTCCCTGTATCCGGGTCAGTCCGGCCGCTCCGGCGAAGAGGTCCTGCGGCTCCCCGTCGGTCACCCAGCGGGTGTTGAGCAGGTCGAGGGAGACCGGCTCCCCGGTCAGGGGGCGTGGGTCCGCTGCCGTCATGTCCCTCTCGCCCTTCTCGCCGGGTGGCTAACCCCTTAAGGGTACGTGAGCGGTTGACTCCCTCCAGTCTAACCTTTAATCTCCATATAGAAGGTTAGATGGAGGGCTGTGGGAGACCTTGGGGAAGGAAGCCGTCATGACCTACCACCGGGGCGCGCTGGCCGTGCAGGAGCGGGTCGGAGTACGGGAGCTCGCCGAACACGTCGGCCGCTCGATCGGCGCGGGCGTCGGGGACGTCGCCGCGGCCTTCCTCGGGCTCCAGCCGCACCTGGTCGTCGGCGCGGCCGACGCCTCCGGGCGGATGTGGGCCTCCCTGCTCACCGGTCCGCCGGGCTTCGTACGGGCCACCGGGCCGGACCGCGTCACGGTCACCGGCGGACTGCCGGCGGGTGATCCGCTCGCCGGCGCGCCGGCCACGGACGGGACCCCGGCCGGCGCCATCGCGCTCGACCCGCGGACCCGCCGCCGGATGCGGCTGAACGGGACCCTGGAGCCGGCCGGTCGCGGGTTCGCGGTCCGGGCCGAACGGGTCTTCGCCAACTGTCCCAAGTACCTCCAGAAACGGCAGCCCCTGGAGCTCGCCGCGCAAGGAGCCGGTGTCGTGTGGCGCGGGCACGCGCTCACCCCCGGCCAGGAGCGGGCCGTCCGCGCCGCCGACACCTTCTTCGTCGCCACCACCGCCGAGGCGGACGGGGTGGAGGCCAGTCACCGGGGCGGGCTGCCCGGGTTCGTCGAGGTGCTCTCGCCGACCGAGCTGGCCTGGCCGGACTACGCGGGCAACGCCATGTTCCTGACCCTGGGGAACCTGACCGTCGATCCGCGGGCGGGGCTGCTCTTCCCGGACTGGGAGAGCGGGGCGGTTCTCCAGCTGAGCGGCCGGGCCGAGACGGAGTTCGGGGCCGACGGGAGCCGCCGCACCCGCTTCCGGGTGGAGTCGGTGGTGGAGGGTCTGCATCCGGGGCGGCTGCTCTGGAGCACCCCGGAGTACTCGCCTCACCTGGGGAGCACCACCAGATAGGCGGCGGGCTCGCGGTCGCCGGACGCCGTCAGGGCGGTGCGGACCACCGCGGCCTGCTGCTCGGGCCAGTCGCGGAGCTTGCGCGGGGTGATGTGGATGACGGTCACCCCGAGCCGCTCCAGCGTCTCGCGCTTGCGGACGGACTCCGACCACTCCTCGTCCTCACCCTGGCGGGGGGCGCGCGTGTCGATCTCCAGGGCCACGGACTGCTCGGGCCAGAACGCGTCCACCCCGCCGAGGTGCGGGCCGCCGGGCAGCCGGAGGTCCACGTTCCACACGGGCTCGGGCAGCTCGTAGCCCCGCACGAGGTGGTACAGCCGGTCCTCGGCGATGGCGCGGCCCTCCGCGAGGAGCGAGTCGACCGCGTCGACCACGTGCGGCCGGTTCAGCAGCCGGGCCACCGTCAGCTCCCGTACGACGGCGGCCGGTTCGCAGTGCCCGCCGCGAACGGCCTCGCTGAGCAGCCGGCGTACGGTGCCGGCGTCGGAGAGCTGGGCGACCGCGTCGGCGACGGCCCGCGCGACGGGCGCCACCGGCAGGCCGGTCACCTCCTGGGACCGGGGCGGGGTGTGCGCCCGCACGATCCGCACGTCCCCGGTGGAGCGCAGCCGCCGGGTCCCGGGCACCAGCACGTCGATGTGCGAGAGGGCGAGCAGCGCGGGCGCGGAGGCGAACCGGTACAGGGCCAGCGCCGCCAGCCCGGTGATCATCGCCTCGCCCGCGCCGCGCCGACCCGCGTACAGCAGCGCGGCGTGCAGCCGCTCCTCGCTGGTCGCGGGACCGGAGTGGAGCAGGAACACCCCCGGCAGGATCTGCTGCCAGGGCCGCTCGGCGGCGTCGGAGGCGGTGACGCCGTGCTCGCGCAGCTGGGCGAGGGTGAGCACGCGGGGGCGGCTGCCGGTGAGGTGGGCGAGGGGGAGGGGTGCGTTGTGGTTCATGACGCGGTGATTCCCTCAGGCCATGGCCTTGCTAACCCCTGTTACACGCTCGTCGACAAATCCGGACAAGCTGGGGCTAAAGTACGGGCGTTCGACTGCCGATGGGGTGCGCCCGTATGGGGGACCCGGCGCGGGGGGGGGGGGGGGGGGGGGGGGGGGGGGGGGGGGGGGGGGGGGGGGGGGGGGGGGGGGGGGGGGGGGGGGGGGGGGGGGGGGGGGG
>NZ_JBVHWW010000079.1:0-7593 GCF_055563995.1 Streptomyces sp. NPDC029164 | reverse complement strand
TCATCCACCGAAGTGGACGGGGTATCAACTTCTGGCGTTGATTTTTGGCACGCTGTTGAGTTCTCAAGGAACGGACGCTTCCTTTGTACTCACCCTCTCGGGCTTTCCTCCGGGCTTTCGTTCTGTTCTTGCGCTTCCGACTCTATCAGACTCTTTCGTGTCCGACTTCCTCGGTGCTTTCCAGTTCCTGCGCTTTCACGCTTTCCCTTTCCGGCGATTCCGACTCTATCAGATCCTTTCGGGCCTGACTCCCAGTCAGCGGGCTTTGCCTCGGGACTGTTTGGCCCCTTCGGCGAGTGAGACAGTAGCGGATTCCTTGCCCCCGAACCTAATCGGCGGCGGCGTCCTCGGACGCGGATTCCTCATTCGCAAATACGCATGAAAACAAGACGACGGAGTGCGTCGTTCGTTCGAATGTGTGGTGCGGGATGGCTGTCCGGGGACCGACCTAGGTCGGCGCTCACTTCGGACAACTCGAAGAACCTTACGGATCGGGCACATCTGTGTCAACCCCCGGCTGACCGGCGACGCGCGGTCTGCCGAAACTCACCCCGTCTTCATCCCCGGCCCTCTACCCTGGCCCCCATGACTACGCATGCGCTCACGCTCAGCCTTCGCTGGTGGGCCGCCTGACGGCGGCCGACCATCCACCCGAGCACGCATGCGCTCACGGCCGCCGCTACGGCGGCCGTTTTTGTTTCTCCCCTCCCGGGAGTGGCTCGGTCGCCCGCGACGCGGCGGCCCCGACACCACTCACACACAGGGAGAGCAGGACATGACGAGGATCTTCAGCGGGATCAAGCCGACCGGTCATCTGACGCTGGGGAACTACCTGGGGGCCGTACGGCAGTGGGTCGCCACCGACCAGGAGCCGCACGAGGCGCTGTTCTGCGTCGTCGACCTCCACGCGCTGACCGTCGAACACGAACCGGCGCGCGTACGGAGGCTGAGCCGGCAGGCGGCGACGCTGCTGCTCGCCGCCGGCCTCGACCCACAGCGGTGCACGCTCTTCGTACAGAGCCACGTCGACGAGCACACGCGGCTGGCGTACCTCCTGGAGTGCACCGCCACCGACGGGGAGCTACGGCGGATGATCCAGTACAAGGAGAAGGCGGCGAAGGCGCAGGCCTCCGGGGAGGGCGTACGGCTGTCGCTGCTCACCTATCCCGTGCTGATGGCCGCCGACATCCTGGCGTACGAGACCCAGGAGGTGCCGGTCGGGGAGGACCAGCGGCAGCACGTGGAGCTGACGCGCGATCTGGCGGTGCGCTTCAACCAGCGGTACGGGCACACCTTCACCGTGCCGAAGGCGACGCTTCCGGCGGTGGCCGCGCGGGTCATGGACCTGCAGGAGCCGACCTCGAAGATGGGGAAGTCCCATGAGAACGGCGCGGGGATCGTCTATCTGCTCGACGAGCCCGGGGTCGTGCGCAAGAAGGTGATGCGGGCGGTCACCGACAGCGGGGACGGTGCGGTGGTCTACGACCGGCAGGCGCGGCCCGGGGTCGCGAATCTGCTGGACGTCCTGGCGGCGTGTACCGGGGGTGATCCGGCCGTGCTCGCCGGGGGCTACAGCGGGTACGGGGCGCTGAAGCGGGACGTCGCCGACGCCGTGGTCGAGCTGCTGCGGCCGGTGCAGGAACGGCATGCGGAGCTGGTCTGCGATCCGGCGGAGGTGGAGAAGGTGCTGCGGCAGGGTGCCGGGCGGGCCCGCGAGCTGGCGCGGCCGGTGGTGGACCGGGCGTACCGGGCCATCGGGTTGCTGGAGCCGTGACGGGTGGGGGTCCCGCGTGGTGCGGGCCCCCACCGGTACGGGTGTCTCAGCTGTTGCCGGAGGCGAGCTCGCGGCTGCGGTCGCGGGCCGCTTCGAGGGCGGCGATGAGGGCGGCGCGGACGCCGTGCCTCTCCAGCTCGACGATGGCGTTGATCGTCGTACCGGCCGGGGAGGTGACGGCCTCGCGGAGCTTGACCGGGTGCTCGCCGCTGTCGCGGAGCATCACGGCGGCGCCGATGGCGGCCTGGACGATCAGGTCATGGGCCTGGGCGCGGGGCAGGCCGAGGAGGATGCCGGCGTCGGTCATGGCCTCGACGAGGAAGTAGAAGTACGCGGGGCCGGAGCCGGAGAGGGCGGTGGCCGCGTCCTGCTGGGACTCGGGGACGCGCAGGGTCTTGCCGACGCCGCCGAAGATCTCCTCGGTGTGGGCGAGGTGCTCGGCGGTGGCGTGGCTGCCGGCGGAGATGACGGACATGGCCTCGTCGACGAGGGCGGGGGTGTTCGTCATGACGCGGACGACGGGGGTGCCGGGGCTGAGCCGTTCCTCGAAGAAGGAGGTGGGGATGCCGGCGGCGCCGCTGATGACCAGGCGGTCGGCGGGGACGTGCGGGGCGAGCTCGTCGAGGAGCTTGGCCATGTCCTGGGGCTTGACGGTGAGGATGAGGGTGTCGGCGCGCTTGGCGGCTTCGGCGTTGGAGACGGCCTCGACGCCGTAGCGGGTGCGGAGCTCCTCGGCCCGGTCGGCGCGGCGGGCCGTGACGAGGAGCTTCGAGGCGGGCCAGCCGCCGCGGATCATTCCGCTGAGCAGGGCCTCGCCGATCTTGCCGGTACCGAGGACTGCGACTGTCTGGGTCATCCCGATCCACCTCGCCGAACGGTTCTTGCACGTGAGCTACGTATACGTCCTCATCCTTGCACCCGGGCGGGGAAGGGGGAGGCGCTGTCCGGAGTGCGGTCAGGGGGTGCGGCGGCGGAGGGTGGCCGCGCCGAGGGCGAGTACGAGCAGGGCGCAGGCGGCGACGATCACGGCGTCGCGGACGAAGTCGGCGGTCATGTCGGTGTGGGTGAGGACCTGGGTCATGCCGTCGACGGCGTAGGACATGGGCAGGACGTCGGAGAGGCCTTCGAGGACCGGGTGCATGGTGTCGCGGGCCGCGAAGAGGCCGCAGAGGAGCAGCTGAGGGAAGATCACCGCCGGCATGAACTGGACGGCCTGGAACTCGGACGCGGCGAAGGCGGAGACGAAGAGGCCGAGGGCCGTGCCGAGGAGGGCGTCGAGGAGGGCGACGAGCAGGAGCAGCCAGGGGGAGCCGACGACGTCGAGGCCGAGGAGCCAGAGGGCGAGGCCGGTGGCGAGGAGGGACTGGAGGACGGCGACGGCGCCGAAGGCGAGGGCGTAGCCGGCGATGAGGTCGCCCTTGCCGAGCGGCATGGCGAGGAGGCGTTCGAGGGTGCCGGAGGTGCGCTCGCGCAGGGTGGCGATCGAGGTCACCAGGAACATGGTGATGAGGGGGAAGATCCCGAGGAGGGACGCGCCGGTGCCGTCGAAGGTGCGGGGGCTGCCGTCGAAGACGAAGCGCAGCAGCGTGAGCATCAGGACGGGGACCAGGAGCATCAGCGCGATGGAGCGCGGGTCGTGGCGGAGCTGGCGCAGGACGCGGGCGGCGGTGGCGGTGGTGCGGGCACTGTTCACGGCGTCGTCTCCTGGGCGGCGAGTGCGTTGGCTTCGTCGACGAGGCGGAGGAAGCCTTCCTCGACGGTGGCGGAGTGGGTACGGGTGCGCAGGGCGTCGGGGCTGTCCTGGGCGAGGATGCGGCCTCCGCGCATGAGGAGGAGGTCGTGGCAGCGCTCGGCCTCGTCCATCACGTGGGAGGACACGAGGAGCGTCGCGCCGCGGGTGGCGGCGATGTCGTGGAAGAGGTTCCACAGGTCGCGGCGAAGGACGGGGTCGAGGCCGACGGTGGGTTCGTCGAGGACGAGGAGCTCGGGGGTGCCGAGCAGGGCGACGGCGAGGGAGACGCGGCTGCGCTGGCCGCCGGAGAGGTTTCCGGCGAGGGCGTCGGCGTGGGTGGTGAGGTCGACGTCGGTGATGGCCTGGCGGACGGCTGCGGCACGGCGGTCGGCGGCGGCGCGGCCGGGGTCGAGGATCGCGGCGAAGTAGTCGAGGTTCTGCCGGACGGTGAGGTCGTCGTAGACGCTGGGTGCCTGGGTGACGTAGCCGATGCGGGAGCGGAGCTCGGGGTGGCCGGCCGGGCGGCCGAGGACGTCGAGGGTGCCGGTGACGTGGGCCTGGGTGCCGACGATGGCGCGCATGAGGGTGGATTTGCCGCAGCCGGAGGGGCCGAGGAGGCCGGTGATGCGGCCGCGGGGGACATCGAAGGCGATGGAGTCGATGACGGTGCGGGGGGTGCGGCCGGTTCCGCGTCGGACGGTCAGGCCGTGGGCGTGCACGGCGGCCGGGGCTCCCTCGGACTGGTTATTCATCATGTGATGAATAATGCTCCTGGCGGTGCCCGCCGTCAATCGCCCCGGCGGAGCGAGAGGGGGGCGGCCGGCCCGGACTACTTCTTGCGCTTGGGGCGGCGCGCGGCCGGGTTCCCCGTACGGGAGCCGCGGCGACGGGCGAAGTCGGCCCGGGCGCGCTCGTACTCGGCGCGGCGGAGCTTCTCCCCCGGGGCCTCGGCGAGGCAGCGCAGGAAGTACGCGATGAGGGAGCCGATGAAACCGATCGCCTTGAGGCCCTTGAGGGCGGCCTCGTCGGAGGACGGGGCGGGGCGGCGGCTGAAGGAGTCCCAGGTCTTGACGAAGGCGATGGAACTGGCGATCGCGAAGAGGACGACGACCGAGATGCTGAGGAAGGGGCCGACGTTGCCGATCTCCAGGCCCTCGTAGGACAGGCGCAGCAGGACGGCGGCGGAGACGGCGGTGACCAGCGAGCCGATGGCGGCGCCGGCGCGGCGCAGGGCGTAGCCGCCGTCGTGGTTCACCCAGGTGGTGCCGAAGAACGGGATCGGCTCGGGCTCCGGGCCGGTGGGGGCCGGGGCCTGCGCGGCCGGCTCGGTCGGGGTCTGGTCTCGCTGGTCGTCGCTCACAGCAGCGATTATCTCCCGCCGGGCCGGCCGGGCCGGGTGTGTCTCACGTGTCAGACGGGGTCCGCGGACGGAACCCGGCCCAGGTCTGCGGCCTAGCCGCAGTGCGTGACCACGTAGCCGTCGCTGCCGGTCTTCACGTACGCGTCGGAGACGAACCGGCCGTTGCCGATGCAGTCCCAGATATCCGTCGTGCCGTACGGGCCCGAGATGGTGGTGCCCTCGCACTGGCAGCGGAGCGTGACGGTCGCGCCGAGCGGCAGGACGTCGACGACGGAGTAGTTGGTGCCGGGGCCGCTGCGGACGTTCAGCCGGGAACCGGGCGCGACCGGGTACGACGGGTAGCCGGAGCCGGCGGTGAGGCTCTGGACTTGGCTCGAATCGTTCTCCACCGACATGCGAAATCTCCCCCCATGGGCGTTGCCCTGCGCAACTCGCGCAGGGTAGCAGGACCTTGGAGATGCGCAGGGGTCATCGACTAGGCTCCGGCGGGGGTGGTGAGCGGTGCATTCGCTGCGCGCGGACTACGTGGGCTTTCCGGAATACGCCGGGCAGTACCGGCTCGAATCGGTGCTCGGTTCCGGAGGGATGGGCGTCGTCCATCTGGCCACGTCCGGCTCGGGGCTGAAACTCGCCGTCAAGATCGTGCACCCCGAGCACGCGGTGGATCCGGAGTTCCGGGCCCGCTTCCGGCAGGAGGTCGCCGCCGCCCGGCGGGTGAGCGGGGCGTTCACCGCGCCCGTCGTGGACGCCGATCCGGATGCCGAACGGCCGTGGATGGCCACCGTGTTCATCGACGCGCCGACGCTCGCCGAACGGGTACGGGAACAGGTGCTGGACCCCGTCGAACTGGCCCGGCTCGCCGCCGGTCTGGCCGAGGCGCTGCGGGACATCCACCGGGCGGGAGTGGTGCACCGGGACCTGAAGCCCAGCAACGTGCTGATGGCCCCCGACGGAGTGCGGGTCATCGACTTCGGGATCTCGCGGCCGGCCGACAGCGACCTGCGGACCGAGACGGGCAAGCTGATCGGCACCCCGCCGTACATGGCGCCCGAGCAGTTCCAGCGGCCGCGGGAGGTGGGGACGGCCGCGGACGTCTTCGCCCTGGGCGCCGTGCTCGTGCACGCGGCCACCGGGCACGGGCCGTTCGACTCGGACAGCCACTACCTGGTGGCGTACCAGGTGGTGCACAGCGAGCCCGATCTGACCGGGCTGCCGCCGCAGCTCGCGGGGCTCGTCGCCCGGTGCCTGGCGAAGGAACCGGCGGAGCGGCCCACCGCCGGGGAGCTGATCGCCGAGATGCGGGCGATCGCGTACCCGACCGCCGAGGACACCCAGACCTTCATCCCCCGGCCGCGGCAGCCCGACGAGGCCGAGCTGCTCACCCACCGGAGGGAGCGGGTCGTCACCGAGCCGAAGGCCCCGCGCCGGCGGCGGGTCCGGCTGGCGGTCGGGGCCGGGGCCGGGCTGTTGCTCGTGGGCGCGGCGGTCGGCGGGTACGTGCGGTTCGGGACGACGGCCGGGCCGCCCGCCCAGATCGCCGCGAAGGCGGATCCGGTGCCGCAGAAGACCTTCGCCCCGTGGACGGTCCCCCTGGGCGCGCCCGGGGCGGGCAGCCGGATCGGCGCCTGTTCCTGGCAGGCGGCGGCCCTCTACTGCGCCGGACCGGGCCTCGCGGCGACCCGGCTCGACCCGGCGGACGGCTCGGCGGTGTGGGCGGTGGAGGCGACCGCGCCCGCGAAGGGGACGACGGCCGTGAGCGCGCCGCTGCACGCGGGCGGGCAGGTCCTCGTCGTGGTGCCGGGCAGCGAGACGCTCCGGGCGCTGGATCCCGGCACGGGGACGGAGCGCTGGCGGCACAAGCTCCCGGACGGCTCACAGGTGGTGGCCACGGGCGGGCAGGTCCTGCTCGTGGGGACGACGGGCGGCGTCACCGCGCTGGACGCCGCGAACGGCACGCCCCGCTGGACCCGGCAGATCGGTGGGGTCGGCTCCGTGTGGTGGACCGGTGGCGGCCCCGAGGGGGGAACGCCCGGACTGTACGTGGCCACGCCCGAGGGCACCGGCGGGTCCACGCAGCTCGCCGCGGTCGATCCCGCGAGCGGGACGGTGAGCCGGCAGCTCCGGACGGCGGGACGGCTGCGGCCGGTCGGCGCGGCGCACGGCGGGCTGTACCTGATGGATCTCGACGCGTCCTCCAGGACCACCGCCGTCGTACGCGCCGACCTCGCGACGGGCACGGTGCAGCGGGTGCGCCTGGCGGCGCCCTTGTTCGACGCGGAGGCGACGGTCGGCCAGGGCGGGGTCACGTACCTGTCCGGAACCTCCGGCGCGCTGGTCGCGGTCGGCCCCGCCAAGGAGGAGTGGCGGCTGGAGACGGGCGTGACGGTGGCCTCCCGGCCGGTGGTCGCCGACGGCCGGGTGTACCTGACGGCGCCGGACGGGCGGCTGCTGGCCGTCGACGCGGGAAACGGCCGGCCGGCGGGCCAGACCAAGCCGAGGATGGCCGACGGCGGCCACACGTACGTGTCCACGCTGCCCGCGCCCGTCGTCGGGGACGGGCGGGTGTTCGGGGGCGCCCCCGACGGGTCGGTGTTCGCGGTGGCGGCGGGGGATCCGGGCGGGTGGTGAGACGGCGGCGGGGGGGGGGGGGGGGGGGGGGGGGGGGGGGGGGGGGGGGGGGGGGGGGGGGGGGGGGGGGGGGGGGGGGGGGGGGGGGGGGGGGGGGGG
>NZ_JBVHWW010000078.1:0-8449 GCF_055563995.1 Streptomyces sp. NPDC029164 | reverse complement strand
ACCCGGCGTAGCCTCCCATCGCCCGCCAGTTGAAGAGTGCCGCAACGTCACTGACGTACATGTTTCCGAATATCTAGCTTTCCCCCCCCCCCCCCCCCCCCACTCCCACCACCCCCCCCCCCCCCCCCCCCCCCCCCCCCCCCCCCCCCCCGGCGCCTTTCGTGTGGCCGCGCCCGGCTCAGCCGACCAGGACGCGGTCCGCGGCCTCCTTCGGACCGGCGGCCCCGCGGGAGCGTCGGCCCGGCCGCACCGGCCACCACGTGGACCGGCCCAGCAGGGCGGCCAGGGCGGGCACCAGCACGATCGACAGGACGAAGGCGGAGAGCAGGATCCCGAGGGCCGTCGCGAAGCCGATCTGCTGCGTGGACGGGGCCGGGGTGACGGCCAGGCTGCCGAAGGACGCGGCCAGCACCAGCCCCGCCGTGGCGATGGCGGGGGCCGTGTGCCGCACGGCGCGGCCCACCGCCGCCCGCGCCGGACCCGGCCGCTCCATCTCCTCCCGGATCCGGTCGCTCATCAGGATGTTGTAGTCGGTGCCCAGCGCGACCACGAACAGGAACAGCACGAGCGGGAGGGTGAAGTCCACCCCGGGCCGGTCCAGGGCGTGCTGGAACACCAGCGTCGAGGCGCCGAGGGTCGCGGCGAACCCGAGGCCGACCGCGGCCAGCAGGATCACCGGTGCCAGCAGGCTGCGCAGCAGCACGAGCAGGATCAGCGCGATGAGCACGGCCGCCACCGGGAAGACCACCTTCAGGTCCTTGTCCACCGCGGTCGAAATGTCGGCGAAGAGCGCCGGCGTGCCGCCCACGTGCGCCTCGGTACCGGCGGGCGCGTGGGCCCGTACCGCGGCCCGGACCGGGCCGGTCACCAGATCGCGCGCCTCCTCGCGCTGCGGGTCGACCGTGAGGAACAGGTCGATCCGCGCCGCCCGCCGGTCCTCGCTCAGCACGGTCCCCCCGACCTGGCCCACGCCGCCGACCCCCGCGAGCGCCGTGGACAGCCCGCCCAGGCCCTCGGCGGTGAGCGTGCCGCCGTCGGAAGCCGTGACGAATACGCTGGTCGGGTCCGACACCCCGGCCGGCAGGGCACGCGAGATCTCCGCGGCGGTGGCGACCGCGGCGGTACGCTCCGCGCCCGCGCCGCCCTGCCCGTAGTCCACGCGCATCCCCACGACACCGGCGGCCAGTGTGCCGAGCAGCGCCACCGAGCCCAGGACCAGTGCCAGCGGCCGCCGCGCCACCCGGTCGCCCAGCCGCGCGGCGGAGCCGGCACGGGGGGTGTGGCGCAGGGCCCGGGAGGGCCAGAACATCCTGCGCCCGGTGACCGCGAGCAGGGCCGGCATCAGGGTCAGGCTGCCCAGCAGCATCACCAGTACGGACAGGGCGATGGCCGGCCCGAGCACCCGGAACTGGCCGAAGGAGGCGACCCCGAGCGTGGCGAACGCGGCGACGATGGTCAGCGCCGCGGAGGTGATGGCCGTACCCACCCGCCCGGCGACCTCGGCGGCCGCCTCGCGCCCGGACTGCCCGGGGTGTTCGCGCAGCTGCTCGCGGAAGCGGAAGAGGAGGAAGAGGAAGTAGTCGATGCCGATGCCCACCAGCACGACACTGATCAGCCCCGGAGTGGAATCGGCCAGCCCGGTCCCGGTGAGCAGCGCCGCGCCGACCACGACGCCGGCCGCGGCGCCGCCGATGACGGAGACCGCGAGCAGCGGCAGCAGCGCCGCCAGGACGCTGCGGAAGACCAGGACGTGCAGCAGGACGATGACCCCGAGCATGAGTGCCCCGACCACCGTCGTCCTGGTCTTCTCGGCGTCCGCCGTGTCCACCCGGTCGGCGATCCCGCCGGTGAAGCCGGTGCGCAGTCCATCCTCCGCGAACGCGTCGCGGGCGGAATCCCGGAAGGCGCGGTAGGTGTCCTGCACCCCGGGATCGGCGGGGTTTCCGGTCAGTTCGACGGAGAGCAGGCGGAAGGAGCGGTCGGGCGCCGTCATGGCCGGGCTGACCCGGGGGATCTGCGAGTGGTCTTCGGCGAGGGGCATCGTGTCCTCGGTCCGGGGCATGGCGACCCGCTCACGGGCCAGTCGCGCGGCCTGCGCGTCGATGCGCTGCTCGTCGGCGGCGCCGAGCGGCGCGTCGTCCGAGCGGGCCACCAGCAGGGTCAGGAGGTTGGCGTCCGGCTGCACGCCGAACCGCTCCTCCGCGATCTTCAGGGCGGCCGCCGAGTCGTAGTGCGCGGGCAGGAACCCGCCGTCGCCCGGCTGGGTGGCGCGGAAGACGAACGCCTGGCCCGCGATGGTGGCTGCGATACCCAGGACCGCCCACAGGGCGATGACCTTCCATGGACTTCGCGTCGAGAATCGGGTCAGGGCGCGGATCACTGATGTCCTCCGGTCTGCGCGGTACGGCCGGGGTTCCCGGCCTGACTCCAGACCATCAGCGGGGAGCGGGGAAAACGTCGGGGCAGGGGAGGATCCGCAGCGCGGGACCGGGGTCCGTACGGGGGCGCCGACCAGGACCGGAGTCCTGGTACGGGTTCACACCGGGGGCCGGTGGCAGGGGACGGGCGCGGTGCCAGAATGGATCACCGGAGAGCGCGGCCGCGCGCGCCCGGCACCTGCCGGGGAGTCTCCGACGGGGGAGGACCGGCAGCATGGGTGTGGGTGTGGGTGTGGGTGTGCCGGGGGAAGGGGGCGGCGGCGCGCGTGCGGCGGCGTACCGGGACACGGGCAACCGCGGCACGGGCCGCGACACCGGCCGGGCGGCCGCCCCGGGCACGGACCGCGGCGCCGAGGGCCCACCGTGGACGCGCAACAACGCACTCGTGGCGGTCGCGGCCGGCACCGTCGACCTCGTCGGCTACTCCCTGGGCATGCAGACCGAGGGCCGGGTCCTGAGCGTGACCGGGGCCCTCTCCCTGGTCGTCTCGGCGATCCCCCTGATCGCCCGGCGCGCGCGGCCGGTGACGGTGCTCGCCGCCGTACTGGCCCTGGGCGTGCTGGTGAACGTGAGCACCCCGCCGACCCCGCACTTCACCCTCACGCTGATGGTGGCCCTCTACACGGTGGCCCGGTTCAGCCGCCCCGCCGTGGCCGCGTCGGCGGCGGTCGTGGCGGTGCCGCTGATCTCCGCGGGCCAGGGCGGCTGGCCCCTGCCCTTCGGCTGGTCGGGTCTGATCGCGAACCTGATCGGCACCCTCGGCGCCGTCGGCGTGGGCGCCGTGGTCAAGCACCGGCAGCGGGAGGCCGAAGCGCACCGGACCCTGCTCGCGGACCGGGCGGTGGCCGAGGAACGCCGCCGGATCGCCCGCGAACTGCACGACATCGTCGCCCACCACATCACCACCATGCAGCTGATGGCGGGCGGGGCCCGGGCGAACCTGGCGCACGACCCGGAGGTCGTCCGGGAGGCCCTCGTCACGCTGGAGGACTCCGGGCGGATGGCGCTGCGCGAGATGCGCCAACTCCTCGACGTCCTCAGGGCCGGGGAGGAACCGGAGCACACCCCGCCGGCTCCCCAGCCCGGGGCCGGCGACCTCGACAGGCTCGTCACCGAGTCCCGGCTGGCCGGCACGGAGACCGAGTTCACCGTGGACGGCCCGGTCCGCCCGCTGCCGCCGACCGTCGGCCTCACCGTCTTCCGCATCGTGCAGGAGGCGCTGACGAACACCCGCAAGCACGCCGGGGATGCGCGGGCCCGCGTACGGCTCACCTACCACCGGGACGGGGTGGCCCTGGAGGTGCGCGACGACGGGGCCGGAGCGCGGGCCGCGGCCTCCCGTCCCGCGGCGCGCCCCGGGTACGGTCTGATCGGCATGCACGAACGTGTCGCCCTGCAGGGCGGAACCCTGGAGGCGGCCCCCCTCGACGGCGGGGGCTTCCGGGTGGCGGCCCGCCTCCCGGTCCCGGCCGCGGTCGCGGGCCCCGGGTACGGCGAGAGAGAGGAACGGCAGCGATGATCCGCGTGCTCATAGCCGACGACCAGCCGCTGGTGCGGCGCGGCCTGGCCCTGATCCTTGGCCCCGACCCGGAGTTCGAGGTCGTGGGCGAGGCCGAGGACGGGGCCCGGGCGGTCGCCCTGGCCCACGAGCTGCTGCCCGACGTGGTCGTCATGGACATCCGGATGCCGGTCCTCGACGGGGTCCAGGCCACCGGGGAACTCGCGCGGACGCTCCCCTCCACCCGCGTTCTCGCCCTCAGCACCTTCGACATGGACGAGTACGTGGTCGCAGCCCTGCGCGCCGGCGCGTACGGCTTCCTGCCCAAGGACATCTCCCCGGAGGAGCTGATCGCCGCGGTCCGCATCGTCCACACCGGCGAGGCCGCCGTCGCGCCGCGGCTGCTGACCCGGCTCATCTCCGCCTACGTACGCACCCCCGTGCGGCCGCGGTCGTGGGCCGCCGAGACCCCGGCCGATCTCACCCCGCGCGAACTGGAGATCTGGCGTCTGCTGGCAGGCGGCCGCGGAAACGCCGAGATCGCCCTGGACCTGGACATCAGTGTCTCGACGGTCAAGAACCACATCACGGGCATCTTCGGCAAGTTGGGCGTCCGTGACCGCGCGCAGGCGGTGATCGCGGCCTACGAATCCGGGCTGGTCGAGGCCGGTTGCGCGAGCGGTTGATCACCAAGTGCCCGCAAGAGCACCGGAATTTTCCTGGTGACCACACCTCTGACCAGCCAAAACACTGGATGATTCGCCCGTGCGGAGAAGGGCACCTCCATGGCACAGTGCGATCAGCCCGACCGCACACGACCTGGGAGCCTCCATGCGCGATCCGCACGCCACGCCGCTCGCGGCCGCCCCCGACCGCGTGCCGGAGGCGGACCCCGGCCCGCTGCCCCGCTGTCCGGTGTGCGACGGCACCCCGGACCGCATCTCCTGGCGTCAGCGCCCCGGCCGTCCGGTCACGCTGGTCTTCGCCCCCTGCGACCACCACTGGTCCACGCCGGCCCCACCCGTCCTGGCCGTCACCCCACCCCCGGCCCCGGGCGCCGCGACCCGGTGAACCTTTGGTCACAGCACCAGGTCGTCTCATTCGTGTCCGCGGCCCGCTACTGAGCCCGGCCGTCGGTCAGAGCATGGCTCGCCTCCCACAACCGTGCCGCGACGGAGGGTGGTACGCACATGGACGGGTGGCCGGGGCGGGGTTGAGGGAGTCCAGCGCGCCGCCGGGATGGACCACCACGCTCGCCACCGTGCTGCCGGCAGCGCGCAGACGGCGGTCGAGTTCGACGCCTATGCTGCGGCTGCCCCCTCGGGCAACTCGGCACCCACCGTTCCAGCGGCCACCGGCACATCGCCGACGGATCGGCGACAGTCCCGCCGGACGGCCGGCATCCCGCCGACGCGGCGCCGGCCACGCGCCGCGACACCCCGTATCGCCCCGCTCCCGCCGGGAGCGGCGGGCTCACCGCCGGTCAGTCCCGGTACACGAGGACGAACTCGCCGTAGGGGTGCGTCCCGTGCCGGTCCGCCGTCTCGTCGAGGGCCCTGCGCAGCGTGCGCAGATGGCCTGCGGTGAGCTGGAGCGGCGGCTCGTCCGGCTGGTGCACGGTGCCGCGGGGGTAGTCCTCGCCCGCCGTGTTCATCTCGATGTGGCAGCCGAGGACATGGCGGACCGGCCGGGTGGCGCAGAAGTCCAGCAGCCGGTCGACGGTGGCCGAGTAGGCCGCCCGGTCCTCGATGTAGAGCCGCCCCGGATAGAGGGAGTCGCCGGTCAGCAGGAGGCCGGTGTGGCGGTCGTGGAAGACCAGGGCGGCCTGCTGGTGGCCGGGGCCGGGGATCAGGTCGAGGATCCGGCCGCCCAGGTCCAGTGCGCCGGTGCGGTGCGGCCAGTCGGCGAGGCCGAAGGCGGCCGTGACCTCGTCCAGTCCGGGTCCCACGACCGTGGTGGAGGGCCGGTCCGCGAACTGGGGGTCCGCCGCGACGTGGTCGCCGTGTCCGTGGGTGTGGGCGACCACGAGCGAGTACGCGGGCCTCGGATGGCGTTCCAGCCAGTCCGTGACGAGCCGGTCGACCGTTTCCCGCAGGGGGAAGTGGGCCGGGTCGGCGGACGCGCCCGTGTCGAGGAGCAGCGCCCGGTCATTGCCGAAGAGGAGGAAGAGGAACGGGGCTTCGTAGTGCACGGACTTGTTCTGGCGCAGGATCACCGTGTGTTCGGAGTAGGCGTGGACCTGGATCTCCGGCGCCGGGTCGTGCTTCGGGGAGGACCAGCCCGCGTGCCAGACGACGTCGAGACTGCCTGAGACCGGGGCGCCCCGGAGAAAGTCGATCACGCGTCCAACCTACCCTCGCCGCCCGGCGCCGGGAAGCGAGCCGTCGGCCGGGCCCGCACAGGTCCCGCGCCCGGCTCGCGCGCGCCGCCCGATCGCGGTTTCGTGGTGACAGAGGCGTGTGCACCGATGCGGCGGCATCGACCGCCGGACCGAGCCTTCGCCGTGAGGAGGAGGGCGTAACGTGTCCCCATCAGGTCCCGCAGCCCGCCGCCGACGCCGTGCGGCGGTCCTCACCGCGGCGCTGGCCTGCTCGGCGCTGCTCACCGGGCCCGGACCGGCCGCCGCGCACGGCGCGCCCCCGTCGCCCACAGCCCCCTCACCGTCACCCTCGGAGACCGTTCCGACACTGGACTGGAGTCCGTGCAAGCCCGGCAGCCCGTGGGAGTGCGCCACGGCGAAGGTGCCGCTCGACCACGCCGCCCCCGCGGGCCGCACCATCGACCTGGCGGTCGTCCGCCGGCAGGCCACCGATCCCGGCCGGCGCATCGGCACCCTGTTCGTGAACCCCGGCGGTCCCGGCGGCCCCGGGACCGTGCAGGTACCGCAGAACTACGACGCCTTCCCCGGGGAACTGCGCGAACGGTTCGACATCGTCAGCTGGGACCCGCGCGGGATCGGCAACAGCACCGCCGTGAACTGCTTCGACACCAAGGAGGAAGCCAGTGCCTGGGCGGCCCGCCCACCCGGCGGCTTCCCGGTGGGCGCGCAGGAGCGGAAGGCATGGATCGACGCGTACGAGGACCTCGGCCGGCTCTGTGAGAAGCGTGACGCGGACCTGCTGCGCCACGTGTCGACCGCCGACACCGCCCGGGACCTCGACCTGCTCCGCCGTTCGGTGGGCGAAGGACAGCTGAACTACCTGGGCGTCTCCTACGGCACGATCCTCGGCGCGACCTACGCCAACCTCTTCCCCGGCAGCGTCCGCGCCATGGTCCTCGACAGCAACATCGCCCCCCAGGCCTGGACCGACGGCGCGGGGCAGGGCGAGCCCCGGACCACGACCTTCCTGCGCATGGGCTCGGACGTCACCGCCGCGGCCACCCTGGACCGGTTCCTCACCCTGTGCGGATCGGCGCCCGCGACCCGCTGTGCCTTCTCGGCGGGCAGCCCCGAGGCCACGCGTGACAAGTTCGACAAGCTGATGCAGCGGCTGCGGGAGCGTCCGATCGGCCCGTGGACGTACGCCAAGACGGTCGCCGACACGGTCAACGGCCTCTACATCGTCGACCCCGGCTGGACGGCTCTCGCGGGCCGGCTCCAGGAGCTCTCGCAGGGCCGCGAGCCCAAGCCCCCGGTGTACCCGCCGCCGCCCCCGGTGGCCGAGCCGAACCCGTACCTGGGGGACGAGCAGGCGGCGGCCGTCTGGTGCGCCGACAGCCCGAACCCGCGCGATCCCTCCGCGTACCAAGGCCTGGAGGAGGACAGCGCCCGGCGGGCCGGCGACGCGGGACGCTTCTGGACGTGGGCGGCCGAGGGCTGTGCCACCTGGCCGGCCCGGGCCGCCGCACGGTTCGACGGCCCGTGGAACACGCCCACCGCCCGTCCCGTCCTGGTGATCGGGACCCGGTACGACCCCTCCACGCCCTACACGGGCGCCCAGGCCATGGCCGGTGAGCTGGCGGACGCCCGCCTGCTCACCAACGACGGGTACGGGCACACCGCGCTGTTCAACAACGGCAGCAGCTGCATCAGCGCGCACGAGAGCCGCTACTTCGTCGACGGGACGCTTCCGCCACCCGGCACGGTCTGCCGCCCGGACCGGGTTCCCTTCTCCTGACGGCCTTCTGACGACCTCTTGGCGGTCTTGCTGACGGGCCGGCGGGTGCGCCGTGCCTTGCGTGACGTTCCCCTGATGTTCACGCCCATGATGCTCGAAGGTGCGTGATCTCGGCCGCCTTCGAGCATCATCTTTCATAAGGGGGCGATGGAGCGCTATCTTGTCGGGCGCATGCCAAAGAGCTGTGTCCGCGACGCGGACCGCACGAGGAGCTGCCCCATGAGACTGCCGAGCATCCGCAGGAGCCAGCGCCGACACGACCGACACGACGGGCAACGCCGGTTAGGGGCCCGGGGGGAGCCAGGGGGGAGGAGCCACCCCCCCCCCGAGGCGCCCATACCCCACGGCACCCCTCCCACCTCGGGTCTGGCCGCCCTAAGGCCCCCCCACCCACC
>NZ_JBVHWW010000077.1:0-10010 GCF_055563995.1 Streptomyces sp. NPDC029164 | reverse complement strand
ACCAACACCAACTTCAAACGCCCGTCCAAACGGACCGGACCCTCACCACCCCCCACACCCGCATCCACACGCGCACCCTCGACAACCGACATCGCGACACTTCCTCTCGATCACGCAACGAGCTGTTGCGTCATCGACTCTGGACTGGTCGCAGGGGGTTACCCAGCCCCCTGGTTGTGCTGGCGCCGGGCAAGCTAGCACTGCCAGGGCCACCTTCACGGGCAGCGTTCCGCGCCCTCCCCCGGCACACTGGAACGCATGGACACTCCCACTGCCCTGGGCGAATTCCTCCGCACCCGTCGCGCCCAGCTCCAGCCCGAGGACGTCGGCCTCCCCTCACACGGCACCCGCCGGCGCGTACCGGGTCTGCGGCGCGAGGAGCTCGCCCTGCTGGCCGGCGTGAGCATCACGTACTACACGCACCTGGAGCAGGGGCAGAGCACGAACGCCTCGGACAGCGTGCTCGACGCCCTGGCCCGCGCCCTGCGCCTGTCTCCGGACGAGCACGCGCACCTGCTCAACCTGGCCCGGCCGCCGCGCGCCAAGCGGGCGCAGTCGCCCCGTCCCGAGTACGCCCGGGACACCACGCGCCGGCTGATCGGCGCGATGCCGCAGGTGCCCGCCGTCGTCCTGGACGGCCGCAACAACGTGCTCGCCTGGAATCCGCTGGGCCATGCCCTGCTCGCCGGGCACCTCGACTTCTCGAGCCCCGAGGATCCCGCCGTACGCCCCAACCTCACGCGGATGCTGTTCCTCGACCCGCACACCCGGGAGCTCTACACGGACTGGAAGAGCGAGGCCCGGGTGGCGCTGGCGGCACTGCGCCTGGTCGCCGGACGCAATCCGGAGGACCGCGCGCTCGCCGAGCTCATCGGGTCGCTCATGCTGCAGAGCCCCGATTTCGCCTCGCTGTGGTCGAAGCATCCCGTACGGGACTGCACCGTCGGCACCAAGACCCTGCACCACCCCGTCGTCGGCCCGCTGACCCTCGATTTCGAGAACCTGCACCTCACGGACGGCACCAATCACCGGATGCTGCTCTACAGCGCCCCCGAGTCCTCCCCGTCCGACGCGGCCCTGCGCATGCTGTCGAGCCTGACGGCCGGTTCCGCCGCCCCGGGCCGGGGAACGCCGAAGCCCGCGTCGGCGGATGCCGACGCGGGCGGGGAGCGGTAGGGCGGCGGGTCAGTCCCGGGCGGCCGCGGTGACCGGGGTCCGGTCCCCGGAAGGCTCGCGGACCGGGGACGGGGCCGGGGCCTCGGCCGTGGCCGGGGCGGGCCGCGTACGGGGCCTGGCGCGGCCGAAGCGGCGCATGGCGGGCATCTCGACGAAGCGGAAGAGGAGCCACCCGCCGAGCAGCGACGCGGCGAAGAAGCCGGCGATCACCAGGAGGGCCACCGGGACGCTGTAGGTGTTCTCACCCAGCAGCGAGCGGAGGTAGAAGATCGTGACGCCCTGGACGAGGTAGAACCCGAAGGAGACCTCGCCGAGCCAGACCATGGGCCGGCTGCGCAGGAAGGTGGCGCGGCCTTCCACGTCGGCGCTCGCGGTGGCGCCGATGAGCGCGGCGACCGGGATGATCGTCGCGACGACGAACCCGTACTGGAACGGGGCGACGAGCGCGGCGGCGTAGCCGAGCACCGTGAGCACGAGGGAGACGCCGAAGCCGACGCGGCGCGGCCACAGTCCCGCGAGGACGATGCGGGCGAGCAGGATGCCGAGGACGAACTCGAAGAGGCGGCCGGCCGGGAGCAGGTAGCCGAACCAGAACTGCATCCCGGAGATGGGCGTGATGGTGGACTTCGGGGTGTCGGGGACGAAGTAGGTGGCGATCAGCTGGAGTGCGATCATCCCCGCGATCATGGCGGCGCTCCAGCCCCACAGGGCGGTCCGGCCGCGGAGCTTGCGGATCGCAACGATGAGCGCCGGGAAGAGCATGTAGAAGAGCAGCTCGCTGCCGAGGGACCAACTGGGCGGGTTGACGCTGAGGTTGATGGTGGGCTGCGGCCACCAGGTGTGGATGAGGAAGAGGTTCGGGAGCCAGTCGGCGACGCCCGTGACGGCCGAGCCTGCGAAGAGGATCATCGCCGCGGCGAAGACGACGACGTGGTTGGGGAAGATCTTCAGCAGCCGGCGGCGGAGGAAGGCGGTGACGCGCTCGCCGGGCTTGGCGGCCCAGGCGAGGACGAACCCCGAGAGGACGAAGAAGAAGGAGACGCCCAGGTAGCCGGCCTTGCCGAAGGCGGTGGAGAACCCGTCGGCGATCGAGGCGTCGGCGAAGGGGTTGATGGGCGCGTTCGGCGGGATCGGGGAGTCGGTCAGGGACGAGTGGAAGAAGAAGACGGAGAGCGCGGCGAAGAACCGCAGGCCGGTCAGTGAGGGCAGCTTCGCCCGCTTCGCGGCGTCGGGGGACGTCGTGGAGGCCACAGGAATCGCTCTTTCGGGAGTGGGGTTCGTCGGGGACGGCGGCCGGGACCGTGCTCCGCCGTGCAGTGCGCGGTCCCGGCGGCGCGAAGGGGCGTACGGGACTGCCGGGAAGGGCGTGGGGGGCCTACTGCTCGATCTGGTTGCGGTAGACCATGAGCTTGGCGTCCTTGGCCACGTAGTAGTTCTGGACGGAGTAGGCGATGGTGGCGAAGTCGAGGCGGCCGTCGCCGTTGAAGTCGGCGGTGGCGATGCGGGCGACGGACTCCTCGGAGACGCGCCACTTGGCCCAGACGCCGTTGGCCGCGTCGATCGCCTTGTAGTACATGACGCCTTGCCACGGCCACGGGCCGCGCAGCGCCACGAGGAACTCCTCGTCCCCGTCGCCGTCGAAGTCGGCGCAGACGATCTGGTGGCCGGGGCCCTCGCCGTTCTCGTTGGGGTCGCCGTAGACGTCCAGCAGGACGCGGTTCCAGCCCTCGCCTTCGGCGGCCTTGGTGTAGACGGCGACGGTGTTGCCGTGGAAGGGCTCGATGGCGGCGACGTAGGCCATCGGGTCGTCGCCGAGGCGGCCCGCGTTGAGGTCGCCGCTGCCGCGGAAGCCGGTCTGCTCGAACTGGGTGAGCTCGCCCGTGCCGATGAGCTCGCGGACCCACTCCCGGCGGTTCTCGTCGAACCAGAGCCAGGTGACGCCCTCGTCGGAGGCCAGCAGGAGGGATTCGAGGTCGGAGCCGGGAACCAGGCCCTGCTTCTTCTCGGCGCCGTGGATCATCCGGAAGTGGCTGTCGTCGATGACGGTCATCGGCCACTCCTCGGCCGTGTGCACGTCGTCGGGCTGGGTGAACAGCACCACCGGCAGGACGGCGTGGACGTCTTCCTTGGCGACGATCGGCAGGCCGATGATCTGGAGCCGGTCGGTGCGGGTGAAGTGGCCGGCGCGCAGGCGGTGCATGCCGGTGGCGCGGCCGACGTAGTGCCGCTTCCAGCGGGACTCGTCCTTGTCGGGGGTGCCCGGGTTCTCCAGCCAGTCGATCTTGCCGCCTTCGGTGTTGGCGTCGTGGATCGTGCCGATCGGGCCGTAGAGGTCGTAGCAGACGATGACGTCGGGGTGGCCGTTGCCGCTGACGTCGGCGAAGTCGGCGCCCACGGGCATCTTGATGCGGTCGGCTATCAGCCGGCGGGTCCAGTCGCCGTCGTTGGCGTACCAGTAGATCTCGCCGAGGCGCAGTCCGTAGCCGAACAGGTCCGGCTTGCCGTCGCCGTCGATGTCGGGCGCCTCCAGCCAGTAGCCGTCGCGGAGCTGGTCGGCGACGACCTCGGCGGTGAACTTCGGGGCGCGCAGGACGGTCTCGGGGTTCTTGGCGGTGGCGGTCATGACTGGTTCTCCAGGGTGGTCGCGAGCGGAGACGAGGACTGGGGGAAGGGGAGGGTGCGCAGGGCGCGGGGTACCGGGTGGTATTCGATGGCGAGCCAGATGCAGTCGGTGTCGGCCCGGTACTGGTGGCGGGGGTAGTGGTACGTGCACTGGGGGCCGGTGGCGCAGAAGGGGTCGGGGGTGGTGTAGCCCGGGCTCATCAGGACGTCCTGGTAGAGGGAGGCCTGGTCCTCACTGCGGAACCGCTGCATCCGGCCCAGGCCGTGGACCTGGGTGTGCACCTCGATGAAGTCGTGCTGGTTGTGGATGAAGCAGTCGGTGCCGGCGGGGGCGAACCACAGGTTGGCGCGGACGTTGAACTCCCGCTGGTCCAGTACGGTCTCGCGTTCGCCCAGTACGTGGGCCGGGTCGAACAGGACGGTGTTGATGTCGTCCTGCGGGCTGCGGTACAGCGGGGTCTCACGGGAGAACTCCCCGGGGGCGAGCAGATCGGCCAGGTGCGACCAGCCGGACTGTTCGACGATGCCGCTGATGTCGGCGTCGTCCGCGGCGGGGCGCAGCAGGAGCAGCGCGTCGGCCTTCTCGATGCGGGTGTCGGCGAGGACCGTCGAGGACAGCGGGGGGATGGTCTTGCGGAACTCCTCGGCGATGGTCACGGGGGTCACACCGGGGTTGACGACGATCGTGCGGCCTTCGACGGTGTAGTCCACGGCGTCGCGCACGAGGTCGGCCCTCAGGTACGGGGTGCTGAAGTTCAGCGGGCGTTCGATGGCGGACGGGGTGGCGGTCATGCGGGCTTCCTCTCGGTCAGGTGCGGGCGAAGGCGGCCGTACGGGCGAGCTCGACGCTGAGCTCGTCGGCGGCGCTTTCGGGGACGAAGGGCTCGGGGGCGGGTCCCAGGCCGAAGAAGTGGGCGAGTGCGGCGACGGTGCGGGCGGTGGCCCGTCCGTCGCCGTACGGGTTGGCGGCGTTGGCCATCCGCTCGTACGCGGCCTGGTCGCGCAGGAGCTCCAGGGTGTCGGCGACGATGCCCTCGGTGGCCGTTCCGACGAGGCGGGCGGTGCCGGCGACGATGGCCTCGGAGCGCTCGGTGACGTCGCCGAGGACCAGGGTGGGCTTGCCGAGCGCGGGGCCCTCCTCCTGGCTGCCGCTGCTGTCCGAGACGATGAGGTCGGCGCGGGCCATGAGCTTGCAGAAACTGAGGTAGGGCAGCGGGTCGACGACGGTGATGTGCGGGTGGCCGCCGATGTACGGGAGGAGCGCCTCGCGGACCACGGGGTTGCGGTGGAGCGGGACGACGACGCGTACGCCGGGCTCGTCGGCGATGCGGGCCAGGGCCTGCCCGATCTGCGGCAGGTGCGGCCATGCCTCGCGGCGGTGCGCGGAGGCGAGGACGATCCGGCTGGGGTCGACGTCGAGGTCGGCCAGGGCCGGGTCGCCGTAGCTCTCGGCGCGGCCGCAGGCCCAGCGCAGGGCGTCGATGACGGTGTTGCCGGTGACGGTGACGGTGCCCGCGTCGATGCCCTCGCGCAGCAGGTTCGCCAGGTTTCCGGGGGTGGGGGCCAGGTGCAGGGCGGCGACCTGGGCGACGAGCCGTCTGTTGCCCTCCTCGGGGAAGGGTGAGCCGAGCCGGCCGCTGCGCAGTCCGGCCTCGACGTGGACGACGGGGATCCGCTGATGGAAGCCGGCCAGGGCCCCGGTGAGGGTGGTGGCGGTGTCGCCGTGGACCAGGACCGCGTGGGCGGGGGCGGTGGCGAAGTAGTCCTCCAGGCCGCGCAGGGACCGGTAGGTGACCTGGGAGAGGGTCTGCTTGGGGGCCATCACTTTCAGGTCGACGTCGGCCGTGAGGCCGAAGGCGTCGAGGGTCTCGTCCAGCATCTGACGGTGCTGCCCGGTCGAGATCACGACGGGCTCGAAGCGCGGGTCGTCCTGGAGGGCGCGGATGACCGGCGCGAACTTGATGGCTTCCGGCCGGGTGCCGAGGACTACGGCGACGGAACGCATGGCTTCCTCTACTTTCTGACGCGTTGGGAATCGAGCCGTGGCATGACGCGGGAGGGCGCGGCACGGCGGTGCCGCGGGCCTGTTCGACGGGTGGTGGCCAGGGGATCGGATCTCGCTGCGAGGGGCTTTTCAGCTGCCCTCTTCCGGCCAAGAGACAGCTTTCCCGGAGCCGGCCGGGGAGTCAACGAACGCCCGCGGACACTCGAACGGTTGAGCGGGAACGACAGAAGCCCCGCACTCCGGAGACCGGAGTACGGGGCTTCTGACCAGCGAAAACGCGGCGGGGACGCGAGGAGCGTCAGCCTCGCGCGGGCTTGATGGACATGGAGTGGCGGAAGAAGTCGGACGGGTCGTAGCGCCTCTTCACCTGCTGCAGGCGCGGGTAGTTGTCCTTGTAGTAGAGCGTCTGCCACGGCACGCCGGAGCGGTTGCGGCGCGGATCGGTGACGTCACGGTCGGGGTAGTTGATGTAGCAGCCGTCGGTGCTGTCGTCGATCAGGGGCACGCCGCCGGTCGCCGAGAAGAAGTCCTCGTACAGACCGCGCAGCCAGCCCAGGTGGAACTCGTCCTCGCTCTCCTCCTGCCAGAAGGTCTGGAAGCACATCTTGAAGATGGACGACCGTTGCGCGTTGGCCGTCGCGTCGGGCGCCGCGGCGTTGACCTGACCGCCGAACGAGAACAGCACCAGCATCGTGTCCGGGTTCTTGAAGTCCGGCCGGCTCATGTACCGGTAGAGCTCCGCGATCTGATGGTCCGTGAAGTTTCTGCGCATGTAAGCGGACTTGTGCGCGCCACGTGAGGTGGGATTGGTGATGGTCGGGTTGTTGGTGCCGACCAGCCGGGTCGCCTGGAGCCACGGCAGGGTTCTCGGCTCCGCGAACTGCGGCATGGCGGGCAGTTCACCGGTGGCGCGGGTCAGTGCCTTCGGGGTGACCCCGGTGCCGGCCGTGATCGCCGCGAGGTAGTCGTCGAGCAGCCTTCTGGCGTTCGGCACGGTCGCGTCGACCTGGGTGAACATGCCCAGGCTGCCGTGCGCCTTGGAGCTGACGTTGAACAGGCTGGACAGATGGCGGTACGGGGAGTCGGGGGCGCTGTTCGCGGCGTGCCAGGCACCGAAGTTCTTGAGCAGCCGGGCGAACTTCGCCTCCGTCAGCTGCTCCCAGGGGAAGTCGACGGCGCTCACCAGGACCGTCGACGGCGGGGAGATGAGCTGTTCGGAGGGTTCGGAGCCCTTGGCGCCCGGGGAGCGGAACCAGTAGCGGGTCACAAGGCCGAAGTTGCCGCCGCCCCCGCCGGTGTGCGCCCACCACAGCTCGCGGTTCGGATCGTTCTTCTCGCGGGTGGCCACGACCGTCCGTACGCCGCCCTTGCCGTCCGTGACCACGACCTCCACGGCGTAGAGGTGGTCGACGACCAGGCCGTGGGCCCGCGAGAGCAGGCCGTACCCGCCGCCCGCTATGTGGCCGCCGGCGCCGACGCTGTAGCAGATGCCGCCGGGGATGGTGACGCCCCAGCCCTTGTAGAGGGCCTCGTACACGTTGATCAGACGGGCGCCGGCCTCGACGACGAACGCCCGGAATCTCGGGTCGTACCCGACGTGCGTCATCTCCGAGAAATCGATGATGACCTCGGTGTCGGGATGGGCGGCGAAGTCGGCGAAGCAGTGGCCGCCGCTGCGCACCGAGACCCGCTTGCCCGCGCGGACGGCGTCTCTCAGGGCGCGTTCGGCGTCCGCGGTGGAGCGGACCATCCTGATGTAGTCCGGGCGGGCCACGAAGCGCTGGTTGTTGCCGGTGGTCAGCATCTCGTAGCGGGGGTCACCCGGCCGCACGACGGATCCGGCTCCGACGGCCGTGCCGGGAGCTCCGGAGGCGGCGGGGGCCGTGGCGGCGGCCGCGGGGCCGGCCAGCGCGCCGGCCACCGCGGCGCCTCCGACGACGGCGGCACTGCGGGTGAGCATGGTCCGGCGATCGACACCGTTCATGTGGGACTACCTCGACTTCTCTTCGACGATGGAGTGGGTGCCGTACCCGGCACCGGCGGAGGGGAGCTGTGCGGATGGCTCGGATGCGGAGTGCTGCTGTACGGAGTGCGGTTCGGCGGGGAGTTCCGCCTCCGGGAGCGGGCCCGGCCGGCGGGTCCTGCGGTCGAGCCGGCCGGAGAGCACCGCGGTGCCCAGACCGGCGGCGGCGAGCCCGGCGCCGATCCAGGTCGGCGCGGTCCAGCCGAGGCCGTGGGCGACGGCGAGACCGCCGAGCCAGGCCCCGAGGGCGTTGCCGAGGTTGAAGGCCGCGATGTTCGCCGCGGAGGCGAGCGCCGGGGCCCCGGCGGCCTGCTGCATCACGCGGGCCTGCAGCGGCGGCACCGTCGCGAAGCCGATCGCCCCGAAGGCGGCCAGGGTGATCGCGGCGGGCACAGCGGCCTGCGAGGTGAAGGTGAAGACCACCAGCACCAGGGAAAGGCCGCCCAGGATGAGGTACAGGCTGGGCATCAGGGCCCGGTCGGCGGCCCGGCCGCCGAGCACGTTGCCCACGCACAGTCCGACCCCGAAGAGGACGAGGAGCCAGGCGACCGCGCCGTCGGAGAAGCCGGCCAGTTCCGTCATCATCGGTGCGAGGTAGGTGAAGGAGGCGAAGACGCCGCCGAAGCCGAGCACGGTCGTCGTCAGCGCCAGCCACACCTGGGGCTTGCGGAAGACGGCGAGTTCGCCGCGCAGCGCCCCGCGCTCCGGCGCCGGCTGCGCCGGGACCAGGGTGACGAGTCCGAGCAGACCGACGATCCCGATGCCGGTGACGGCCCAGAAGGTGGAGCGCCAGCCGAACTCCTGGCCCAGGAAGGTGCCCAGTGGTACGCCGAGTACGTTGGCCAGGGTGAGTCCGGTGAACATCAGGGCGATGGCGCTGGCCCGCCGGTCCGGGGCCACCAGGTCGGCGGCGACGACGGACCCGATCCGGAAGAAGGCGCCGTGCGTGAGGGCGGCGATCAGCCGGCCGCCCATGAGGGCGGTGTAGTCGCCGGCGAGGGCGCAGAGCAGGTTGCCCGCGATGAAGATGCCCATGAGCACGACGAGCATGGTCTTGCGCGGCAGGCGGGCGCCGGCCGCGGTCATCAGCGGCGCGCCGACCACCACGCCGAGGGCGTAGCCGGTGACCAGCATGCCGGCGGAGGGGATGGACACGGACAGGTCGTCGGCGACCTCCGGGAGCAGGCCGACGATGACGAACTCGGTGGTCCCGATGCCGAAGGCACCGATGGCGAGGGCGAGGAGGGAAGCACGCATCGGCCCGGGTCAGATCTGCCGCAGGGCGCCGCCGTCGACGCTCCACTCGGCGCCGGTGACCTGGGTCGCGAGGGGTGACAGCAGGTACGCGACGATGCCCGCGACGTCCTCGGGCGTCCCGATGCGGCCGCTCGGCAGCGCGCGCACCACGCGGATGAAGTGCTGGACGGCCTCGTCGGCCGGGAGGCCGAACCGCTCCCCCAGCTGCTCGGCGAAGCCGCCGGGCGCGTCGAAGAGCGCCGTCCGGGTGGGCCCCGGCGAGACCACGTTGGAGCGCACCCCGCGTACGCCGAACTCCGCGGCCAGGGACTTGGACACGGACAGCAGCGCCGTCTTGGAGGCGGCGTAGTCGACGATGCCCGGGTCGGGGAAACGCGCGGCCTCGCTGGCGATGTGCACGAGGGAGCCCGCTCCCGTCTCCAGGAGCGCGGGCAGGGCCGCGCGGGTCATGCGGACGGCGGAGTGGAAGTTGACGTCGAAGGTGCTCGTCCACTGCTCGTCGGTCACGTCGAGGAAGCCGGTACGGGATTCCAGCGCGCCCACGTTGTTGACGAGGCCGTCGAGCCGGCCGTGGCGCTCGATCACGGTGTCGGCCACGTGGCGGGCCGCGGTGGGGTCGGTGAGGTCGGCGGCGACGGTGCTGACGCGGTCGCCGAGGGCTTCGGTGTCCCACGGCTTGCGGGCGACGCCGACGACGATGGCGCCCTCGGCGGCCAGCAGCCGGACGGTCGCCGCGCCGATCCCGGACGACGCGCCGGTGACGAGGTACACGCGGTCTTCGATACGGAGGTCCATCACGTTCCTTGGGAAGAGGAGACCTTGAGGAGGAGGAGGGGGAGGCGGGGGGGGGGGGGGGGGGGGGGGGGGGGGGGGGGGGGGGGGGGGGGGGGGGGGGGGGGGGGGGGGGGGGGGGGGGGGGGGGGGGGG
>NZ_JBVHWW010000076.1:0-10165 GCF_055563995.1 Streptomyces sp. NPDC029164 | reverse complement strand
CGCGGTCCACTACCGTCGTTCGTATGTGACCTGGGTCCTGTGGGGCGCCTCACCGCCCAGCGCCCCGAATGTCACCCTCCGGCACCGTTCGTACCGCTTTCGAGGGCAGGTGCGCGGCCTGTGACGGACCCGAATCGAAGGAGACGGGCGCGTCGAAGGCAGCGAAATCCTCGGCCCTCGGGGTACCCCGTCGGCACGGTCCCCTTCGGCGGCCTTCAGCTGAGCTGTTCGGCCAGTCCGACGATGATGCCCTCGGGGCCGCGGACGTAGCAGAGGCGATGGGTGTCCTCGTACCGCACCACCTCGCCGACGAGTTCTGCGCCGTGGGTGCGCTGCAGGCGGGCAACCACGTCGTCGATGTCGTCCACGGCGAACATGATGCGGCGAATGCCCAGCGTGTTCACCGGTACGTCCGTCCTCGGTTCGGAGCGGATCGCCTTCGGCGTGTGGAACCTCGCCAGTTCGATTCGGCCGTGGCCGTCCGGGGTCCGCAGCATCGCGATGTCCTGTCGGACGTCCTGGAGCCCGATGACCCGCTCCACCCACCGTCCCTCGATGGGAGCCTTGCCCTCCAGCTCCATCCCGAGTTCGACGAAGAACGAGAGGGCAGCGTCGAGGTCGTCGACGACGATGAGGACGTTGTCCATGCGCTGGATCGTCACGCCGGCTCTCCTGGGTGTCGTACGGCCTCAGTGACCGCGTCCACCCCTGGGACGGAGCCGCCAGGCCGTTGTCGACGTGTCACAGCGCCCCACCTGGGGCCCGCGATCGCGTCAGCCCCGCGCTACGGGGCGCAGGACCGGGTCGATCTCGGCCAGGATCTTGAGCAGCTCACGAGCCCCCTGCGAAACTCGGTCATCGCTGCCCGCCGACAACAACTCCTGCGACAGCTGCATCGCGTCGTCCCGGTCGGAGGAGAAGATGCTGAGTACATCCGTGATCGCGGTGCAGATCCAATCGCGGTGATTCGGGTCGGCGGCTGACAGCGCGGAGGCGACGATCGCGAGTCCGACCTTGCCGTTTCGCCGAAGCAGGGCTTGCGCCGTCACACGGGTGACGAAGGTGTCACCGGCGTCGAGGACGAGCTCCAGCAGGGGCCCGACAGCCTCCGGCCTCTCGGCAAGGCCCGCCAGGGCACGGCCTGCGTCCGCCCGGTCACGGTAGTCACGGCTTCGCGCGAGCTCGATGAGCACCATCACCGACGCATACCTCAGAGCGCTGTCCACCTGCTCACCCACCTCTCCCACGTGTGGGGTGAACCTACCAGTGAGGCCCTGGTCTACTCGGCCATCCCCTCGGGCGACATGTGGGTGATCTTCCTTCCCGCCGCGGTCTCGACCAGGGTCAACGCACCGATCCAGTTGCCGTCTTCGGGGTACTCCCGGTTGGCCGCGTCGCAGAGCAGCACCTGAACCTGGTCACGAGGCACCGGTTCACCGTGCTGGAACCCTTCCTGCCCTGCGGGGGAAGTCCATGGGGCGACCCTGCGGACCTCGATCCAGCCGCGGGCGACGAGACCGAGCAGGATCTGCGCCAGCTGGTCGACCGGCAAGGCCCGAAGGATGTCGCTCGCCGTCCGTTTCAACGGCCCGCCCGACGACCTGTCAGCCGCTGCACTGGGTCAATTCGCCACCCTGCCGCACGCTGTACTGGCCGGGCGGAACGTTCATGACCTGGAAGCCGCCGTTCTCGGCGATGTCGACCGTCCCGCCGAAGCCGGCCGATCCGTACACGTAGGCCGGGCCCGGGGTGAAGCCGCCCCCGGAGAGGTGCACCTTCCCGTTGCCGAGGACGCCGGAGGTGGAACAGGTCGCGGCCGGGACGGCGGTCGGCGGGGACTGGGCGACCGCCGCGAGGGCGGTCGGGGCAGCGACGAGGGTGATCGCCGCGAGCGGGCTGAGGACGAGGAGGCGGGTGCGACGGTTCATGGGGCTTCCTTACCGGGACGAATCGGGACGCGGCTGCACGCCCGGCGCCGGGCGCCCGGCGCCCGAGCAG
Source organism: Streptomyces sp. NPDC029164 (assembly GCF_055563995.1). Classification (NCBI taxonomy): domain Bacteria; kingdom Bacillati; phylum Actinomycetota; class Actinomycetes; order Kitasatosporales; family Streptomycetaceae; genus Streptomyces; species Streptomyces sp. NPDC029164. The sequence goes on along the minus strand of NZ_JBVHWW010000076.1, from coordinate 8,167 downwards.
TCTCCTCGGGCCCGCTCAGTGGTCGCCCGTACCCGTCCGGTACGGGCGTCCTTGGCCACGTACCGCATGCCGCGTACCGCCCACCGCGAGTGGGACGCCGTCCCCTCGCCGGGGATTCGGGCCGACCGAGGGCCAGGGCCGCCTTCCCATCGTCGCCCCGCCCGTACCCGGGTGCTACCGGGGGCCGCAGTGCCCCCCGTCCGGCAGGCGACCCTCGTCACAGTCGCCACAGCCGCGGCGGCCACGAGCCACTCGCGCCAGCCGTCGGGCCCTGGGCCGCCGTGGCGTCGCGCGAGGGGCCGGGGACCGGATCGGGCCACCGACCGCGGCCGATCCACGGACGACGGGACACCCCCGAGGGTCGGCTATCGTCCCTGCGTGAAGTTCATATCCCCCCTCACCCAGCGGACGTCCGCCGCCCCGGCCGCCGCACCCGGTGCCCGGCTCGGCTGGCTGGATGCGCTCCGTGGCATCGCCGCTCTGATCGTGGCCCTGCACCACTTCGACGTGCTCAGGATGCTGCCCTTCGGGGGCATGGTCTGGCGCAACTTCGACATGGGCCTGTTCGGCGTCATGCTCTTCTTCATCGTCAGCGGCTACATCATCCCGGCGTCGCTGGAGCGACGGGGCGACGTACGCGCCTTCTGGATCGGCCGGATCTTCCGGATCTACCCGGCCCTGATCGCCGCGTTCGTCCTCTCGATCATGATGCTGCCGGCCGGGGACGGATCGGTGGCCCTGCTGCGCACCGGCGACGACCTGGCCTCGCTGGTCGCGAACGGCCTGATGCTCCAGGACCTGCTCGGCGTCATCAACGGCATGAACGTCACTTGGACGCTGTGCTACGAGATGGTCTTCTACTTCCTCGTCACCGCGCTGTTCACCCGTGGCCTGCACCGGCACAGTGCGCCGATCGCGGTGGGTCTGGCCGGTGTCGCGCTGGCGGTCGGCACGGCCGTCGGCACGCAGCTCGTGAGCGCGGAGATCGGTTCGGCCCGGCAGCTCGTGCTGATCGTGACGCCGATCGTGCTCGCGGGGCTCGTCGGCGTGCTCAGCGGCAAGCGCCTGCCGACCGGGGCGGGCGCCCTGGTGCTCGCGGGGGTGGGCCTGGTCCTGGTCACACTGAACAGCCGGGCCCCCGCCTTCGAGACCTGGATGATCTTCGCGACCATGTTCGCCGGTACCGTCGTGTACCGGGCGCAGCACGGACAGCTCGCCCGGGTCCCGGCCCTGCTCTCCTGCGGCTTCGTCGTCGTCGCGGGCGTCGTCGTCGGATGGCTGTACAACCACGGCGAGGCGCTGGAGCGGACCTGGTCCGCGGGCTGGAAGGCCTGGTCGATCGCGTACCTCGCCGCCTGGGCGCTCTTCGGCATCGGCTTCCTGCTCCGGGAGCGCCGCTTCCCCAAGGTGCTGACCTGGCTCGGCGCGATCAGCTTCTCGGTGTACCTGCTGCACATCCCGCTGCTGCGCACCGTCGAGCCGCTGGTGGGCGTTCCGCCGCAGCCGTCCTCGACGCTCGGACGGATCGTCTGGACGGTGATCTTCCTCGGCGTCGTCATGGCCGTCAGCTACCTGATGTACCGCCTGGTCGAGATGCCGATGCAGCGACTCGGCCGACGCGTGCAGAAGGCGGCGGACCGCCGCTGGCCGCGAGCCGTGCTCGCGGCGGCCGCCACGCCCGCGGCTGCTGCCACTGCCCCCGCCGGGGCCGCTGCCGAGACCGACGCGGCCCTGTCCGGTACGTCGCGGGCCTGAGGGCCCGGCACGTCCCGGGCCTGAGAGCGCGGCCGCACGGCCGCGCTCTGCGTGCGTCGTCGCCGGGAGGCCGTACCAGACCCGTCGCTGCTGACGGCGCTCGCGGCGGCGGGACACCACGCCGGCGCGGCGTACGCTCGTTCGCAGGGGACGCGCGATCGACTGCGTCGAGGCGGGTCGGACCCGGACGGGACCGCGGGAGGATCCATGACCGCGCTCGGTGACCTGATCGAGATCGACGAGCGGACCGTGCTGGTCCTCGGGCAGGAACTGTCCGTCGAGCACGATCGGCCGGACGTCGCCAACGCCCTCGTCCACCGGGTCGGCGACACCCTGGTAGTGGTCGACACCGGCGTCACGGCGGCCTTCCGCACGGCGCTGCGGGAGGCGACGGACCGGGTCGGGAGCTGGTCCCGGGCCCTGGTGCTGACGACGCACGGCCACTTGGACCACGTCGGCAACAACGACCTGCCCGACGAGTGGGGTGTGCCGGTGGAGCATTACGTACCCGCCCTCGACCTCGACCAGATGCGGGACCCGGCGGCGTACTGGGTGTGGTCCTTCGACCGCATCGTCGGGCTGGTGCCACTGCCCGCGCCGGCCACACTGGCCGGCAGGCTGCTGTCGCTGTTCCAGCCGATGCGGCCCTTCGGCGCGGCGACCCGCACCTACGAGGAGCGGCCGCTGGAGCGGATTCGTATCGGCTCGCTCCGCTTCACCGGCTGGACCTTCGCCGACGGGGCGGTGCGCGTGCTGCGCAGTCAGGGTCACTGCGCCGGGCATGTGATCGTGCACCTGCGGGACTGCGGGGTCCTTCACCTGTCCGACGAGGGCAACGGACCCTGCGGTGCGATGGCCGATGCCGACCAGCTCAAGCTCCAGACCGTCCTCGGCTCCGTCGCCCTCCTCTTCGAGGAGGGGGAAGCCACCACCCTCACCGACGGGCACACCTTCGCCCTGCGCCGCGGCGCCGAGGTCGTGTCCTACCTGGACGGGCTGCTGGAGCAGGCCACAGCCCTCCAGGCGGCGGCACTCGGGCTGACCGGGGAGAGCGGGCAGGTCCGGCCGAGCGCGTTCACGGCCGGCTTCGCGGAACGTGCAGCCGAACTGGGGGGCGGCGGCGCCAACCCGAACGCGATGTTCACCGCCATGTCGGCGGTCAACCAGCTCCACGAGCTGGGACTGCGGCCGGAGTCCGACAGCATCGACGCGCTCTGGTCCCGGCCCGCGCTCCGGAACCCGAAGCCGGACTCCCCGTAACCCCACTCTGCGGCACGTCTGTTATGGCTGATGGGGTCTCAGAACACCGCCCGCACCCCGCGCACAGCTCTCACCTTCGACCGGGGGCGTTTACGAAGAAGCCGACGGGCAACACGCGGGATGACGAAAGCCCACACCGTGGGGGTGAGGTGCTTTCGCACCGGGCCGCTGCCGCGCAGCACCTCCCCCGATGCCACGCGGCAGCGGCCGGTCGCACGACGGGCTGCCGCCAGGATCCGCACGGCACCCGGCAGCCCCGACCCCCGGCCCTTCCCCGGCCGGAACGGGGCAGCCGGCGAACCCCCGGCGACGGCGCTTGAGCTGCCGCCCCCGGGCTGCGGGCCCAGACGGCAGCGTGCGGCGGCCCCGGAGCGCCGGCCCGTGGGACCCGACAGGTGGGCCGGCAGGTGGGCCCGGCAGGTGGAGCCGACCCGTGGCGCCGGCCTGTGGGCATACTGCTCTCATGGGCCAGTGGAGGACGGTGGTCACAGGTGCCCGTGCTCGGCTGGGAGAGGCGCTCTTCCTGCGGGTGGCGGGACCCGACGGCCCGGCCACCCGGGACCGGATCCACCTCACGCCCGGTCCGCGCTGGTTCGGGCCGGACCACCCGGTGCGCCGGGTCCACGCCGACGCCGCCCTGTTCGTCGGCGGGATCAGCGCCCTGCTCCTGCAGTCCCTGCACCCCCTGGCGATGGCCGCCGTGGCCCGGCACTCCGCCTACCGGGAAGACCCCTGGGGCAGGCTCCAGAGCATCAGCACCTTCCTCGCCTTCACCACCTTCGGCACGGCCGACGACGCCCAGCGCGCGGTCGACCGGGTCATCGCGGTGCACAGGACGGTCCGCGGACGGGCACCCGGGGGTGAGCCGTACGCGGCGACGGATCCGGCCCTCCTCGCATGGGTGCACGACGCCGAGCTGAGCTGCTTCCTGCGCTCCCACCAGCAGTACGGGGCCCGCCGGCTGAGCGGGCCGGATCAGGACGCGTACGTGGCCGGCATGGCGCTGGTCGGTGCCGCACTGGGCGTCACCGACCCGCCGCGCACCGTGGCGGAACTCGCCGCCCGCATCGAGGAGCATCGGCCGCGGCTCCGCGGTACCCCCGAAGCCAGGGAGGCGGCCCGGTTCATCCTCCGCCACCCGCCGCTGCCGTGGGCCCTGCGCCTGCCGTACGCGGCCCTGGCCGCGGGCGCGGTCGTACTGCTGCCGGACTGGGCCCGGGCGGAGCTGGGACTGCCCCGGCGGCTACCGCTGGAGCGGTGGTGGGTCCGGCCCGCGGCCCGCGCGGCGGTCCGGCTGGTCCGGTGGTCGCTGCCTCCGGCGCCCGTACCGGCCTGGGCCGCCGGCCAGCCGACGCCGTGACGGGCACCGGCCCGATGGCGGGTACGGGGCCCGGTGGCGGGTACGGGCCCGGTGGCGCGCGGCTGCGTCGCGTCGGGGTTTCGCCGGCCGGGGGCCGGGCAGCCGCCACCAGGGGGCTCGAGAAGCAGGAGCGACCCGAGGAGCTGGAGCGAGGAGCAGGAGGACGGCCATGGACGACCAGGGCGGTGCAGGAGGAGTCCCGCTGCACCACGGGCAGGAAGAGGACCGACACGCGCCGCGCGCCGACCGCCGCGATGATGGGAAGACGGCCGCCGCCGACACGGACGAGGCCAGCCGCCTCGACCGCCCGCAGCAGCCCGAGAAGCCGCGCGGGAAGGGCACACGCTGGGTGAGCCCCCGCGACGACTGAGGCCGCGGGACGACGACCGACGCGAGCGGGCCCGCGTACCACCGGCAGACCGGCCCGGGTGCATCGAGGAGGTGCGACATGAGCCAGCCCAAGGAGCAGCGTCACCGCGCGCCCACCCCGCCGTCGGAGGCCATCGGCGAAAGCGGGGACCGCGAGGCCCGCCAGGCAGCGGACGAAGCCGTCGTCGGCCGTACGGGGGACACCGATCGCCGAGGCGCCGCAGGCCATTCCGCCAAGCGGCAACGCCCGGGGATCGGCCGGGAGGAACAGATCCGGCAGCAGGCGCCGGGAGACGATCCGGCGGGAGACGATCGCACCGAGGAGCGCGGAGACCGCTGACCGGGGGCGCCCATCCACACTGCACCCGGAAAGATCGGAGATCGCCGTGAGCAGCTTGAGCAGCTCGGGTATCACCGTGGACGACAGCTGCCTGAGCGCCTTGCAGGAGCTGAAGAGCAAACGGGAGATCAATACGGTCGTCTATCGGCTGAACGACTCCTTGGAGACGGTGGTCGTCGAGAGCCAGGGCAATCTCACGCACGAGGAGATGCTGGCGTCGCTGCCGGCCGACGAGCCCAGGGTCGTCGTGTACGACCTGCACTTCGCCGCCTCGGACGGGGCCCGCAGGAGCGGCCTTGTGATGATCTTCTGGATCCCCGACGGGGCGCTGCCCGCGTACAAGCTCGCCTACTCCTCAGCCGATCGCGTCGTCCAGGACCTCTTCGACGGCATCCAGGTCACCGTCCGGGCCACGAACCTGTCCCACCTGGCCTATAACGAGCTCGCATCCCAGGCGGTCTGACCGTGGCCGTGAACTTGAACGTGACCAGGTAGGTGTTGCAGAACATGTCCGCTCTGTTGACCGACAGCACCCTGTCCCTGCTGGCCCACGGCTACGCATGGGGTCCCGACCTGCGTCGGGCCCATCACGGTGAGTCCGTGGTCCGCACCCACCTGTTCGGTCGTCCCGCGGCGCTCGTGCACGGCCCCGGGGCCGTCACCCTCTTCTACGGCACGGACCACGTCCAGCGGCACGGCGCCCTTCCCGCACAGGTGCTCGACCCCCTCTTCGGCGAGGGAGCGGTGCACAGCCTGGACGGGCCGCCCCACCGGGTGCGCAAGGAGCTGTTCGTCTCCCTCCTCATGTCGCCGGGTGCCGTCCGGGCCCTGACCGAGGGCATCGAGCGCGGCTGGCGCGAAGCCGTGCCGGGCTGGGAAGGCCGCCGGGTGGTCCTCTTCGACGAGGTGGCCGTACTGCTCACGCGGGCGGTCTGCGACTGGGTGGGTCTGCCGGTCCCGGAGGACGCGGCCCGGGAGATCGCCGATGACTGCGTCACCATGATCGACGGCTCCGCCGGTGCCGGACCGCGGCGGCTGCGGGCCCGGCACGCCCGGCGCCGGCAGGAGCAGGCCCTCGCCGCCGCCGTCATCGACCTCCGCGGAACCGGTCCGCACCCGGACGGCATCTTCGCGCCGTCCCGGCACGCGGCGGTGGCCGGGAGCCCGCTGGAGGCGGTCGCGCGGCACCACGATCAGGACGGCGCCCTGCTCGATCCGCACACGGCGGCCGTCGAGTTGCTGAACATCATCCGGCCCACCGTGGCCATCGCGTGGTTCGCCGTCTTCGCCGCCCACGCCCTCCACCGCCATCCGGGCGGGCGCGAACAGCTGCGTTCCGGTGGGCCCGCGTACGCCCGGGCGTTCGCCCACGAGGTCCGGCGCTTCTACCCCTTCATCCCCTTCATCGGGGCCGTCGCCGTCGACGACCTCACCCTCGACGGTCACGAGATCCCCGCCGGGACCCACCTCCTCCTCGACGTGTACGGGCACCACCACGACCCGGATCTGTGGGAGCGGCCGTACCACTTCGCCCCCGGGCGCTTCCTCGGTCACGAGCCCGACCGCGACATGCTGATCCCCCAGGGCGGAGGCGACGCACGGACCGGCCACCGCTGCCCCGGCGAGGACATCACCGTGTCCCTGCTCGCCGCGCTCGCTCCGGCCGTGGCCGAACTGGACTTCGCCGTACCGCAGCAGGACCTGTCCATCCCCCTGGGCCGGATCCCGACCCGGCCACGGAGCGGATTCGTCATGGAGGTCGCACATCAGCCCAGGAGTCAGCGCGCCCGGCGGTTCCAGCGCCAGTCGTGAGAGCTTGTGGTGCCCAGCAGTGGAGGAGCCATGACCCGACGTGTCCGTCGTGTCCACGAGGTGATGACCAAGAATCCGGTGGCCGTCGAGAAGTCGACGTCGCTGGCGGAAGTGGCGCGGGTGATGCGGGACGCCGACATCGGGGATGTCCTCGTCGTCGACGAGGGCCGGCTCCGCGGCATCCTGACCGACCGGGACCTGGTCGTGCGCGCCATGGCCGAGAACAGGGATCCCGCGGAAACGACCGTGCAGGCCGTCTGCAGCAGTGCGCCGGTCACCGTACGGCCTGACGACGGTGTCGACCACGCGCTCGATCTCATGCGCCGGAACGCGCTGCGGCGTCTGCCCGTGCAGACCGAGGACGGCGAACTCGTCGGAGTCGTCACCCTGGGCGACCTCGCGGTCGAACAGGACCCCGGCTCGGCCCTGGCCGCGATCTCGGCCGCGGAGCCCGGCACCTGACGCCCTCCACGGCTGCGCCGTTGGCAGGCCGTCCGTTCGGGTGCAGTCGCGGCCACGGCGGGATGGCCGCGCGGCTCCGGGTAGGCGTCGGGTATGAACTCACACGTCCCCGGTACCGCGAAGCCGACCGGGCAGGCTTCGGCCCTCGGTGCGGCATCGGCAGGTTGGCTGACGGCCCTGGACCGGATCGAGCGGACGACGGTGGCCGATCCGGCGATCAGGGTGGTGCAGCGGGGAATTCGCGCGCTCCCGTTGGGCGGCATGCGTGATCTGCTGCGTGGCAGGCCGCTGGGCCACCCCCTGCATCCCGTACTGGTGCAGGTGCCGATCGGCTGCTGGCTGTCGGCCGCCGTACTGGAGGTCGTACCGGGCGCCCAGCGTGCGGCGACCACTCTCACGGGCGTCGGACTGGTGGGGGTCGCCCCGGCAGCGATGGCCGGCTGGGCGGACTGGGCCGACCTGCCGCCGGAGCAGGCCCGGGTCGGGCTGGCCCACGCGGTCTCCAACGCGGCCGCGGTGGCCTGCTACGCCCTGTCGCTGACGGCGCGGCTCCGCGGCCGTTCGGCGAAGGGCCGGCTGTGGTCACTGGGCGGGCTGGCCGCCGTGGCCGTCACCGGCGCGCTGGGCGGGCACGTGGCCTACCGTCAGGCCGTCCGAGCGCACCCCGCGACCTGACGGGGGGAGGGGGGGGGGGGGGGGGGGGGGGGGGGGGGGGGCCTGGGGGGGGGGGGGGGGGGGGGGAACCCCCCCCCCCCCGGCCCCGTGGGCACGGCGCCCGGCGCCCCCGTCCTCGACGGCCACCACATGTC
>NZ_JBVHWW010000075.1:0-11667 GCF_055563995.1 Streptomyces sp. NPDC029164 | reverse complement strand
CCCCCCCCCCCCCCCCCCCCCCCCCCCCCCCCCCCCCCCCCCCCCCCCCCCCCCCCCCCCCCCCCCCCCCCCCCCCCCCCCCCCCCCCCCGCCGCTCTGTCTGTCGCATGGTGCGGCACGGTGCGGAGGCGGGCTGCACCGGTGAACCGGGCGCCCCCCCCGCCACACCCCCCGGGCCAGTACCGGTGTCTGGGGCGGCTCCGCGTGTGCCTGGCGTGTTGCGAGGAGAGAGTTGCTGGTCAGGGTAGGGCGCGGCGTTGTTGTTCTTGTCTGTTGTTGGTGTGGGTGTCTTGGTTGTCGTCGGTGAGGAGGTGGGCGAGGAGGAGGCCGGTGGCGCGTTGGCTGAGGCCTTGGGCGGCGGTGATCAGGCGGGTGTGGTCGTGGGCGGGCAGGGACACGGCGATGCTGGAGGCCCGGCCGGGTAGCCCGAGGGAGAACGCGACGCAGACTTCTTTCTCGGAGTATTCGAGGAGGTCGAACTGGGCGGCGTGGGGGCCGGGCTCGTCGAGGACGTCGAGGAGGGCGCGGGGGCTGGTGATGGTGCGTTCGGTCAGTTGCACGGAGGGGTAGCGGGTGAGGTGGTCCATGCGGGAGTCGAAGTCGAGTTGCGCGAGGAGGCTTTTGCCTACGGCGCTGGCATGGGCGGTTTCGGTGAAGGGGGCCCACTCGTGGACGGGTGGGGCGGAGGCGCTGTGTGCGCAGCCGTTGACCTCGATCTCCCCGTGGGTGTAGGTGCTGATGTAGACGGCGGCGCCGAGGTCGTCGCGGAGTTGTTCGAGGGCGAGGTTGAGCATCCGCCGGTGGGGGTCCGCCTTGGTGACGAGGTCGAGGACGGGGCCGGTGAAGTATGCGCCGCCGACGGTCTCGACGAGCCGCTGCTCAAGGAGCCAGTCCAGCAGCCGCACGGTGGTGTTCAGCGACATCCTGGCCTTGTGCGCCAGGGCACGGCTGTCGATGCCGCCGGCCGTGCTGATCACGTGGAGCAGGTCGCGGGCGCGCTGGGTGGTCTGCCACTTCCGGGGCACGGGGGTGGGGGTGTTGCGGTGGCGGGCCATGTCATTGAGGACGGCGGGGCGCAACGCGTTCACCGACCAGGGCTCCACCATCTCCCTGCCGTCGTCGGTGTCCGCCTCGGCGGCGGCCTGCCGCAGCAGGTGCACCGCAGCCGCGGTCGCGTCGGGACGCAGATCGGGCAGCGGCAGACGAAGCCCGCCTTGGGCGGGGGGCAGTGCGGCCAGGTGCGGCCGCCGACCGCCGGCCGTCGCCGGCTGGGGGGCGTACCCGTATTCGGGGACCTGGGGGGCGGGTACGAGGTGCAGTTGCGGCTGCTCGCCGCCCACCGCGCCGGTCGTGGTGGGGGAGCCGTCGGTGTCGGGGTGCAGCAGGTGCTCGGGCACGCCGAGCCCTGCACGGACCTCGTCGAAGTGCTCCTCGTCCTCGGGCTGTCCGGGCTCCTCGTCGGGGAGGCGGCGGGCGAGCGCGGCCAACAGGCGCGCGGCGTCACCGTGGCCGTGTCGGGCGGCCTCGGCCACCAGGAACCGTGCCTCGTCCGTCCAGTCCGCCCCCGCGCGCAGTGTGAGCGCGGCCATGCGGAACATCGCTCCGGGGTGGCCGGCGGAGGCGGACTCGCCGAGCCAGTCCGCTGCCACGGTCAGCTCACCCCGGCGCAGGGCCTTCGATCCGAGCAGGTAAAGCGAGTTCGCCCGCTCCCACCCGTCCCGGTCGAGCCCGTACAAGCCGCTCAGCGGACCGAAGTCTCCTTGGGGCCGGTCCCAGAAGTCTTCCGGCCCGGCCAGCTTCGCCAGCAGCTCCACCAGCCCGGTCGACGGCGGAAGGTCGCGGCTGTCGTTGTTCAAACGGGTCACCACCGTCACCTGTCCCTCTTCCTGCGTCCTGATGATTTCCGGTGCGCATCACGGATGAACGCCTGCAGCGCGTGCCGCAGCTCCACAACAGCGTTGTGACGCTCCTGGTGGAGTCGTCGGGCGCGTATGCCGAGGGCGGCGGCGATCTCGACGTCGGTCAGGCCCTGGATCTGTAGCCGCACCACCTGCCGGCGCACCGACGACGGCATTGCCTCGATCGCCCCCACCAGCAGGTCCCGCATCGGGTCCAGATCCCCGACCGCCATCTGCTCGGGCGAGGGGGCCAGCGACGTGGCGGACGACTCCAGCCTGTCCCCTACCAGTTCCTGACGCGCTTGCGCGTTCAGCTGGTTGAGAGCCAGGTTCCACGCCGACTTGCGCAGGTACGCGGTCAAGTTCACCACGTCACCCAGCAGCCCTTCGGCCACCCGCGTGATCACGTTGGTCACCGCCTGTTGCACGACGTCCTCGCACGTCGCCCACGACAGCTTTCCGCTGGTCTTCCCGCGCAGAACCGCCGGCTCGTTCTCCAGGAAATCCAGTGCATCCGTGACCAGCTGTTGGGCCTGCTCGGAGTCGGCCCACCCGCTGCCACGACTTCCTTCCTCCCCGGCTGCGCCGGCTTTCACCGCCGCCAACGGCTTGTCCGCGCGCGAGCGCGGTGGCGTCTTGGGCATCTCACCTGCTACCACGGCGCGCGCTCCTTCGGTGAGGGCCACGATCGGTTGGCGGCATCGGGGTCTACCGCCACGTCGACCAGGATCAGCCCCCCGCGGTCTGCGACCGTCACGCGCACCCGGGAAGGCCCGGACACCTCGACGTGCACCATGACCGGCACCCGTCCGGCCGCCGCCGGGACCACGGCGGCCACGTCCTCTTGAGGGGTTTCCGGTACTGCCGTGCGGGACCTGCGGTCACGCCACAGCCTCATCAGGGCGGCCGCCAGGGCAGCCACCGCGCCCACAGCCGGGGGGACCCCGGTCCAGTCGAAGGGCATCTGAAGTCGTTCTCCATCTGCGGTCGGTACGGGCACGGATCGCGCCCACGCAACCAGGACAACCGAGCGCCCCCCTTCTCCCTTCAGCACCCCCTGAATCACCCATTCGAGTGATGGTCGCTGTCCGCAGCCACCGCCCGTAGACGCGTGGCTACAGCTCTCTGACCTGTATGAACGCGGGGCGGCCGCCGGAAACTTGGTGCCTGCTTGTTCCGGGCAACGGCCGGTCGAGCTGTCCCGCAGCCGGCCCTCATCGTTGTCGGCGCTCCGCGGCGTGCGGGGCCCTTCTCAGCCCGGTGACCGGGCGCCCGAACTCAGTCGACCGCAGCCCGTCGGTGGCCGCTGCCGTCCCCCGCCCGGGTGAATCCGGGCCTCGTGTACGCGTGGGCGACTTGTGTGGTGCGCCTCCAACTCGCCCCGGAATCACGCCTCTTGACATCAAACGGGGTCTTTCTGCATGTTTCGGGCGGCCCGGTCGTCGGGCTGCTCGTGTGCGGATTGGAGTGGGGTTCATGGCGCGTTCGGTGCGTGAGGTGTTCGACGAGGGTCAGGCGGCGGGACGGCTGCGGGTGCCGGTCGCGGCGTGGCGGTGGGCGACCGGTACGGGGCTGGTCCCTCCCGGCGATGTCGGGCCGGGGCGGTGGTCGCGTGCGGTGGTGGAGGCCGCCGACCCGGAGCAGGTGCGGGCGGCGCTGCGGGGGATCGAGGCCGGGGTGGCGGCGGACCGGCTGACGGAGGCCTTGGGGGTGCCGCTCCCGATTCTCCGGCCGAGGGTGACCGCCTCGGCGGTCGGCCACCTCGTGAAGGCCGGTTTCCTGGTCTACCTCGGCGGGGACCCCCAGTTCCCCGTCGTCCATCCGGACCAGGTGGCCGCGCTCTGCCGCCGCCGGGACTTGCCCGCCCTCCTGGACCGGCATGTGCCCCTCGGCCCGGACCAGGCCGCGGTGCGACTGGGCGTGCGCCGTACCGACTTCGACCAGGTGGTGCGGCTCGGGTGGCTGGCCCCGATCGGCTCCGTGGACATCGACTACAAGCACCACGGCGGGGTGACCACGGTCCCCCTGTACGACGCCCAGGAGATCGCGCTCCTGGAGGTGGTCCGCCCTTCCGTGGACTGGCGGGCCGTGCGCACCGTCCGTGCCGGCCGCCGCTCCCCGCTCGCCGCCCTCACCCCGCTCGTGTCGGGCGAGGACCGGGTGTTTCTGGCGGCGGTGGCGCGGATCGCCAGGGTGGGCCGGGCCACGGTGGTGAACTGGCGCCGCCGGCATCCCAACTTCCCCGACCCGATGGCCGTTACGGACGTGCACCCGCAGTTCGACCGCCGCGCGGTCGTGGCCTGGCTCCTCGCCCACGACAAGATCGAAGTACCCACGGGGCCGACGCTCGCCACGCTGGTGGTGGCCGGGGCCGGAGGCGCCACGCACCGGTTCCGCTTCGATGACCCGTGGCTGTCTCTGGCCGACGACGCGGCCGGCGAGGACTGCTTGTCCGGCTGGTCCACCGACGATGACGCCGACGAGCTGGCCGCCCTGGCCGGCCGGGAGTTCGGGGCGTCGCTGCGCCGGCTGACCGCGCCAGGTACCGGCCCGCTGGCGGTGCCGGGGGAGGTGCGGATGATCGACCGATTCCGGTCGGGATCGGGCGGCCTGCGCCTGACGCTGGCCTGGCCAGCCGGCCTGCGCGGCACCGCCGGGTCAGGGGCGGCGGGCGGGGTGGTCCGCCACGGGATTGCGTACGCGGGTCCGGGTGAAGGCTGCGTCTGCACGCGGCACGACTGCGGCGGCGTGGTCCCCGTCTCCTGGTGCGCCGAGCACGGCGACGCGGTGGCGCCGGTGATGGAGTGGCACCCCGGAGGCGGGATCCGCTGCACCGACCTGTCCCGGGCACGCGGTCTCACGGCCGTCGGTCCTCGGGCAGACGGCCGGCATAACGAATGACGAGAAGGCGGAAGTCCTGCGCGAGGCCATCGAGGCCTACCTGGACGCGGTCGGCGACGAAGACCTGGACTCCGACAACCTCTCGTGGACGATGGTGAACGCCCTTCGACGAGCAGAAGCGGCGAAGAGCCCCGCGTGAAGGTGCAGTTTCGCCCCGCCTGCTGCCCCGCCCGCGGCGCGGCAGCAGGCGGGGCCGGGCTGCGGCATCCGTCCGAACCTCCACGACCCAGGCCAGGGCGTTCTACGGTGGCTGTTAGCACCCGCCGCAGGAGGAGCCGATGAGCGCCCAGCCCGACCACACACCCGCCCCCGCCGCCCCGTACGCGCCCGCACCTGGCGCTGCGGCCGAACTCCTGGCCCAGCTCCGGGCGGACCGCCGTGCCGAGCAGTGGGTGCCGGCGTTCGAGCGGGACTGGGGCAAGGCCCTGGAGGATGCCCGCCACGCGTTCAGCCTCACCCCGCTGCACGAGGTGGTGCGCACCTGGCAGCTGCGCGTGGCCGCGGCCCCGGACGTCGACGCCTTCATGGACTGTGGCCAGGACGACTCCGACTTCGTGGACCTGGCCGACGTCCTCGGCGGCCGCCCGTGACCGAAGAACAGCCGTGGGCGGTGCGTCTGTCCCCGCAGGCCGCGAAGACCCTCGCCGAGCTCCCCGAGCCGGCCCGGGAGATGGTCCGCGACGTCCTGGACATCGCGGTGCGCTCCCCATGGGGCTGGCCCCAGTGGAACGCCGGTGATCCTGAGGGTCAGGACGTCCGGGCCGCGTCCGTCGGGCAGCTGTCCGTCGTCTACGTGGCCAACCGGCTGACTCGGCGGCTGTCCGTCCTGGGCATCGTCTGGCTGGGCTAGGCACGGACCGTCGCTGTGCTGGACGGCCGACGTTGGCGGTCGCGTATGGCGGCAACGCTTACATTGCCGGACTTCTGGTACACGACGGTTCGGAGCCTTTGTGCTTCCTGGTTCACGGGCTGCCAGGCGTCGGGCTGTGCTCGCCCGGTCGTCACAGATGGAGATGTGCCGGTGGGGGTGCGGGGTCGCGGATGACCTGGATGACCGCGACGACGAGATCCTGTCGCTTCTGAAAGTGACGGCGCCGATCGACTCCATGGAGTCGATTGGCGCACGCGAACAGCGCGGTACAGCCGGAGGTGTGAGGTCAGGATGTTGACCGGCTTCGGATGGTCGGTGCTGGTGTTCTTCGGCGGCATCGCTGCGTGCTGTGGGCTCCGCCTGCGGGTTCATGTTTGCGTCGTTCACGGAGCACCGACTCTGGGAGCGGTTCTGGGCAGTGATGGCGGCACTGTTTGCGGGTGGTGGTCGCACCGGCCCCTTTTCGAAATGTTCTCCCTAGCTGGGCAACGGTAGTTGCTTTCGAAAGGTCGTCCCAAACGTACGTTCGAGGGGAAGGGTGCGGATCGTCTTGCGGGGCTTGGGGATGTATGGGCGATCGGATCGACGAACGCGGGTTCGGCCTGATGGCGCTGCTTACGGTACCCATCCCGGTCGGGATCCCCTTCCCTGATCAGGGCCTTTGTCAGCAGTGATGCCGCTGGGGCCGCACGGCCCAAGTGGCCGCCACCTGATCGTTGCAGCTGCTCTGACCGGCTATCGGACGCCGCGACACACAGTGGTGTCCAAATCCATCACAACCCAAGATCTGGTGGTTGTATGGCCGCTGCCACCCAGAAGTTGTGGTCCCTAATTCCACCAAGGGGTGCGGCTTCTCGTAGAGTGGTGGCTGCTTCACCAGCTCCTCCCGAACATCCACCGACACCTGTCGTGTGGAGATCCCGCGCCTTGAGTGCGGGTGGTCCTCATGGGAGTTGGAGGGGCAGTTGACGAACAGGGTGGAGCACGAGGAGCGGCGCGAGCGGCGGCTGATGTTTCTTCAGGCGCTGGTCGATTGGTCGCCTGTGGTGCCGCTGATCGTCAAGGCGGTGACGTGGCTGGTGGAGAACGTCGGATGAGGACGTGGTGGGACCGGACGGACGGCAGGCTCAGCATTGAGCCCGGCCGGGTATCAGTCGGCCGGGCTCATTAGCACCACCGTCACCATGCTGAGGGCTTGGTCCGGGCTGCAACCCGGACCAAGCGCCTCGGCTGCACCGGCCATCCGGCGGCGCCCGAGGAGGTGGGGCAGACGGCTCTGCTTTCGCAGCGGCCGCCTCTGGTATCTCGCACCGTGCCCGCCGCAGTCGCGTAAGGCATTTACGTGACACCGCACCCCACCCTAGCGCAGCGGGCTATGCGCTACCCCGTCCCGTTCACCTCCCGGCGAGGTCTCCTCACGGCGGGCTCGTCTCGTCTCCGTGAAGCGTGAGTCGACTTACGCATCTCGACATCATGCGCGTGAAGACCCCTGGGATCCGGCCCGCCAAGAGCCGGCTGCGCAGCCCTGCGGTCTGATGCTCGCCCGCTCCGGCGACACCGCAGCCGGCACCGTCCACGCCCGTGCCGCGCTGGATGCCCTCCCACCGGAAAAGCACTCCTTGACCCTCCGACTTCTCATGACGGAAGTCGAATAGGCCTCACAACTTCAGGAACGCGACTGCGGCGACGAACACGGCGACGGCCAGGCCGAGGGCGGGAATCAGGGCCGGGCTGGCGACCGCGACGGTCCCGGCGAATCCGGCGCCCATGACGGCGATGGCGATGTTGGTGCGGTCGTTAGGCATGTCTGTCTCCAGGCTTCGGAAGGCGGTCGCACTCGGACGGGTCGAACGTTCGAGGACCGGCGGCCTAGTCGCGCAAGTGCCGACCTCTACCCCTTTAAGGGTAGGCAGGTACGCCGCCCTAACCTGAGGGGTTTCCACGGGAGCGGACCTGTTAAGGCCCTTAGATGTCCTGTTAGGCCCTTGAATGCCGCGCGTTGAGGAGGTAAGGCCTCACGGCGAGCCAGGCCGGGACTGAAGTGAGGTGTACGGCCGGTCTTGAAACCCCTCCTCCTACCGCCGGGCCGGTCCGACGGCGTGCGGCGTGAACTGGCCGCGTTGGGCATGGCATGGAGATGGTGGAGCAGCTGTCGTTCGGGATGCGGGCCCCGGTCGCGGTGACGTACGTCCGGTGCGCGCAGTGCGGAGCGATGGGTGAGCTCGTCCTCGAGGACGGGCGGTGGACCGGGCGATGGCCCGGGCCGGGGACCACGTCCGCAAGATGCATCCGGGCGTGAGCGTCCCCGAGGTGCTCCGGCTCGTGCCTGACGTCGCCTACCCGCCCGCGGACGGTTCCGACGTCGCCGAGTGGGTCGCGCAGTACAACGCCCGGAACGGGATGGAGGCCTGGGGCCCGCGATAGCGCTGGAGCCGGCCCGCGTCCGAGTGAGTGGCGCAGTACAACGTGCGGAACGCGCCGCAGACCTGGGGCCCGCGCTGGCGACTCCCGCACGCCTCGGCACCGGATCAAGGCCAGGACGGCCACGGCCCATGATCGACACTCGCCCACAGATTCGCTTGGCGCATTACGCATGCGTTATTCGCATCGCGTGGACTAGACTTGCATCATGGTGATGGGTACGGAAGAGCTCCTCAGGCTGACGGTCGCTGCGCTGATGACGCGCACCGGTGAGCGTCAGAACGTTCTCGCCGACGGGCTCGGCCTGTCGCAGGCGCAGATCTCCCGTAAGCAGGCCGGTCGTCAGCACTGGTCGTTGGAGGATGTCGACGGTCTGGCCGCGCACTTCGGTCTGCACGTCCTGGACCTGCTGGCCGGCCCCACCCACGCGGTGGGCGTGCTCCACGGCTCGACCCCCGCCCTGCGCTCCTCCGACCTCGCCGCCCCGCGGCCGGCCCCCGCCCCGGCCGCGCAACTGCCACTCCCGGCCGTGCAGCTCCCCGCCCAGGCTCCGCAGGCGCCGGCCCCGCCGGCCGCTGCGGCCGTCGTGCCGTGCGTGCTATGCGGGCAGCCGTGCAGCGAGGAGGTCGACGGGTTCCCGCAGCACCTGAGCGCCGAGGAATGCGCGGCTGCCATCGCCGCCGCGCCCCCGGCCCCGGGCCCGGCGTCGGTCCCGGTAGCACCCGCTCCGGCACCCGTTCCGCAGCAGCTCCCCGCCGAGCCTCCAGCTCCGAAGCCGGCGGCAGACGCCGCGGCGGAGCCCGTCGCCCCGGAGCCTGCACCCGAAGCCGAGCCTGCGCCGGAGGTCGAGCCTGCGCCGGAGCCGGCCAGGATGGAGCCGGCCGTGGTGCGGGGGCCGCGGGCGTACGCCTCTGGGACGCTCGTCGACGAGATCACGGGTCGGGTGCACGAGGTGCTGGAGGAGTGCACCGGGGACTTGGAGGCCGCCCAGGCTGCCCTCATCAAGTCGGCGATCCCCGACGTCATGAAGCTGTTCAAGGAGTCCCGGGTCGGTGGCCGGTACGAGCACTCGGAGTTCCCGCCGACCGCCGACGTGCTGCGCAAGCGCTCCCAGAAGGGCGCGGACGAGATCTGGGAGGGCCGCCCGAAGTGGCGCAACCCCCACGTCTTCCAGGCGGCCAAGAAGGGCGAGACCTTCGAGGTGACGGCCCTGGACATGAACGCCGCCTACCTGTCGGCCTTCAAGTGCTGGCTCCCAATCGGCCAACTTCTCGAAAATACCAGCGGCGTCCACGACCGGAAAAAGTCCGGGGTCCACCTGATCACTCCGGCCGCCTGGGACCACACCGACCTCCCCAACCCGCTGGGCAACCGGATGGAGCCAGGCGAGTTGTGGGTCACCGAATCCACCCTCCGCCTCCTCCTCGACTGCGCCCGCGACGACCTCGCCGACGCCCCCACCATTCACCGCTCACTCGTCTCCGGCGGCACAGAAGTCCTGCTGGAAAAACTCCGCCGCGCCCTGGCGGAAGTTCGTAAAACGGCCCTGGCCGAGGGTGACGAACTGACCGTGAACTACGTGAAATCCATGTACTCTAAGCTGGTTTCCACCCTGGGTGAATCGACCGCGAATCGCGATATGCGGCGGCCGGACTGGATGCACATTATGCGCGCGAAAGCGTTCGCGAATCTGTGGATGAAAGCCAACAAAATCCACAAGGCAGGACTCCAGGTCGTGGAAATCTCCGGCACGGACGAACTTCACGTGATCGGCGATTGGCGGACAGTTTTCGCCGAGGGCCGGGACCTGAACCAGGTGAAGGAAAAGCAGACGTACACGCTGGGGGGTAAGCGCTGATGGCGGGTTCCGAGGACCTGTGGGCCCGCTGGGGCGACTGGGGAAAGCACGACGCCCGCGGCATGAAGGGCGGCGAAGCCCTGATCCTGGAACTCAACCGGATCGTCCACTCCTCCGGCATCGTCTCGCCCGTCACCTCCCGCCGCGGCCTCACAGCACGCCTGCGCTACCTCGACAGCCCGGCCGGCCGCGAGGCCCTGGCCGAACAGGGCGTCACAGCCCGCACGGTGCGCTCCTGGATGCGTGGAAAGGCCACCCCGTCCCCGGCGTCCAGGGAGCGGATTGACGCGGCGTACTGGTGGCGCCGGCGGGAGAACCTGATCCGCTCCGGCTGGCTCGCCCGCCACCTCGACAACAACGGCCGCGGCCGGCGTATGGAGATCTACCCTGTCGACCAGAGCCACGTGGACGACAAATTCCGGCGCCCCCTGAGCGACCGCTCTATCACCGTCCGGTACATCTGGGACGATCTGGTCAAGGCATGGGCCGACCGTGACGAGTCCCTGGTTGATGAGATCTGGGACGACGTCATCAGCGATCTCGACTCAGAATATGCGGCCTACGCATACGTCTCCTCCATCGGAATCGGAGCCTGACGCTCCTGCTGTTCCAGGCTGATCCACCGCCCAGAATGACGGGGGATCAGCCGTGTGTGTGGCTGTGGTGAGCTTTGTGGGCAGCGGGACGCCCGGTGTCTGGTCGAGACGCGGGGTCTCATCTCCTACTTGCCCAGATGAGATGACGACCTAGGACTCCGTCTCCTCAGGCCGCGGGCCGAGTCTGCGCTCGAATTCGCCTTCGTCGTAGTCCACGGTGATGCCGAATTCCTTCATTGTCTCGGTAAATTTTTCCAGCGGGATGTGGATCTCCGTGTTGCCGGCCTCTTGCCATCCCAGCGGCGTTCCCTCTGTTGGCGGTGCCTCGTGCAAGAAGAATGGCACCTTGGCGTAACCCAACTTGGAACACATGATCGCGCTTCCGTCCGGATTGGAACCGCACCGGTAGATGACCACCTCGTCGACGAACTTCCCGGGCATTTCTCACCTCACAACAGACCGCCCGTGGGCATGAAACAGCGGGGGCAGGCGCCATTTTAGGGAGACTCATACTGGAGCCCCCCGGGCGCAGCCGTGTGCTTTCAGCATCCCCCGGACCGGAGCAGCGCGCACCCCGAGAACCTGCCCCCGCCCAGTGGGGGTTGGGGGGCGGGGGGTTTTGATGCATTGATGTGGATGGGATGTTGAGGGGTTGTGTTTTTGGTATGGGGTCAGGAGGTGTGTGGGTTTTGGTATTTGGGGTTTGGGGGTGGGGGAGGGTATTCAGAAGGGGGTGTGTGGCTGCTGCTGCCCGAGTAGCGGTATAGACCAATGATTGGAGGGTGGTTGGGGGATCCGTGACGTTGCGTAGCGTGTCGTGGATGGGGCGGTGGGGTGGACAGGAGTGGGGGCCGGCGGGCATACTGCTACGGAGAAGGAGCGCGCAGCGCGACCGGCAGCAACCGGGAGGGCGGCGGTCCCGCAGGGTCCGGCCCTCGGGATCGAGCCCCTGATAACCCGTCAAAAGCTCTCTGACCTGCCAGAATTAGTCGAAGAACCCCGTGAACGGCCCCCGCTCCTCTTGCCAGCCGGCCACCGGTTCCACGGCGGCGATCTCGTCCAGCCCGAAGCGCAGCAGGTCCGCCTCCTGGGCGCGTTCCCGGGCCCGGGTGGTGATCTCCT
>NZ_JBVHWW010000074.1:0-12456 GCF_055563995.1 Streptomyces sp. NPDC029164 | reverse complement strand
CCCCCCCCCCCACCCCCCCCCCCCCCCCCCCCCCCCCCCCCCCCCCCCCCCCCCCCCCCCCCCCCCCCCCCCCCCCCCCCCCCCCCCCCCCCCCCGACGTGGCGACCCGGGTCTCGGCCGGGGGACCGGCACAGGGCACAATCGCGGACTGTGACGATCACCGCGCGCGAACTCAACCGGGCAACCCTGGCCCGCCAGTTGCTCCTGCACCGTGAGCCGCTGACCGTACCCGAGGGAGTACGGCGCGTGGTCGCCCTCCAGGCACAGCACCCGGCCTCGCCCTACCTCGCCCTGTGGAACCGGCTCACCGCTTTCGCCCCGGCCGAACTCGACGCCGCCTTCACCGGGCGGTCGGTGGTCAAGGCGACCCTGATGCGGATCACCCTGCACGCCGTGCACGCCGAGGACTACCCGTTCCTGCGCACGGCGATGCAGCCCACGCTGTACGCCTCCCGGCTCGGCGCCCGCTTCGCCGCCGCCGGGCTGACTCCCGCCGACGCCGAGGAACTGCTCCCGGAACTGCTGGCCTTCACCCGCCTGCCGCGGACCTCCGCCCAGATGCAGGCGTGGACCGGGGAGCGGCTCGGCGCCGAGAAGAGGGACGGCGCGTGGTGGGGGCTGAAGGCGTACGCGCCCCTGCACCACGCCCCGACGGATGCCCCCTGGTCGTTCGGCCACCGCCCGTCCTTCATCGCAGCCACAGCCGCAGCCGCAGCCGCAGCCACACCCGTACCCGGAACCGGCTCGGTTCCCGCCGCGCGGGCGGGCGAGCCCGAGGCCCTCCAGGCCCTGATCCTGCGCTACCTGGCGGGGTTCGGGCCCGCCTCGGTCGAGGACGTCGCGCAGTTCGCCCTGGTGCGCCGGGTCTCGGTCCGTACGGCGCTGCGCGCTCTCGACGGAGCGCTCGAACAGCTCCGGGGCCCGGACGGCAGCACACTGTTCGACCTGCCGGGCGGCTTGCGTCCGCCCGCCGAAACCCCTGCCCCGCCCCGCCTCATGGCCATGTGGGACAGCGTCCTGCTGGCCTACGCCGACCGCAGCCGCGTGATACCCCCCGCCTACCGCCCGCTGGTGATCCGCCGCAACGGCGACGTACTGCCCACCCTGCTGGTCGACGGCCACGTCGCCGGGGTGTGGCGCCCGCTGCCAGGCGGCATCGAGGCCACCGCCTTCCACCCCCTGTCAGCCGCCACCTGGCACGGGCTCGCGGCGGAGGCCCACTCCCTGACCGCCCTGCTGGGCGAGCGCGAGACGGAGGTCTACCGCCGCTACCACCACTGGTGGGACAAACTCCCCGAGGCCGACGTACGCATGCTGTGACCGGCGCCGCCCCGCCCGGCCCCCGGCCCGCTTCGGGGGCGCGGGCGCTGGTTGCATGCGCGGATGGATCTCGAGACGTTCCGGGCCCTGCTGACGGAGGAGGGCCAGGCCCTGCTGGCCGTCCTCCAGGACACCGGCCCGGGGCAGGAGCCCGCGGCGCCGGCCGGCCTGCGGCGGACCCATGGGGCCGCGCTGGTGGACGCGGCCCAGGAACAGGTGCGGCTGCGGCGCCGGGCCGCGGCGAAGTTCGGTGAGCACGCACCGCGCCTGTACTTCACCCCGGACAGCGTGTGCCCGCCGGCGCATCGCTGACCGGACGCGGCCTGCCGCATCCGGCCGTACGAGCGGCCGGCCGCTACCTGTACGCGCCGGACCCCGCCGTCGTTTACGCACGCCTGCTTCCCGAGCTCGCGGAGGACCTCGCCGCGGGGCTCCTCGAGGGCGGCGGCACGCTCCTCACCTCCGACGAACTGCGCCCCGCCCCCTTCGCGGCCGCGTACGAGATCTCCGGCGTACTGCCGTTCACCGGCGCGGCGCCACCGGCGGCGGCAGTGGCGCATGGTGTACGGACCGAAGCGGATGCGTTCGGCGCCGATCTCGCCCCCCAAGGCCCGCGGGTGGCAACGGTGTTCGTCACCGGTCCCGCCGACCGCCCCATCCGGCTGACCGCCACCCCCGTCG
This sequence comes from Streptomyces sp. NPDC029164, assembly GCF_055563995.1. Taxonomy (NCBI): domain Bacteria; kingdom Bacillati; phylum Actinomycetota; class Actinomycetes; order Kitasatosporales; family Streptomycetaceae; genus Streptomyces; species Streptomyces sp. NPDC029164. The sequence goes on along the minus strand of NZ_JBVHWW010000074.1, from coordinate 10,455 downwards.
CCGCCGAACACGCACCCTGACTACGGGGGCACGGGGGCACGGGCGCACGGGCGCACGGAGCACGGGCACCGGCATCGAAACGCGTTCCCGGCGGTTCGCCCCCCATGCCCCCGTCGTTCCTAGTGCGCGGTCGTCGCGGCCGCGGCGCCGGAGTGGTTCCTGATGAGTTCGTAGGAGTCGAGCCGGTCCCGGAGGTCGTGGACGGGTGTGGTCAGCATCAGCTCGTCCGCCCCGGTCTCGGCGGCCAGTCGCGCGAGCCGGTCCACGACGGTGCCGGGCGCCCCGACGGCCTGCTGCGCACGGAAGCCCGCCAGCGCCTGACGTTCCTCGGCGGTGAAGGGGTGGGTGGCCGCCTGTGCGGGGGTGGGGAAGGGCGTCTGGCTCAGTCCCTTGAGGAGCCCGGCCTTGACGACCTCCATCGGCCTCGCCCGCCACGCGGCTTCCTCGTCCGTCTCGGCGCACACCGTCTCCACACACAGCAGCACCCGGGGCTGCTCGCACCAACGGGAGGGGGTGAACTCCGCCCGGTAACACTCCAGTACGGCCTGCGTGTTGTCCGGCCGGATGTGGTGGGCGATCGCGACGGGCAGGCCGAGGGCCGCGGCGAGAGCGGCCCCCTGGGGGCTGGAGGCCAGCAGCCATGGCTCGGGCAGCGTGCCGAGGGCGACCTCGTCGACCAGGAACGACAGGATCGCGGCGACGTCCTGCTGGTACTCCGCGTCGGTGGCCGGCCCGGCTCCGCGGCGAAGCGCCCGCGCGGTGGCCTCGTCGAAGGTGCCCGGACCGCGGCCGATCCCCACATCGATCCGGTCGGGGTGCAGGGCGGCCAGCGTTCCGAACTGCTCCGCCACCGTGATGGGCGCGTGGTTGGGGGCGAGCACCCCGCCCGACCCGAGGCGGATGCGCGAGGTCGAAGCGGCGGCGTGCGTGGTCAGGACGACGGGCGGGAACGCGCCGATCGCGGGGGAGTGGTGGTGCTCCGCGTACCAGAGCCGGCGGTAACCCAGCCGTTCCACCCCCTGCGCGAAGGCAGCGGTGTCGCGCAGGGTCTCCACGGCCCGGGCGCCCGTCTGGACCATGGCGACTTCCAGCGCTGAAAGAGGTATGTCGAGCATGCCGTCAGCATAGGGATCTTGCGCCTCGCCAGGGCGGCGACGGTCGCTTTCCCGCCACGTCCGGCCAGGACATCGGTGATGCTTCGCGCCCTAGATGACCGGTTCGCCGATGCCCAGCAGGTTGCCCTCGCTGTCACGGAACCAGGCGCCGCGCTCGCCCCGGGCAGCCTTGCTCGGGTAGTTCCCCTCGATCTCGGCGATCGAGTCCCTCGTCGTGAACCCGGGCACGTCGACGTCCTCGAAGACCACGCCCCGCCGCTTGAGCTCCGCGACCACGGCCGTGAGGTCGTCGACCTCGAACGCCATCTGCGTGAACGTGCCGGCCGAGGCCCCCGTGGACCGGAACAGCACGAACTCCGCACTCCTACACCGGTACAGAAGGCCGCCGGGCCGTTCGTCGACCGGCTCCAGACCGAGCCGCTCCGCGTAGAAGCGCCGCGCCCGTTCCAGGTCCTGGGCGGGAAGCCGGGTCGACACCTGCGCCCGGGCCAGAAGATCGCCGTTCACGTTCATGGCCCCAGTGTGCCTGCGCACCGGCCGCCGACAGCGGCCGACGCGCGCCGGCGAACCGCTCACGAACCCGGCCCCGGGCCGCGTGCGGTGCAGGCGGACTGAGCACGGCGCACACCCGCGAGGTGAGTACCCGCACGGCTGTGCCGGGCCCGCCGCACCCTCTGGTCCGTCCTGTCCGCCGCCCTGTTCATACCGGCGGCCCTCGCCGCAGGCGTCCTGGCCCTGTCCTCCCCGGCAGCCTCGCGCTGTGTGACGTACGGGGAACAGTGCACCTCCGGGCTTCCCGGCTCGCTGTTCCTGTGGAGCGTCAGCCTGGGCACCGTGGCGTTCGCCGCCGCCCTGGCCGCTCCCGCCGGGCGGCTGCGACATACGGCTCTCGCCGCGCAGGTCCTCGCGGAATGCACCGGGCTGCTGGTCATCCTCAGCCACGCATGACCGGGCGGTCGGGTCGGACGGAGCCGACCGGATTCGAACCGGCGTCCTCGCGGTTTTGGAGACCGCGCGCGTCGACCTCTGCGCTACGGATCCGTCCGCCCGGCATCCTACTCCGATCCGATCCGATCCGATCCGATCCGATCCGATCCGATCCGACCCGCCCCGCCCCCGTCCCGCCCCGATGCCCTTGTGCTCAGCGCAGGGTGGGGATCACATCGCGTGTCTCGTCGACCTCGATGCCCGCGGTGCGGCGGCCCAGTGCCCCCGCCGGCGTCTCGTCCGCACAGACGGTCCCGCGTGCGGGAAGCGCCAGGGTGGCGAGGTAGTCCGTGACCAGGGCGCTGACGCACGCACTGCGGTTGTAGGCGGTGTGTCCCTCGGCGTCGAACGTCAGCAGCCGTCCGGCCTCCAGCGTCCCGGCCAGGGCCACCGCGTCCTGGTACGGGGTGTCCGGGTCCCCGGTCGTGCCCAGGACCAGGATCGGGGCGGAGCCCTGTGCCCGGTAGGAGCCCTCGTAGCGGCTCGGGCGCTCCGCCGGCCACTGGGCGCAGGTCGGCGCGTGGTTGTGGTCGTAGGTGGGCGGCCCGAGCCCGATGGGGGGACCCAGCAGCGGCGCCGACCCCACATGGGCGCTGACCAGCGCGCCCAGGAGCAGCCGGCCGGCCGGGTAGACACGGTCGGCGCACTCGACGGCCATGTTCACGTTGAGGAAGTCGAACGACGCGGGGGAGGGCGGGTTCAGCAGGAAGGAACCCTGGCGCGCCTGCGCCGCCCGCAGGGCCTGCCCCAGCTCGGGCCAGATCTCCTTGCCCGCGTTGATGTTGAACATCAGGCGGTACGCGAGCGTGTACCCGGTGGCCGGACGCCCGCTCGCGCTGATGACCGGATCCGCGTCCAGCGCCCGCTTCAACTCCTCGAAGGCCTCCCGCGGCCGCCCCTCGCCGAACCCGCAGGCGGCGGGGTTGTGCGCGCACCAATCAAGGAACCGGCCCACCGCCGCGTCCAGGGCGACGAACTGCGCGGCGTCGTAGGCGTACGGCACGTCCGCGTAACGCCGCGGATCGTAAGCCCCGTCCAGGACCATGGCGCGCACCCGCCGGGGGAACTGCGCGGCGTAGACGGTGCCGACGTAGCTGCCGAAGGAGCGGCCGTAGAAGGAGAGCTTCTCCTCGCCGAGGGCCTGGCGCAGCAGGTCGAGGTCCTTGGCGTTCGAGGCGGTGCCGATGAACGGCACGAGGCCACCGGAGCGTTGCCGGCAGGCGTTGGCGAAGTCGGCGCCTTGCCGGATCGCTGTCTGCAGGGTTCCCGGACCGGGAACGCCGCGCGCGGCGTCGACGGCCGCCGCGTATTCCTTGTCGTCCCAGCACTCCACCTGACCGCTGCGCGCCACACCGCGCATGTCGTACCCGACGACGTCGAAGGCGTCACGCAGGGACGCGGGGAGCGCCGCGTAGCTGTTACGGGCGAAGTCCACACCGGAGTTGCCCGGCCCGCCCGGGTGCAGGACGAGGACACCGGAGCGGTGGGCCGGCGTGCCCGCGACCCGTCGGGTGACCGCGAGGGGAATCGTGGGACCGGTGGGCCGGCGGTAGTCCAGCGGCACCTGGGCGGTCGCGCACTCGAAACCGTCCGCCGGGCCGGCACACGGCCCCCAGGACAGAACGGGCACGGGCGCAGGCGGGGTCGCCGGCGCGGCGGCGGGGCCCGTCGCCGTGGCGGCCCCGGGCGACACCCCCAGGAGCGCGGCGACCGTGATCAGGACAAGCGATATCCCCCACACCACTGGCTTGCGGGAGCCATCAGCCAAACGGGTCTGCATGCGACGAACCTCCGTATGGGCGTTGCGCAACGGGCGACAACGTAGCCGCCGCCCGCCGCCCTGTCGTCCCACCAGGAGGTGATTCCTCCCTACCCCCACGGGTGGCGGCCCGCTCCCACCACAGTGGTACCCCCCGCGACGCCACCTTCTATGACAAGCAACGCACTCCTGCTCAGCCGCGCCCCCGACGTCATCGACGAGGACGAGGAACGGGCCGTAGGCCGGCGGGCCGGACGTGTGGGGCGGGATGGGGCGTGTGGGGCGTGTGGGGCGTGCTCAGTCGAAGAGGTGCTCTCGGTCGGCGAGTTCGCGGTCGAGGAGTTCCTGGACGGCGGTTCGGGTGGTTTCGCTGAGGGTGCGGGCGGCGTCCCGGCGGGCGGCCAGGCCCTCGGGGCGGGCCGGCGCGGGGATCGGTTCTCCGATGGTGATCGTCCAGTTGGACGGCAGCGGGAACGGCGTGGTGACCGGGAAGTACGGCACGCCCAGCAGCCGTGCCAGGGTGGGTACTTCGCCGAGTTTGGGGCAAGCCTCCTCCGCGCCGACGATCCCGATGGGTACCACGGGGGCGCCCGCGCGGATGGCGGCGACCGCGAAACCGGGGCTGAAGGACCTCAGTCGGTACCGCTCGGTGAACGGTTTCTCCAGGCCCGCGATGCCTTCCGGGTACACCCCGACGAGCTGCCCGGCGTTGAGGTGCTCGACGCCGGCCGTCGGGCCGATCGGCAGCGCGCCGTTACGGCGGGCGTGTCGTCCCAGGATGGGGGTGCGGAAGACGAACGGAGCCGCGAGGAACCGTACGCGCCGGTCCAGCGCCCTGCCGAGGACTTTGTCGAGGACGAAGGCGTCGAGGCCCCAGGCACCGGAGTGGTTGACGGCGATCACGGCCGGGCCGTCGGCCGGGATGTTCTCCAGGCCGAGCGCGATGACTCGGAAGTAGTCGTCGACGAGCCAGTCCAGGAGGCGGTCCCACGCCACTCCGCCGGCTTCGCCGAGGAGCCGTCTGGCGGAGCCGAGTTCCGTCCCGGTCGCCTTGATCATCTCGATCACGCTGTCCCGCATGCGCGGACCCACTCTCGCATCGCTCGCCGGCCGACCCGCGGCCGGCGAGTCGGTGTTTGCGCCGGTTCAACGGCTGGGAGGCCTGTTGATCACGGCCGACCGGGGTGCGACCGCCCGAAGTACTCCGTTCGAGGGTCCCGGGGACAGGCCGGAGCGGGAGCGGGCCCCTGGTACGGAGTGGGTGGCCTGTGGATCGGCCCGGATCAGTCCGCCAGCCACCTCGCGGCACGCCGCACGTCCTCGGCCGCCCGCGAGCAGCGCTCGGCGTGGGCGAGGAGGGCCATTCGGAACCGCTCGCCGGTCTCGCTGCCGTTCCAGCCGGTGTCGGCCGCGCACGCGCACAGCCTCTCGGCATGTTCCTCCAGCCGGTCCGCGTCGGCCTGCCCCCGTGCCCCGTACGCGGCGAGCGGCGCGGCCCTGGCCACGGCCCGGGAACCGGCGGTGTCCGGCAGGGGGGCTGCCGCGATCCGTGCACCGGGAAGCACCGGCCGCACCACGGTCTGGCGGAGGACTTCGCGGGCCACGTGCGCGGCGAACCGGGCGGCCGGGCAGCCGGACGGGCTCCCGCACAGCGCCCACGCGGGGTCCGTCCGCTCGCCCTGGCCGTGCGGCCCCAACAGGGCCGCGTCGTAGAGGATCTCTTCTCCGGCTCCGATCGACAGGCCCTGTGCGGTGAACGGCGTGCGGACCGGATACACCATGGCGGCCAGGACGGGGTGCTGTTCCAGGGCCTGGTCCATGGCGTGGTCGATTGCCTCCTCGGTGGGCGGTGCCGCCGTCTCCGTGACGCCCGCACGCGTTCCGCGAGCATCTGCGGCCGTGTCCGTGTCCGTGTCCCCGTCCGCGTCCGTGGTGAGGAGGGTGAGGGCCTTCAACGCCGATACGCTGGTGGCCGCCGTCACCAGGGCCAGTGCGTGGGCGACGGCCGGGTACGGATCTGCCCCGCCCTGGCCGCCGGCGGCAACCGTCAGGCGGGCGGCCAGGCAGCCAGGGTCGGGGTCGGCCAGGTACGGTGCCATCCGCCGTCGTACGGCCGCCGCCCGTGCCTCGTAGGCACGTCCGCCCGCGGCTTCCGCCGCCGCCGTGACCATCGTGCTCAGCAGGGTGTCCTCGGCGGCGTCGGCTCCCAGGACGACGTGCCGGCTCAGCCGCCGCATGGCGGGCTCCCAGTGGTCCCGGTCCAGGGTGCCGTCCTCCCGCCGGGTCCGGGCCATCGTGGCGAGGTGCTCGGCGACCTGGCCGTCCAGGCCGCCCGTGCCGCCGGCACCGCCCGGTGCCGGCGCCTCCCACACCCCCGCCCCCGTCTCTGTCGCGCCCTGCGGCGTCGCGTGGGGCGACAGTCCGTGCCGGAGGCCGTCGGCCGTGAGAGCGCAGGGGACTCCCAGCGCCCCGGCGGCTTGGCCGCGGGTGAGGAGGGTCTGGGCATCCATCCGGGTCAGGGGCATGAGGAAGGACCCGTAGGGGGTGCGCATCCGTACCGGCCGCCCTGCCCGGCCGTTCCTCAGATGGGCCATCAGCCGGTCCGTCAGCCCGTCGCGGGTCAGTGTGCCCAGGCCGAGTGTGCGCGCGGGCAGGTCCGCCCACGGGATCCGCCTGGCCACCAGCGCGGCGCTGAACAGCAGGTTCTCCAGGGGCCAGGCAGTCTCGGGCCGCGCCGCCGCCGTGGCCGGGCCGTCGGCATGGGTCATCGGTAGCTCTCTCTCAAGTTCACAGGCTCACTGGGCACTCGCACTTGGTACTTGTCACTTGGTACTTGTCACTTGTCACGGAGCATGTACGGCTGGTTCCCGACGATTTCGCCGTCGTAGGCGCTGATCAGTTTGTTGACGAGGTCCCGGTGGTGTGCCATCTCACCGCGCAGGGTGTCGGAGTACGCCTGGGGCGCGTGTGAGAGCGGGTAGTCGTACGACTCGTCCAGCCAGGTCAGTTCGACCCAGCCGGCGGGGATGTCGTTGGGAGAGGCGGGTCCGCGCCCGTCGAGCATGGGGATCACGTCGTGCTTGTTGACGAGACTGATCACCTGGGTGGTGTGGTCGGCGGGGCGTTTGTTGTCGATGGGGGAGCCGAGCGTGACCACGTGGGTGATCCGGTAGGCGGATGCCAACTCCGCGTCCATCGCCAGGTTCATCGCCGTCAGTCCGCCCAGGCTGTGCCCGACGAACATCACCTCCGCCCCGGCCGGTACCCCCGCCCGGCGCAGGAGCTTCCGTGCCGCGCGCGTGTATGTGGTGTCGGAGCGCAGGCAGCCGTCGAACGCCCCGAGCAGGTCCTGCGGGGTGCTGTTGCTCGGCAGCCCGAAGCTCGTGCCGGGCAGCAACAGCACGTACCGGACGTGGCCGTCGGCGCACTCGACGCGCCGCAGCAGTACCAGCCCGTGGTTGCCGAGGGCGCCGATGTCGTTGATGTAGCTGACGACGTCGTTGCGGGAGGTCGTGAGGACCTTCGCGAGGATCGCATCGGGTTCGGTCCGTTCCGCCCGCCCGGGACCGGGGTTGAGGAGGGCGAGCAGCGAACTCGGCAGCCCGAGGAAGGGATCCGTGGCCGGTACCCCGCCGGCGAGCGTCACCCAGGAGAAGCCGTCGTTGACCGGGTTCTCGTCGAGCAGTCCCAGCAGCGCCAGCAACTCCATGATGACCGGGCTGACGGTCGTCAGGGCGCGTGTCACGCCCAGCCGCTCGACCAGCGCGTGCAGGGCCCGCAGCGCCTCCCAGCGGTTGCCCTCCACCATGGCGTCGGTGAGCCGTCTGGCCAGTGCCGAGCCGAGGTTCGGGTGCTCGACGACCGCCGCCTCGATCCGCAGCGCGAAGGCGTCCACGGCCATGGACACCGCGGCCGGGCGGCGGTGGGTCACGTTCCCCGCCATCCGGGCCAGCTCCCCGACGAGCCCGCCGTTCGGGCCGAACCCGAGCCCCGAGGGGCTGGTCAGTGCCCTGGCGCACGCCGCCGCCGTGCCGAGCGCCCACCCGGGACTGCGCAGGGCGGCCAGAGGGAACCGCCAACTGCTGAGCGCCCCGGTCAGTTCCGCACCGGCTCGTTTCGCGGTGAGGGCCGCGTCGGCCAGCAGCACGGACGCCGCGACCAGAAGCTCCGCGTCGGGTCCTTCCGCCACGGTCCCACCGGCGGCCCCAGCCCCGGTCCCGTCAACGGTCCTGGTCTCGTCGACGGTCCCGGCCTCGTCGACGGTTCCGGGTCGGTGGGCGGGCGGTCTGCCCTGCCCGGGAATGGGCTGGGCCGCTTCATCGGCCGCCGCCTGATCCGTCACGGTCTGATCCGTCACGGTCTGAGGCGTCACGGTCCTCCCTCTCGTCCCTGTGCGGTGTTCGCCGCGCCGGCTCCTGCGTGCGCCACGCATGCTGGCACCGAAAGTGATCCACTGCGCGCACGCGCCGGCTCGCCGGGCGGGCGAGGTCCGCCCGGCGAGCCACCGCCGAAGGGCCTCTCGCCCCGAAATCCGCGCGGTGTCGGACGGGTTTGCGGACCCGCGTCCGGCCGACGAGATGTCACCGGCCCGGAGGATGAGCCGTGGACCGCCGTGTTGACGCGCCTGGTGTTGGCGGCTGTGGCTGTGGTGGTGGGGGGTGGGGGGTGACCGGTCAGGGGAGCAGGTTTGCCGGGAGGTATTCGGTGTAGGCGGTGTCTGGTTGGTTGGAGGCGTCTCGGAGCAGGTCCCCTAGTGGGTTGGGTGCGGTATGTGTTTGTGGGTTCGGTTGGGGGGTGTTCAGTCGGGCGGCGACGTTGTTGCGGAGTGCGGGAAGGAGTGCGTAGAGGTGGTCGCCGGGGCAGGAGGTGGCGTTGAAATCGCGGTGGCCGTAGATCTCGGTGGCGGGCAGGTTGTACTGGTCGCAGATGTGGGCGCACAGGTCGGTCAGCATCGCGAATTGCGCTGCGGGTGGGGCCTGTGAGGTGTAGGTGCCTTCGTTTTCGATGCCGATCGAGAGGGTGTTCTGTCCGATGCAGTGTGCCGCGCGGACTTGGCGGGTGCCGGCGCGTAGTTCCGTGAGGCTGTTGTGGCGGCCTTCGAGGACGAAGGCCCCGCGGCTGATGGTGAAGTGTTGGCCGGTGTCGATCCAGCCCTGTGCGTCCATGTGGTAGGTCTGGATGGCGCGGGCGAGGGCGAAGGCGCGTTGTCTGGAGTAGTCCGTCACGTTCGCTGTTGCCGTGTGGTGGACGATGATCCGCTCTGGGCGGTTGGCGAGGACGACGACGGACTCGGACGGGGCGCGGGCGCCCCAGGCGGCGCAGGCGATGACGTCCGGGCCGGTGGCCGAGTACGCGCGCCCGGCCGAGGCCAGGGGCAGCGCCGCCGTGGCGGCCAGGGTGAAGGCGCCGGTGAGGACGGAGCGGCGGGTGTGTAGTGCGGAGGGGGTCATACGGTGCCCGTTTCCGTAGGAGGCTGTCCATTGAAGGGACCTGGGCTGCACGGGCCGCGCAGACACACCGGGCCACCGTCGGACTGGCCCCGGCCGGCCCCCAGCCATCCCGGTCCGGTCCGGGCCGGTCCCCGCCGGTACTAGCCCGCTTCTTGGCGATCACCTCGCGGACCAGATGTGGATGGCCGCGAGGTGAAGGGCCACCCGGTAGACGGTTGCTGTCTTGTCGTAGCGGGTGGCCGGCCCGCGCCATTGTTTGAGCTTGTTGATGCGGCGTTCGACGGCGTTCCGCTGCTTGTAGGCCTCACGGTCGAAGGCCGCCGGGCGGCCGCCGAGGCGGCCCAGCTGCTTGCGGTTGGCGGCCTGGTCGGCCGGCTGCGGGATCACGGCCCGGGTTTTGCGCTTGCGCAGATGCTCGCGAATCGCGCGGGACGAGTAGGCCTTGTCGGCCAGTACAACTGCGGGTTGGGTTAGGGGACGGCCTGTCGCTCCACCCGGATCGCCGCCATGACCTGGGTGAACGCTGGAGCATCGCCGGCCTGGCCGGGCGTGGCCACGAACGCCAAGGGCCGGCAACGACCGTCGGCGGCGGGGTGGATCTTCGTGGTCAGCCCGCCGCGGGACCGTCCGAGGGCATGGTCGGCGGGCTCGCCGGCCGGGCCCCTTTTGACGGGCCCCGGCGGCGTGCTGGGGGGCGCGAACGATGGTGAAGTCGACCGCGACGACCCATTGAGGTCCTCTTCGGCATCGGCCTGGGCGAGCAGGGCGGCGAAGACGCTTTCCCATGTGCCGTCGATCGCCCAGATCCTCAGCCTGCTCTAGGTGACTTCCCACCACCCGAAGTGCTCTGGCAGATCCATCCACGGCACCCCGGTGCGGTACTTGAACGCGATCGCGTCGATCACCTGACGGTGATCACGCCCACCGCCCACCACGCCGAGGTGCCCGGTCCGGCAGCAACGGCCCATCCGCGCCCACCGCGCGTCAGTCAACGACACACATCAACCAACGATCAGATGATCCGAGAGGGGTGGGTTAGGGGTGTTGTGGTTGTGGTTGGGGTTGGTTGGTGGTGGTGGGGGTGTAGTACACGGATCGTCCTTGCTTGGTGCGTTCGAGGATGCCGCGGGCGACGCCTTGTTCG
>NZ_JBVHWW010000073.1:0-12516 GCF_055563995.1 Streptomyces sp. NPDC029164 | reverse complement strand
CCCCCCCCCCCCCCCCCCCCCCCCCCCCCCCCCCCCCCCCCCCCCCCCCCCCCCCCCCCCCCCCCCCCCCCCCCCCCCCCCCCCCCCCCCCGCCGTACGGACGCAGGAGTGCCGACCCGAGGTCAGGCACCCATCGCGTGCAGGCCGCCGTCCACGTGGACGATCTCGCCGGTGGTCTTCGGGAACCAGTCCGACAGCAGGGCCACGATGGCCTTGCCCGTCGGCTCCGGGTCGCTCATGTCCCACTCCAGCATGGAGCGGGAGTTCCAGACGTCGGCCAGCTCGCCGAAGCCCGGGATGGACTTCGCGGCCATCGACCCGATCGGACCGGCCGAGACCAGGTTGCAGCGGATGTTCTCCTTGCCCAGGTCGCGGGCGAGGTAACGGCTGGTGGCCTCCAGGGCGGCCTTGGCCGGGCCCATCCAGTCGTACTGCGGCCACGCGAACTGCGCGTCGAAGGTGAGGCCGACGACGGCCGCGCCCTCCACCGGGAACAGCGGCTTGCAGGCCATGGTCAGCGACTTCAGCGAGAACGCCGAGACGTGCATGGCGGTGGCGACCGACTCGAACGGGGTGTTCAGGAAGTTGCCGCCGAGGGCGTCCTGCGGCGCGAAGCCGATCGAGTGGACGACACCGTCGAGGCCGCCGAGCTCCTCGCGGACGAGGCCCTCCAGGCGGGCGAGATGCTCCTCGTTGGTGACGTCGAGCTCGATCACCTTGACCGGCTTGGGCAGCTTCTTGGCGATGCGCTCGGTCAGGCTCGGACGCGGCCACGCGGTGAGGACGACCTCGGCGCCCTGCTCCTGGGCCAGCCGGGCGGCGTGGAAGGCGATGGACGACTCCATCAGCACCCCCGTGATGAGGATGCGCTTGCCGTCGAGAATTCCACTCATGGCGATCAGTGACCCATGCCCAATCCGCCGTCAACGGGAATGACGGCTCCGGTGATGTACGCGGCGTCGTCGGACGCCAGGAAGCGGACGGCTGCCGCGATCTCCTCGGGCTGCGCGTAACGGCCGAGCGGCACCTGGCCCACGATGCCCGCGCGCTGCTCGTCGGTGAGCACCTTCGTCATGTCGGTGTCCACGAAACCGGGGGCGACGACGTTGAAGGTGATGTTGCGGGAACCCAGCTCACGGGCGAGCGAGCGGGCGAAGCCGACCAGCGCGGCCTTCGAGGCGGCGTAGTTGGCCTGGCCGGCCGAGCCGAGCAGTCCGACGACCGAGGAGATCAGGACGACGCGGCCCTTCTTGGCACGGAGCATGCCACGGTTCGCGCGCTTGACCACCCGGAACGTGCCGGTGAGGTTCGTGTCGACGACGGACGCGAAGTCCTCCTCGGACATCCGCATCAGCAGCGTGTCCTTGGTGATGCCGGCATTGGCCACCAGCACCTCGACCGCGCCGTGCGCGTCCTCGATCTGCTTGTAGGCCTGCTCCACCTGCTCGGAGTCGGTGATGTCGCACCGCACCGCCAGGACACCGAGGGAGGTGAGGGCCTCCGGCGGCTCACCCGACCGGAACGTGATCGCGACCTTGTCGCCGGCCTCCGCGAAGGCTCGGGCGATGGCGAGGCCGATGCCCCGGTTTCCTCCGGTGACGAGAACCGAGCGGCTCAACGGATCACCCTTTCGCTAGCGGTCTGAATACCAAAAACCTATAGGTCGCATCGCTCGTACGGAGAATCGACCCCCCACAGGGCCTCGCGGCGGGCTCTGTCGAGTCCCTACAGAAAGATGTAGGCACGAAGGCCCCGATCGCGACATGATCGGGGCGACCGGCTCCGACCCCGGGAGGACTTCCGTGCCCCATTCCATCGACGCGGCTTTCACCGCGCTTCCCTTGCGGGCGCTCGCCGACGCGGCGCTCGCCCGGGCCCGCGCGCTGGGCGCCGAGCATGCCGACTTCCGGCTGGAGCGGATCCGCAGCGCCTCCTGGCGCCTGCGGGACGCCAAGCCCGCCGGCGGGTCCGACACCACCGACCTCGGATTCGCGGTCCGGGTGGTCCACGGGGGCAGCTGGGGATTCGCCTCGGGCGTGGACCTCACCATGGACGCCGCCGCCAAGGTGGCCTCCCAGGCCGTGGCCATGGCGAAGCTGTCCGCCCAGGTGATCAAGGCTGCCGGTTCGGACGAGCGCGTGGAGCTCGCGGACGAGCCCGTGCACGCGGACCGCACCTGGATCTCCGCCTACGACGTGAACCCCTTCGAGGTCCCGGACGCGGAGAAGGCGGCGCTGCTCGCCGAGTGGAGCGCGGGGCTGCTGGCCGCCGACGGGGTGGCACACGTGGACGCCTCGCTGCTCGCCGTGCACGAGAACAAGTTCTACGCCGACACCGCGGGCACCTCGACCACGCAGCAGCGGGTGCGGATCCACCCACAGCTCACGGCCGTCGCCGTGAACGGCACGACCGGCGAGTTCGACTCGATGCGCACCATCGCCCCGCCCGCCGGCCGTGGCTGGGAGTACCTGACCGGCACCGGCTGGGACTGGAACGCCGAGCTGGAGCAGATCCCCGGCCTGCTCGCCGAGAAGATGCGGGCGCCGAGCGTCGAGGCCGGGCGCTACGACCTGGTGGTGGACCCGTCCAACCTGTGGCTCACCATCCACGAGTCGATCGGCCACGCCACCGAGCTCGACCGGGCCCTGGGCTACGAGGCGGCGTACGCGGGGACCTCCTTCGCCACCTTCGACCAGCTGAACAAGCTGACGTACGGCTCCTCGATCATGAACGTGACCGGTGACCGCACGGCGGAGCACGGTCTGGCGACCATCGGGTACGACGACGAGGGCGTCCAGGCGCAGTCCTGGGACCTGGTCAAGGACGGCACCCTGGTCGGCTACCAGCTGGACCGGCGGATCGCGAAGCTGACCGGCCTCGGCCGCTCCAACGGCTGCGCCTACGCCGACTCCCCCGGGCACGTGCCCGTCCAGCGGATGGCGAACGTCTCGCTGCAGCCGGATCCGGGCGGGCTCTCGACCGAGGACCTCATCGGCGGCGTGGAGCGGGGGATCTACGTGGTCGGCGACCGCTCCTGGTCGATCGACATGCAGCGGTACAACTTCCAGTTCACCCAGCAACGGGCATACAGGATCGAGAACGGCCGGCTGGCCGGACAGCTGCGCGACGTCGCGTACCAGGCCACCACGACCGACTTCTGGGGCTCGATGGAGAAGGTCGGCGGCCCCCAGACCTACGTCCTGGGCGGCGCCTTCAACTGCGGGAAGGCCCAGCCCGGCCAGGTCGCGGCGGTCTCGCACGGCTGCCCGTCCGCGTTGTTCCGCGACGTGAACATCTTGAACACCACGCAGGAGGCCGGCCGATGAGCACGCTTTCGAACGGACGCACCAAGCCCCACGAGATCGTCGAGCGGGCGCTGGAGCTGTCCACCGCCGACGGCTGTGTCGTCATCGCCGACGAGGAGTCCAGCGCCAACCTGCGCTGGGCGGGCAACGCGCTCACCACCAACGGCGTCACCCGGGGCCGGTCCCTGACGGTCATCGCCACGGTCGACGGCAAGGAGGGCACGGCCTCGGGGGTCGTCTCGCGCTCCGCCGTCACCGCGGCCGACCTGGAGCCGCTGGTGCGGGCCGCCGAGGCGGCCGCGCGCGGGGCGGGCCCGGCGGAGGACGCGCAGCCGCTGGTCACCGGGACCCCGGCCTCGCCGGACTTCACCGACGCCCCGGCCGAGACCACCTCGGCGGTGTTCGCGGACTTCGCCCCGGCCCTCGGCGAGGCCTTCGCCCGGGCCCGGGCGGGCGGCCGCGAGCTGTACGGCTTCGCCAACCACGAGCTGGTCTCGACGTACGTCGGCACCTCCACCGGGCTGCGGCTGCGCCACGACCAGCCCAAGGGGACGCTGGAGCTCAACGCGAAGTCGCCGGACCGGCAGCGCTCGGCCTGGGCCGGCCGCTCCACCCGTGACTTCAAGGACGTGGACCCGACCGCGCTGGACGCGGAGCTCGCCGTACGCCTGGGGTGGGCGGAGCGGAAGATCGACCTGCCCGCCGGGCGGTACGAGACCCTGCTGCCGCCGACGGCCGTGGCGGACCTGCTGATCTACCAGATGTGGTCGGCGGCGGCCCGGGACGCGGTGGAGGGCCGTACGGTCTTCTCCAAGCCCGGCGGCGGCACCCGGCTCGGCGAGAAGCTGTCCGAGCTGCCGCTGACGCTGCGCAGCGACCCGAACGCGCCGGGCCTGGAGAGCGCGCCGTTCGTGATCGCGCACAGCTCCGGCGACGACGCCTCGGTCTTCGACAACGGCCTGCCGGTCCCGGCGACCGAGTGGATCCGCGAGGGGCAGCTGGCCCGTCTGACCACGACCCGGCACACCGCCGGGCTGACCGGCATGCAGCTCTCCCCCGGCTTCGGGAACCTGATCCTCGACGGGGGCGGCGAGAAGTCCCTGGAGGAGATGGTGGCGGGGACCGAGCGCGGTCTGCTGCTGACCTGCCTCTGGTACATCCGCGAGGTGGATCCGGCCATGCTGCTGCTCACGGGGCTGACCCGGGACGGCGTCTACCTGGTGGAGAACGGGCAGGTCGTCGGCGAGGTCAACAACTTCCGCTTCAACGAGTCCCCCGTGGACCTGCTGTCGCGGGCCTCGGAGGCCGGCCGGACCGAGAAGACCCTGCCGCGCGAGTGGAGCGACTGGTTCACCCGGGCCGCGATGCCCGCGCTGCGCATCCCGGATTTCAACATGAGTTCGGTCAGCAAGGGCGTCTGACCGGCCTAGACTGACCGTTGCAACGAAGTGTTGCAATTTCCATCATCCGAAGGAGTCGAGAGACCGTGACGGACATCGTCGACGAACTGAAGTGGCGTGGGCTCTTCGCCCAGTCCACCGATGAAGAAGCGCTGCGCAAGGCCTTCGCGGACGGTCCGGTCACGTTCTATTGCGGCTTCGACCCGACGGCCGCCTCGCTGCACGTGGGGCACCTGGTGCAGGTGCTCACCGTGCGCCGGCTCCAGCTGGCCGGGAACCGGCCGCTGGCGCTGGTCGGCGGGGCCACCGGGCAGATCGGCGACCCGCGGCCGACCGCCGAGCGGACCCTGAACGACCCGGAGACGATCGCGAACTGGGTGACCCGGCTGCGCACCCAGATCGAGCCGTTCCTGTCCTTCGAGGGCGAGAACGCGGCGCTCATGGTGAACAACCTGGACTGGACGGCGGGCATGTCCGCCATCGAGTTCCTGCGGGACATCGGCAAGCACTTCCGGGTCAACAAGATGCTGACGAAGGACTCGGTCGCCAAGCGGCTCGACTCCGACCAGGGCATCAGCTACACCGAGTTCAGCTACCAGCTGCTCCAGGGCATGGACTTCCTGGAGCTGTACCGGCGCTACGGCTGCGTGCTCCAGCAGGGCGGCTCCGACCAGTGGGGCAACCTGACGGCCGGACTCGACCTGATCCACCGCGTCGAGCCGGGAGCGGTGGTGCACGCGCTGGCGACCCCGCTGATGGTCAAGGCGGACGGCACCAAGTTCGGCAAGTCCGAGAGCGGGGCCGTCTGGCTCGACCCGGAGATGACCACGCCGTACGCGTTCTACCAGTTCTGGCTGAACGTGGACGACCGGGACATCTCCACGTACATGCGGATCCTGTCCTTCAGGTCCCGTGAGGAGCTGGAGGCGCTGGAGGCGCAGACCGCCGAGCGGCCGCAGGCGCGTGCCGCGCAGCGGGCGCTGGCGGAGGAGCTGACCACGCTCGTGCACGGCGCCGACCAGTGCGCCGCCGTGATCGCCGCGTCGAAGGCGCTGTTCGGTCAGGGCGAGCTGGCGGAGCTGGACGAGGCCACGCTCGCCGCGGCCCTGTCCGAGCTGCCGCACGCCCGGGTCCCGGAGCTGGGCCTGGTCGTGGACCTGCTCGCGGAGACCGGCCTGGTCGCGAGCAAGTCGGCCGCCCGCCGGACCGTGAAGGAGGGCGGCGCCTACGTGAACAACGTGAAGGTCACCGCCGAGGACGCGGTCCCCGCCAAGGAGGACCTGCTGCACGGGCGCTGGCTGGTGCTGCGCCGGGGCAAGAAGAACCTGGCGGCCGTCGAGGTCACCGGCGCCTGACGCCTCGTAGGACGGCGCGCGCGGAACACGGCGGAGGGGCCGGTTCGGATCCGATGGGTCCGGCCGGCCCCTCCGTCATGATCCGGAGTGCCTCAGGTCATCTGCCGCTTGCGGCCCCGGATCGCTCCGTAGAGCATTTCGCCCAGCCCGACCACGAGAACCGCGCCGGCGAGCTGCAGCAGGTGCCGGATCCAGTCGATGCCCCTGGTCTCCCCGACGCCGATCCAGGTGGCCACGGCATTGCCGAGGACCGCGCCGGCGATGCCGAAGAGAGTGGTCAGCCACAGTGGCTGGTGCTGCTTGCCCGGCAGGATGGCCTTGGCTATCAGCCCCAGCACGAAACCGACGATGATCGCCCACAACCAACTCATGACGAGCCTCCTCCTGGCGCGTTGTGCGCACGTGGGCCCAGTTTCGGCCCGTCCGGCGTACCGCGCATTTCGGGCACCCCCAATGGGGGTGCCCCCTCTCCTCGCCGGTGCGCAGGCGGCGTACGGTGGGGAGGGTCCGGGCCGGGGTGCGCCCGGCGGGCGATCGGGCGGTGGAGCGTGGAACGGACGAAGCGGCAGAAGCGGAACGGGGCCGAGGTGTTCCGGATCACCGGTGCGCGGATGGGCCTCGACGAGGACGTGCGGGGCCGCCAGCGCCGGTACGTGATCTCGATGGGGATCAGGACGCTGTCGGTCATCGCGACCGTGCTGTTGTGGAACGTGCAGCGCCCGGTGGCCATCGTGACGCTCGTCGCGGGAGCCCTGCTGCCGTACGTGGCCGTGGTCATCGCCAACGCGGGGCGCGAGTCGACACCCTCGCTGCCCTCCCACTTCATCCCCGCTCCGGTGCGGCCGGCGCTGGACGCGGGAAACCTCAAGAAAAGCTCAGATCAATCATGAAGTTCCGGTGCACTGCACCGGGTCCTGCGTGACATACTGCTCACGCGCTCCGCATCCCCCGTCGGAGCGACGGACCGACGCCGGGCAGCTCCCCCCGTGGCTGCTCGGCGTCGCCTTTCCGTTCTAGGGTTGGGCCGTGACTTCCTCAGACGCTTCCGGTGTCCCCTCCGGCCCCGACGAAACGCCCACCTGCTCCGCCAAGGGCTGCCGCGACGCGGCCGTCTGGGTCCTGGCGTGGAACAACCCGACGCTGCACGCGCCGGAGCGCCGCAAGACCTGGCTGGCGTGCGAGGAGCACCGCGAACACCTCTCCCAGTTCCTGGGGGTCCGCGGTTTCCTCAAGGACGTCGTGAAGCTCGACGAGTGGGTGCAGCCGGAGGGCTCGGAGCGCCTGCGCTGAGCCCGGCCGGCGGCCGGCCGGGGTCAGCCGCCGACGGCGGTCAGCCGCCGATCGCGGACATGGGGCGGTCGGGCTGCAGGAACGACGGGTCGTCGAGGCCGGAGCCGGCCTTCTTGCCCCACATCGCCACCTTCCACAGCCGGGCGATCTCCTCGTCCGGGGCGCCCGAGCGCAGGGCGGCGCGCAGGTCCGACTCCTCGGTGGCGAACAGGCACGTACGGACCTGGCCGTCGGCCGTGAGCCGCGTACGGTCGCAGGCGCCGCAGAACGGGCGGGTGACGGAGGCGATGACGCCGACGGTGGCCGGGCCGCCGTCGACCACCCAGCGCTCGGCCGGGGCGGAACCGCGCTCCTCGGAGCCTTCCTCGGTGAGCGTGAAGCGGGTGCGCAGGGACTGCAGGATGTCCCCGGCGGTGATCATGCCGTCGCGCTTCCAGCCGTGCTGGGCGTCGAGCGGCATCTGCTCGATGAAGCGGAGCTCGTACTCGTTCTCCACGGCCCAGGCCAGCAGGTCGGGGGCCTCGTCGTCGTTGAGCCCGGGCATGAGCACGGCGTTGACCTTGACGGGGGTGAGGCCGGCGTCGCGGGCCGCGGCCATGCCGTCGATGACGTCCTTGTGCCGGTCGCGGCGGGTGAGGGTCTTGAAGACCTCGGGCCGCAGGGTGTCCAGGGAAACGTTCACGCGGTCCAGGCCGGCGGCCTTGAGGGCCTGCGCGGTGCGCTTGAGACCGATGCCGTTCGTGGTCAGCGACATCTGGGGGCGGGGCTCCAAGGCCGCGCACTGCTCGACGATCCCGACCAGGCCGGGCCGGAGCAGCGGTTCGCCGCCGGTGAAGCGGACCTCGGTGATGCCGAGCCGGGTGACGGCGATGCGGATCAGCCGGACGATCTCGTCGTCGCTGAGCAGATCGGACTTCCCGAGCCACTGCAGTCCCTCTTCGGGCATGCAGTACGTGCAGCGCAGGTTGCACCGGTCGGTGAGTGAGACGCGCAGGTCAGTGGCCACGCGGCCGTAGGTGTCGAGAAGCACTGTGGGCCCCCTCCCCTGTCCGGATCTAGAGGTACGCGCGATATTTGGATCTACTTCACGCGTTCTATTTCGAGCCTACGCGACGCGCGTGTCGCGAAGAGGTGCCCAAATGAACGAGACGTAACGTGGCCGCGTCGTAGGGACCTACGACGCGGCCACGCTGGGTGTTCGGATGATGTCAGTGCGCCCCTGTTCCCGTGAGGGAGCGCACCTCCAGCTCGGCGAACTTCTGGGGGTCGGCCTTCTCCTTGGAGAGGACGGTTCCGAGCCAGCCCAGGAAGAAGCCGAGGGGGATCGAGATGATGCCCGGGTTCTCCAGGGGGAACCAGAAGAAGTCCGCGTCCTTGAACATCGAGGTGGGCTTTCCGGAGACGACCGGGGAGAAGAGCACCAGGCCGACGGCCGAGATCAGCCCTCCGTAGATGGACCAGAGCGCTCCCTGGGTGGTGAAGCGCTTCCAGAAGAGGCTGTAGAGGATCGTCGGCAGGTTGGCGGAGGCGGCGACCGCGAAGGCGAGCGCGACCAGGCCGGCGACGTTGAGGTCACGGGCCAGGGCCCCCAGGCCGATGGCGACGGCGCCGATGACGACCGTGGACCAGCGGGCGGCGCGCACCTCCTCCTTCTCGGTGGCCTTGCCCTTGCGGATCACGTTCACGTACAGGTCGTGGGCGAAGGACGAGGAGGAGGCGAGGGTGAGGCCCGCGACCACGGCGAGGATGGTGGCGAAGGCGACCGCGGAGATCACGGCGAGGAGGATCGCGCCACCGGTGGAGTCGGGTCCTCCGCCGACCGCCTGGGCGAGCAGCGGCGCCGCCGTGTTGCCCGCCTTGTTGGACTTGATGATCTCGTCGCGGTCGAGCAGGGCCGCGGCGCCGAATCCGAGGGCGATGGTCATCAGGTAGAAGGCGCCGATGATGCCGATGGCCCAGTTCACGGACTTCCGCGCGGCCTTGGCGGTGGGCACCGTGTAGAAGCGGATCAGGATGTGCGGCAGGCCGGCGGTGCCCAGGACCAGGGCGATGCCGAGCGAGATGAAGTCCAGCTTCGAGGTCGAGTCCTTGCCGTACTTCATCCCCGGTTCGAGGAACTTCGCCCCCTGTCCGCTGTTCTCCGCGGCCTTGCCCAGCAGGTCGGAGATGTTGAAGTTGAACTTCACCAGCACCAGGAAGGTGATCAGGAGGGTGCCCGCGATGAGCAGGACGGCCTTGATCATCTGGACCCAGGTGGTGCCCTTCATGCCGCCGATGGTCACGTAGACGATCATCAGGACGCCGACCAGCGCGACGATGGCGACCTTGCCGCCGTCGCTGGTGATGCCCAGGAGCAGCGAGACGAGCACGCCGGCGCCCGCCATCTGGGCGAGCAGGTAGAAGATCGAGACCACGATGGTGGAGGTGCCGGCGGCGGTCCGGACGGGCCGCTGGCGCATCCGGTAGGCGAGCACGTCGCCCATCGTGTAGCGGCCGGAGTTGCGCAGCGGCTCGGCGACGAGCAGCAGGGCGACCAGCCACGCGACGAGGAACCCGATGGAGTAGAGGAAGCCGTCGTAGCCGAAGAGGGCGATGGCTCCGGCGATGCCGAGGAAGGACGCGGCGGACATGTAGTCACCGGAGATGGCGAGGCCGTTCTGGAAGCCGGTGAACTGGCGGCCGCCCGCGTAGAAGTCGGCGGCGTCCTTGGTCTGGCGGCCGGCCCAGATCGTGATGATCAGGGTGGCGACGACGAACAGCCCGAACAGGGTGATGATCAGCGGGCGGTGCTCGGAGGCACCGGCGGCCGTCGTCAGGTGGAGCGCTCCGCTCATTCCGCGGCCTCCATCCGCGCCTTGATGGCCTCAGCCTTCGGGTCGAGCCGGGTGGCGGCGTGCCGCGCGTACAGCCAGGCGATGAGGAAGGTCGTCGCGAACTGGGCGAGGCCGAGCACCAGGGCGACGTTGATGTTGCCGAAGACCTTGGTCCCCATGAAGCCGCCCGCGTAGTTGGACAGCAGGACGTAGAGCAGGTACCAGGCGATGAAGGCCACGGTGAGCGGGAAGGCGAAGGAGCGGTAGGAGCTCCGCAGTTCGGCGAACTCGGCGCTCTGCTGGACGCTCGCGAAATCTTCGGCCGTGGGGCCCGCCAGGGGCGTTCCCGCGCTGCCCGGCGGCGGCGCTGCTTCGGTGGTCACGGGGGGATCTCCTTGTGACGCGGGTGCGGTGGGGACGACGGACAAAACAACCTCCGTGTGGGGGGCCGATGGTGCTGAGCCCCCCTGTCAACGGCACGTACGGCGTGTCGGAACGGTTCAACACCCATGGATTCTTCGGACTTTGATTTCTCGAACTGATGGCGCAGGGACGAACGGCAGCGCTAGGTTCGCTTGTCATGAACCCGTCCGACGCGACCGCGTGCGGACGGCTTTTTCAAAGATGATCTGGAGAACCCATGGCTCATCTGGGATCCGTCCGCCGGCGCGCCCTCGCCGTGCCGGTCGGCCTGGCGCTCACCGCCTCGCTCGCCTTCCTGCCCTCGGTCGCGGCCTCCGCCGCACCGCTCGGCACCACGGCGGACGCGGCGACGGCCTCGAAGCCCACGGCCTCCGGGCCCAAGCTGTCGTACGTGGCGAACCTGAACGCGTACGCCACGGTGAAGGCGGCGAAGAAGGCCGTCGAGCGGGCCGGCGGAACGGTGGTGACGGCCTATGAGCAGATCGGGGTCGTCGTCGCACATTCCCAGAACCCGGACTTCGCCAAGCAGCTGCGCGCCCAGCGCGGTCTGTTCGTGTCCGTCGGCGCCACCCGGACGGCCCCGATGCAGGCGGTGCAGACCACCGAGGAAGGCGCGACGCAGCGGTTGAGCGCGGCGGACGCCGCCAAGGCCGCGGCACTGGCCCAGGAGGGTCAGGAGCCGCTGGAGCCCAACCAGTGGGACCTGCGGACGATCAAGGCCGACGAGGCTCACAAGATCAACGATGGCAGCCGGAACGTCACCGTGGGCATCATCGACACGGGTGTGGACGACACCCACCCCGATCTCGCCCCGAACTTCTCCAAGGGCCAGTCGGCCAACTGCGTCGGCGGCGTCGCGGACACCACCGAGGGCGCCTGGCGTCCGTACCCCGACGGCAGCGACCACGGCACGCACGTGGCCGGCACCATAGGCGCCGCGCGCAACGGCCTCGGCATCAGCGGTGTCGCACCGGGCGTGAACATCGCCGCGATCAAGGTGAGCGAGCCCGGGACCAGCCTCTTCTACACCGAGGCGGTCGTCTGCGGCTTCATGTTCGCCGCCGAGAAGGGGATCGAGGTGACCAACAACAGCTACTACGTCGACCCGTACCTCTTCAACTGCAAGACCGACGACGACCAGAAGGCGCTGGTGGAGGCCATCGGCCGGGCCACGAAGTACGCCGAGCGCAAGGGCACGCTCCACGTGGCCTCGGCCGGCAACTCCGACCAGGACCTGGCGGCCGACTCCCTCGTCGACGAGACCAGCCCGAACGACACCACCCCGGTGCCGCGCACCGTCGACCCGAGCGTCTGCCTGGACCTGCCCACCCAGCTCCCGGGCGTGGTCACCGTCTCGGCCACCGGCGACAAGGGACTGCGCTCGTACTACTCCAGCTACGGCCTCGGCGTCGTGGACGTCGCCGCCCCCGGCGGCGACAGGTGGCAGGTCCCGGCCACCCCGGACGCGAACGGGCGCGTGCTGTCGACCGTCCCGGGCGGCGGCTACGGCTACAAGCAGGGCACCTCGATGGCCGCCCCGCACGTCGCGGGCGTCGCGGCGCTGCTCAAGAGCACCCACCCCGGGGCCACGCCCTCCCAGCTGCAGGCCATGCTCAAGGCGCAGTCCACGAAGGCGGCCTGCCCGACGCAGATCTACAGCGCCGCGGGCGCCCTGATCGACGCCACCACGTGCAAGGCCAAGTGGGGCCAGACGGGGTACTACGGCTACGGCGTGGTCGACGCGCTCAAGGCCGTGAAGTAACCCCGCGGCAACGGGCGCAGACCCTGAACGGACGGGTGGGGGGGGGTGGTTCCCCCCCCCCCCCCCCCCCTTTCCCCCGTCCTCCCGTTCTCCCGTCCTCCCGTCCGGGGTTTGTCCGCACCTTCCGCGCCTCTTGGTCGTTCCCCCCGCAGTGGCCGTCCCGGACCC
>NZ_JBVHWW010000072.1:0-14194 GCF_055563995.1 Streptomyces sp. NPDC029164 | reverse complement strand
CCCCCCCCCCCCCCCCCCCCCCCCCCCCCCCCCCCCCCCCCCCCCCCCCCCCCCCCCCCCCCCCCCCCCCCCCCCCCCCCCCCCCCCCCCCCCCTGGGCCCGCGGAACCCCGGGGCGGGGCTCCGCGGGGGGGGGCGGCGGGGGTCAGGACCGGGCGCCGCGCTTGGCCGCGTAGTTGGCGCGACCCTCCGCCGACTTGAGGCGCCAGTCACGGCGGATCTCCGACCGCAGCCGCGCATCCGTCTTGGCCACGATCCGCTGGTTCTCCCTCAGCAGCTTGCGGTAGCTGTCGAGGCGGCGCTCCGCCAGCTCCCCCGAGTCCACCGCGGCCAGCACCGCGCACCCCGGCTCCGCCTCGTGCGCGCAGTCGTGGAAGCGGCAGTGCTCCGCGTACTCCTCGATCTCCGAGAAGACCTGGCCGACGCCGGTCTCGGCGTCCCAGAGCCCGACGCCGCGCAGCCCGGGCGTGTCGATCAGTACGCCGCCGCCCGGCAGGGCGAGCAGGTTGCGGGTCGTGGTGGTGTGGCGGCCCTTGCCGTCGACCTCGCGGGCCTCCTGGACCTCCATGACCTCCGCGCCGAGCAGCGCGTTGGCCAGTGTGGACTTGCCGGCGCCGGAGACGCCGAGCAGCACGCTGGTGCCGCCCGCGACGACGGCGGCGAGGACGTCCGTGCCCTCTCCGGTGACGGAGGAGACGGTCAGTACCTGGACGCCCGGCGCGGTGGACTCGACGTCCTCGACCAGGTGGCCGAGCGTCACCGGGTCCGGGACGAGGTCCGCCTTGGTGAGGACGACCAGCGGCTGCGCCCCCGATTCCCAGGCCAGGGCCAGGAAGCGCTCGATGCGTCCCAGGTCCAGTTCGACGGCGAGGGATACGGCGATGATCGCGTGGTCGACGTTGGCGGCGAGGATCTGCCCCTCCGACCGCTGGGAGGAGGTGGAGCGGACGAAGGCGGTCCGGCGCGGCAGGTACGCCTTCACGTAGCGCGGGTTGCCGACGGTCTCGACGGCGGCCCAGTCACCGGTGCAGATGACCCGCAGCGGGTCGTGCGGGGTGACGAAGGCGGTGTCGGCGCGGACGATGCCGTCGGCGGTCATGACGTCGCACTGACCGCGGTCGACGCGTACGACCCGGCCGGCCACGAGGCCCTGTTCGGCGTACGGGGTGAACTCGGCCGCCCACGCGTCGTCCCAGCCGAAGGGGGCGAGGGCGTGCGAGAGCGAGTCCTGCGCAGAAGAGGTGGAAACGGAGGAGGAAGCGGAGGAAGACGAGAAAGACAAGGGGAACCCTTCACAGGGTGGCCCCGGCCGCGTGCGCTCGCTCGATGGCGGCGCGCGAAGAGGTGTGAGGTCAGCCGGAGACCACAGAAGTGACATTGATGGTCTTCTGAGTGCGGGCAGCGCCCTGCGCAACGACAGTCATCAATGAACTCACCTCCGGGTCATGCACGTTACTGAGGTCCTCCACCGGCTCGGCGGGAACGGACCCACCGTAACAAGATCCCGCCCGGCAAGGCCACTTCTTTTTCACGGCCCGGCCGGGTACGTCGCCTGGGCGCGGCCGACGCCCGCCGCGAGGTCCAGGATCCGGGGAGGAGCCGGCGTCGCGCAGGGCCTCGGGGACCTCGCGGCGGCCGCTGCCGCTCTCGCAGCGGACCCGGAAGCGGGTGGCCGCCGGGCTGACCGGGACCGGGATGCTGCTGCGCCGGGGCGATCCGCGGGTGTCGCCGGTCGCGGCGGCGACGGCCGCGCTGCGCGTGATGGACGCCTGGTTCGACGTCACGACCTCGGCCGGGACCGGCGGACAGGGCATGGCGCTGCTGCTGGCAGCGGGCGCGGAACTGCCGTTGGCGCTGGCGTGCGCGATGGTGGCCGCCCGCCGCAGGGGCTGACGCCGCACCGGTTGGCTGCGCCGCGGGTTGGCTGCGCCGCCGGTTGGCTGCGCCGCTCGGGCGGGGTACGGGGGCTGGCTGCGCCGGGGCCGGATCGGAGGGGGCCGGTTGGGCCGGGGTCGGGCGCGCGCCGGGGCGTCTCCTCGGGCGCCGAACGTGTCGGGGGGTCGGAGGGCCGAGGCACCTTGTGTTCGGCGCCCTGCGGGGATCACCCCGACACACACCCGACCCCGGCCCAACCGGCCGGTTCGATCCCAGCCCGCCGCACCATTCAGTCTCTCCGGCGTTTGAGTGGGGGTCCCCCCGGACGAAGTCTGGGGGAGGGTCCGGGCGGAGTCCGGCGGGGTGCGGGGCGGAGCCCCGGTATCTGCCCCGGCCGCACGCCACGCGGCCCGTGAGGCGCCGTACCTTCCGCGTCGGCCACAGCTCGGCGAGCTCGACGCGGCGGTCCCGCAGGGCGTGGGCCGGTACGCCGAGCAGCGCGGGCGCGGTGCCGGGCGCCGGCCGGGTTCCGGCGAAGGCTCCGCCCGGGACCTCCCCGGCGGGATGCGGCCCGGTGTCGGGCCCGGCCACCAGCAGCCGCCCCTCGGCCCACAGCAGGTCCATCCGGCCGTTGCCCCGCGCCCGCCACAGCTCTCGCGCCGGTCAGTGTTTGCGCAGCCGCGAGGAATAGTCCTCCGGCGGCAGGAATTTCGACCACCGCTCCGGGAACTCCGACGGCATCCCGCCGTCCTCGTCGTCCTCCGACTCGCCCTCGGCCAGTGCCCGCCAGGCCGCGGCCCGCGCGATCAGCTGCGCGGCCTCCAGCTCCCGGGCCCGCTCGTTGGCCTCGCGGGCCGCCGCCGTGGCCACGGACGGCCAGACCCGGTCGATGGCGGCGTTCACGGCCGCGCCGACCAGCACCGCGAAGGCCGAGATGCCGATCCACAGCAGTACCGCCACCGGCGCCGCCAGCGATCCGTAGATCGTCGGCCCCTCCACGGTGTTGGTGAGGTAGATGCGCAGCAGGAACGAGCCCAGGACCCACATGGCGAGGGCCACCAGCGCCCCCGGCACGTCCTCGATCCACGGCGAACGCACCGGTACGGACACGTGGTACAGCGTCGTCAGGAAGACGATGGACAGCAGGGTGACGGTCGGCCAGTACAGCACCGCGATCACGCTCGTGCCCCAGGGGACCAGCTCGATCACGGCGTCCGGCCCCACCACCATCAGCGGCAGCACGATCGCGCCGATCACCAGCGCGATGATGTAGAGCACGAAGGCCAGCAGCCGGGTCTTGACGATGCCGCGCTGCCCGTCGAGCCCGTACATCACGGTGATGGTGTCGATGAAGACGTTCACCGCGCGGGAGCCCGACCACAGGGCGAAGGCGAAGCCGAGCGAGATCAGGTCGGGGCGGCCGCGTCCCGTCACGTCGTCGAGCATCGGTTTGGCGATGTCGTTGACGCCGCGGTCGGACAGCACCGTGCCGACCGCGCCCAGGATGTTCTCCTCGATGCTGGCCACCGTGGTCTTGCCGGTCCAGCCGTCCACGTAGCCGAGCAGGCCCAGCAGGCCGAGGAAAAGCGGGGGCAGCGACAGCAGCGTGAAGAACGCCGCCTCGGCCGCCAGACCGAGGATGCGGTACTCGATGCACGAGTTGACGGTGTCCTTCAGCAGCAGCCAGCCCATCTTCCGCTTCGAGACGTTGCGGTAGAGGGCGCGGGCCCGGTGGAGCCGTCCTGGGGGTCCCGGGATCCGCTCGGGTGTTTCTTTTGCTGGCTGCACGTCCTTACGGTATCCGCATGGCAGCCACCACCCACACAGTCAGCAACCAGGCCCCGCCTCTGGTGGGCTACGACGTCTACGGCGGCGATCGGGCCCTCACCGAGGGCGTCGAGCGTCACCTCGCATCCGCGGCGCCCGAACTCCTCGGCGAGGTACGGGAGGAGCTCACCGCCCTCGGGCGCGCGGCAGGGTCCTCACAGGCCCAGGAATGGGGTGTGCAGGCGAACGAGAACCCGCCGAAACTGCGGACGCACGACCGGTACGGGAACCGGATCGACGAGGTGGAGTTCCACCCGGCCTGGCACCGGCTGCTCGGGCACGCCGTGGCCTCCGGGCTCACCGACGCCTGGGGGCGTCCGGCCGGGCATCTGCGCCGCGCCGCCGGGTTCTTCCTGTGGTCGCAGGCCGAGGCGGGGCACGGCTGCCCGGTCTCGATGACGCACGCCGCCGTACCGGCGCTGCGGGCCGATCCGGCGCTCGCCGCCGAATGGGAGCCGCGGCTGACCTCGCACGTGTACGAGGAGGGCCTGCGGCCGGCCGCGCAGAAGGCCGGTGTGCTCTTCGGCATGGGGATGACGGAGAAGCAGGGCGGCAGCGACGTACGGGCCAACACGACGGCCGCGACGCCGCTGGGCACGTCCGGCGAGTACCTGCTGACCGGGCACAAGTGGTTCTGTTCGGCGCCGATGTGCGACGGGTTCCTGGTGCTGGCGCAGGCTCCGGGAGGGCTGACGTGCTTCCTGGTGCCGCGGGTGCTGCCGGACGGCACGCGCAACGTCTTCGCGATCCAGCGGCTGAAGGACAAGCTGGGCAACAAGTCGAACGCGTCGAGCGAGGTGGAGTTCGACGGGACCTGGGCGCGGCGGGTGGGCGAGGAGGGCCGGGGGGTGCGGACCATCATCGAGATGGTCGCGGCGACCCGGCTGGACTGCGTCATCGGCTCGGCCTCGCTGATGCGGCAGGCGCTGACGCAGGCCGCGCACCATGCGGAGCACCGCTCTGCTTTCGGAGCACCGCTCATCGACCAGCCGCTGATGCGCAACGTGCTCGCCGACCTGGCGCTGGAGTCGGAAGCCGCCACCACGCTGACCCTGCGCCTGGCGGCCGCCTACGACGCCGGGACCGAGCAGGAGAAGGCCTTCCTGCGCCTCGCCGTGCCCGCCGCCAAATACTGGGTGACCAAGCGCTGTACGCCGATGGTCGCGGAGGCCCTGGAATGTCTGGGCGGCAACGGCTACGTCGAGGAGTCCGGGCTGCCGAGACTGCTGCGCGAATCCCCGCTGAACTCCATCTGGGAGGGCTCGGGCAACGTGCAGGCGCTGGACGTACTGCGCGCCCTCCAGCGCGAGCCGCAGGCGCTGAACGCCTTCCTCCAGGAGGTCGGCCAGGCCCGGGGCGCGGACCACCGGCTGGATTCGGCCATCAAGGACCTGCTGACGGAGCTCGCCGACCTGGAGGGCATCGAGGCGCGGGCCCGCCGCGTGGTGGAGCGCATGGCGCTGGTCCTGCAGGGATCGCTGCTGGTGCGCTGGGCTCCGCCGGAGGTCGCGGACGCGTTCTGCGCCTCCCGGCTGGGCGGCGACTGGGGCACGGCCTTCGGCACGCTGCCGCACAGCCTCGACCTCGGCGCGGTGGTGGAACGGGCGCGGATCACGGGCTAGGGAGGAGCCCCCGTCGGGTTCCCCTGCGGTCCCCAAACCGCTCCGAGCCTGGATCCGGGCCCGTCGACCGGTACAGAGGTGGCGCCGCGCCGACTCGGCACCACCTCTGATCCGAAGCCCCGAGGAGGAGCTGTCACGCCGCTCGGCGGCGTCCGGACAGTTTCGGTCGGGTGACCGGGACTTGGCGAGGGTTGCATACCGTTGCAACCTTTGAGTCGGCAGCCGCCCGCCGGGGTGGCGGGGTCGCGGAACCCGCACACCCGCCCGGGCGGCTCGCGTCGTACGTCCTGTTTCGCACGGGGAGGTTCCGGTGGCCGACACCACAGGCAGCACGGTCGATGTGGCACGCATCTCGGCCATGGACGCGCGGGCGGCGGCGCGTCTGCTCAAGGGGGTACGGGCGGCCGCGCTGGCCGGGGACCGCCCTCCGGCCGCGCCGAGACCGGAGATCGCGGAGTCCTGGCGGCGGATGCTGGCCGGCGGGGTGCACCCGGACCGGGACGCGCGCTCGCGGATGCTGTCGGCCGCCGAGACCGAGGAGCGGCGGCACGGGTCGCCGCTGCGGGAGGTCCTCCCCGTACTGCGGGAGGGGCTGCTGCCCGCGCTGGACGAGGCCCTGCACATCATGGTCGTCGCGGACGCGGACGGGCGGCTGCTGTGGCGGGAGGGCCACTCCTCCATCCTGCGCAAGGCGGACCGGCTCGGCTTCTCGGTGGGCGCCGACTGGGACGAGGCCGTGGTCGGCACGAACGGCGTGGGCACCGCGCTCGTGGCCCGGCGGCCGGTGCAGGTGTTCTCGGCGGAGCACTTCGTCTCCAGCCATCACGACTGGACCTGCGCGGGGGCGCCCGTACGGGACCCGCGCGACGGGCGGCTGCTGGGCGTGGTCGACGTCAGCGGGCCGCTGGCCACGATGCACCCGGCGACGCTGGCGTGGGTGACCTCGGTGGCCCGGCTCGCCGAGCGGGAGCTGCGGATCCGGCACCTGGAGTCGCTGGAGCGGCTGCGGACGGTGGCGGCCCCGCTGCTGGCCCGGCTGCCGGGGCGGGCGCTGGCCGTGGACCCGGACGGCTGGCCGGCGGCGGTGACGGGGCTGGCCCCCACGGACCGGATCCCGCTGCCGAAAGCCTTCGGGCCGGGGCGGGTGTGGCTGCCGCGGCTCGGCGACTGCGTGGTGGAGCCGCTGCCCGGCGGCTGGCTGCTGCGGGTCGCGCAGGAGCGTACGGGCACGGCGGCGACGCGGATCGTCGTGGACCTCAGCCGGGCGGGATGCTGGTCGGCGACGGTGTACGGGTCCTCCGGGAGCTGGTCGCAGGAGCTGAGCCCGCGCCACGCGGAGCTGTTGTTCCTGCTGGCGGACAGCCCGCGGGGGCGCTCGGCGGCGGAGCTGTCCGCGGAGCTGTTCGGGGACCCGACGCGGACGGTGACGGTGCGCGCGGAGCTGTCGCGCGTACGCCGCCACCTGGCGGGCGTGCTGACCCACCGGCCGTACCGCTTCGCGGAGGACGTGGAGGTGGAGCTGATCCGCCCCGAGGACCCGGCGGCGCTGCTCCCGCACTCCACCGCCCCCGCGGTGATCAGGGCCCGCCTCGGGCGCAGGGGGCCCGGCGTGGTTCCCTGAAGGGCATGAGCACCATCACCCTCACCACCTGGTCCCTGGAAATGACCTCCGCCTCGGACCTCGTCCCGGCGGCCGTACCGGGCCCCGGGATCACGATCTCGCGGGCGGAGGTCCCCTCCCCGGAGTTCAGCCGCTTCCTCTACGCCTCGGTGGGCGGCGACATCCACTGGACGGACCGGCTGTCGCTGACCCGCGCGCAGTGGGTGGAGCAGCTGGGCCGGCCGGGGGTGGAGACGTGGGTGGCGTACGACCGCGGCACGCCGGCGGGGTACGTGGAGCTCGACCCGCAGGACGACGGTGTGGTCGAGATCATGTACTTCGGCCTCCTCCCGGACTTCCGCGGCCGCCGCATCGGCGGGCACCTGCTGTCGGTGGGCATCGCCCGGGCGTGGTCCCTCGCGGAGCGCTGGCCGGACCGCGAGCCGACCCGCCGGGTGTGGGTGCACACGTGCAGCCAGGACGGCCCGACGGCGATGAGCAACTACCAGCGGCGCGGCTTCAAGGTCTTCAGGACGGAGACGGAGGAGAAGGAAGACACCCCGACCCCGGGCCCCTGGCCGGGAGCGTAGGCCCTGCCGGGTCCGGGGGCGTCACTTGCCCTGCCGGACCGAGACGCGCAGGTTCTCGTCCCGGTCGCGCTCGACGAACAGGGCGGCGCCACGAGGCCGTAGGCCGTTCCGTCGTCCCGTACCGACCGCACGGCGGTCGCCTTGGTGTTGCCGTCGCCCTTCAGGCAGACGCCGCCGTGATGGCGGTGGGCCCCGCAGGTCCGCTGGTCGACCTGGCCGGCGGGTTCGGCGTCCCGGGCCGCTGGTTCAGCGACTCGGTGCGGCCCGACGCGGTGCCCTCGAAGGCAGGGCCCCACACGGGCTGGAACGGGCGGGTGTACGGCGAGGCCGACAAGGACGAGAAGGCCGCCCCGGAACGTAGACGTCCGGATGCCCGGCGGGAGGGCCCCCGAGGTGACGCAGAGCACAGCATCTCGCCATACGAGACAGAACTGTCCGAATCATGGACAGTAGTGGACTCCTCCAAGACACGCATGCCACGCTTCCCCCTATGAATGGAGCTGGAATTGCCTTGGTGAGTCGGCGGCACGTCGACCTCGGCCGCATGTCCAGCGCCATCTGTCCGGCGCGCTGACGGAACCAGCAACCGCCGCACATCGCCGCAATCCCGGCATTTTCGCCGCGGAAGCGTCGATCATCGCAGTCCCCTGAAGGCCGAAAACCGCCCTGCCCGCCGGCCACCCCGGCACGGTGCGGCTGATCGGCCACACCCGCTCAGCGGCGTCGACACGACAGGGGCCCGCCGCCCCGCCTCCCCTGCTCCCTGCCTCGAGCCGCCGAAGAAGGACGTACCGCCATGGCCGCCACCCCCGAAACGCCCGCAGCCGCGCCCGCAGCCGCCGCGCGCCGCAAGACCGGCCGTCACCGCGGCGAGGGCCAGTGGGCCGTCGGACACCACACGCCCCTCAACGGCAACGAGCAGTTCAAGAAGGACGACGACGGTCTCAACGTGCGGACACGCATTGAGACGATCTACTCCAAGCGCGGCTTCGACTCGATCGACCCCAACGACCTGCGCGGCCGCATGCGCTGGTGGGGCCTCTACACCCAGCGCAAGCCCGGGATCGACGGCGGCAAGACCGCGATCCTGGAGCCGGAGGAGCTGGACGACGAGTACTTCATGCTGCGCGTCCGCATCGACGGCGGCCGGCTGACCACCGAGCAGCTCCGCGTCATCGGCGAGATCTCCCAGGAGTTCGCGCGCGGCACCGCCGACCTCACCGACCGCCAGAACGTGCAGTACCACTGGATCCGGATCGAGGACGTCCCGGAGATCTGGCGCCGCCTGGAGGCCGTCGGCCTGTCCACCACCGAGGCATGCGGTGACACGCCCCGCGTCATCCTCGGTTCGCCCGTCGCCGGCATCGCCCAGGACGAGATCATCGACGGCACCCCCGCCATCGACGAGATCTACCGCCGGATCGTGGGCAACAAGGACTTCTCCAACCTGCCCCGCAAGTTCAAGTCCGCGGTCTCCGGCTCGCCGCTGCTCGACGTGGCGCACGAGATCAACGACATCGCCTTCGTCGGCGTGAACCACCCCGAGCACGGTCCGGGCTTCGACGTCTGGGTCGGCGGCGGTCTCTCCACCAACCCCAAGCTGGGCGTGCGTCTGGGCACCTGGGTCTCCCTCGACGAGGTCCCGGACGTCTACGAGGGCGTCATCTCGATCTTCCGCGACTACGGCTACCGCCGGCTGCGCACCCGCGCCCGCCTGAAGTTCCTCGTCGCCGACTGGGGTCCGGCCAAGTTCCGCCAGGTCCTGGAGGACGAGTACCTGAAGCGCAAGCTGACCGACGGCCCCGCCCCCGAGCAGCCGACCGGCCAGTGGCGCGACCACGTGGGCGTCCACCAGCAGCAGGACGGCAAGTTCTACGTCGGCTTCGCGCCCCGCGTCGGCCGTGTGGACGGCGCCACCCTGACCAAGATCGCGGACGTCGCCGAGCAGCACGGCTCCGGCCGCCTGCGCACCACCGCCGAGCAGAAGATGATCGTGCTCGACGTCGAGGCCGACCAGGTCGACTCGGTGGTCGAGGCGCTGGAGTCGCTGGACCTGCGGGTCAAGCCGTCCCCGTTCCGCCGCGGCACGATGGCCTGCACCGGCATCGAGTTCTGCAAGCTGGCCATCGTCGAGACCAAGGCGCGCGGCGCCTCGCTGATCGACGAGCTGGAGCGTCGTCTGCCGGACTTCGCCGAGCCGCTCACGATCAACATCAACGGTTGCCCGAACGCCTGCGCCCGTATCCAGGTGGCGGACATCGGTCTCAAGGGCCAGCTGGTCCTGGACGACGATGGCAACCAGGTGGAGGGCTACCAGGTCCACCTGGGCGGCGCCCTCGGCCTGGAGGCCGGCTTCGGCCGCAAGGTCCGCGGCCTCAAGGTCACCTCGGCCGGTCTGCCCGACTACGTCGAGCGGGTCGTCAAGAGCTACGAGGAGCAGCGCGAGGACGGCGAGCGCTTCGCGGCGTGGGTCGCCCGCGCGGACGAGAAGAGCCTCTCGTGAGCGAGCGCGCCGCACCGTTCTACTGCCCGTACTGCGGCGACGAGGACCTGTTTCCCCACGAGACGGGCCACGGCGCGTGGGAATGCAGGGCCTGCAACCGAGCCTTCCAGCTGAAGTACCTCGGGCTGCTGTCCCGCGGTATCCGGTCCGATTCAGCTGGAGGGGACGAGATATGACCACCACTCAAGACGCGAGTCTCAAGGCCGTGGAGCTCAAGGCGCTGGCCGAGCAGGCCGGCCGGGACCTGGAGGACGCCTCCGCGCTGGACATCCTGCGCTGGGCGGCCGAGACCTTCGGCGGGAAGTTCGCCGTGACCTCCTCCATGGAGGACGCGGTCGTCGCCCACCTGGCCTCGCGCGTCTTCCCCGGCGTGGACGTGGTCTTCCTCGACACGGGCTACCACTTCGAGGAGACCATCGGCACCCGTGACGCGGTCGACGCCGTGATGGACGTCAACGTCATCACGCTCACCCCGCGCCAGACGGTGGCCGAGCAGGACGCCCAGTACGGCCCGAAGCTGCACGACCGCGACCCCGACCTGTGCTGCGCGCTGCGCAAGGTCAAGCCGCTGGAAGAGGGCCTGACCGCGTACGAGGCGTGGGCGACGGGCCTGCGCCGCGACGAGTCCCCGACCCGGGCGAACACCCCGGTGGTCGGCTGGGACGAGAAGCGGCAGAAGGTCAAGGTCTCGCCGATCGCCCGCTGGACCCAGGACGACGTGGACGCGTACGTCGCCGAGCACGGCGTGCTCACCAACCCGCTGCTGATGGACGGATACGCCTCCGTCGGCTGCGCCCCGTGCACCCGCCGCGTGGCGGAGGGCGAGGACGCACGGGCCGGCCGGTGGGCCGGGCTGGGCAAGACCGAGTGCGGACTGCACGGCTGATGACGACCGAACGTACGGAACTTACGGAGACGAAGCAGATGAGCGTGAGCGACCAGGGCGCCACCGTGTGGCTGACCGGGCTGCCGAGCGCGGGCAAGACCACCATCGCCTACGCGCTGGCCGAGCGGCTGCGCGCCGAGGGCCACCGCGCGGAGGTCCTCGACGGTGACGAGATCCGTGAGTTCCTCTCCGCCGGACTCGGCTTCAGCCGCGAGGACCGGCACACCAACGTGCAGCGGATCGGTTTCGTCGCCGAACTCCTCGCGTCCAACGGCGTGAAGGCGCTCGTCCCGGTGATCGCGCCGTTCGCGGACAGCCGTGAGGCCGTCCGCAAGCGGCACGCCGCCGAGGGCACCTCGTACCTGGAGGTCCACGTGGCCACCCCGGTCGAGGTGTGCTCCGAGCGTGACGTCAAGGGCCTGTACGCCAAGCAGGCGGCGGGCGAGATCTCCGGTCTGACCGGGGTCGACGACCCGTACGAGGCACCGGAGTCCCCGGACCTCCGTATCGAGTCGCACACGCAGACCGTGCAGGAGTCGGCCTCGGCCCTGCACGCGCTGCTCACCGAGAGGGGTCTGGCATGACCACGGCCGCACACCTGCACACCGATTCCGGCTCCGACGCCCCGTACGCGCTGTCGCACCTCGACGCGCTGGAGTCCGAGGCGGTGCACATCTTCCGCGAGGTGGCGGGCGAGTTCGAGAAGCCGGTGATCCTGTTCTCCGGCGGCAAGGACTCCATCGTCATGCTGCACCTGGCGCTGAAGGCGTTCGCGCCGGCGCCGGTCCCCTTCACGCTGCTGCACGTCGACACGGGCCACAACTTCTCCGAGGTGCTGGAGTACCGCGACCGCACGGTCGAGAAGCACGGACTGCGCCTGCACGTGGCGTCCGTCCAGGACTACATCGACGCGGGCAAGCTGCGCGAGCGTCCGGACGGCACCCGCAACCCGCTGCAGACCGTGCCGCTGACCGAGGCGATCCAGAGCCTCAAGTTCGACGCCGTCTTCGGCGGCGGCCGCCGCGACGAGGAGAAGGCCCGCGCCAAGGAGCGGGTGTTCAGCCTCCGCGACGAGTTCTCCCAGTGGGACCCGCGCCGCCAGCGCCCCGAGCTGTGGCAGCTCTACAACGGCCGCCACGCGCCCGGCGAGCACGTGCGCGTCTTCCCGCTCTCCAACTGGACCGAGCTGGACGTCTGGCAGTACATCGCCCGCGAGGGCATCGAGCTGCCGGAGATCTA
Source organism: Streptomyces sp. NPDC029164 (assembly GCF_055563995.1). NCBI lineage: Bacteria > Bacillati > Actinomycetota > Actinomycetes > Kitasatosporales > Streptomycetaceae > Streptomyces > Streptomyces sp. NPDC029164. The sequence continues at coordinate 2,053 of NZ_JBVHWW010000072.1, read as the reverse complement.
CTTCGCCCACGAGCGCGAGGTGTTCCTGCGCAACGGCATGTGGCTGACGGCCGGCGAGTGGGGCGGCGCCAAGGAGGGCGAGGTCCCCGAGACCCGCCTGATCCGCTACCGCACCGTCGGTGACATGTCCTGCACCGGCGCCGTCGACTCCGACGCCACCACGCTCGACGCCGTGATCGCCGAGATCGCCGTTTCCCGCCTCACCGAGCGGGGCGCGACCCGCGCCGACGACAAGATGTCCGAGGCCGCGATGGAAGACCGCAAGCGCGAAGGGTACTTCTAGACATGACCAGCACCACCGATCAGGTCGCCGGGCTCGACGACCTCGCAGCGACCACCCTGCTGCGCTTCGCGACCGCCGGTTCCGTCGACGACGGCAAGTCCACCCTGGTGGGCCGGCTGCTGCACGACTCCAAGTCGGTCCTGACCGACCAGATGGAGGCCGTCGAGGCCGTCTCCGCCCAGCGCGGCCAGGAGGCCCCCGACCTCGCGCTGCTCACCGACGGCCTGCGGGCCGAGCGGGAGCAGGGCATCACCATCGACGTCGCGTACCGCTACTTCGCCACCGCGCGCCGCCGGTTCATCCTCGCGGACACCCCGGGGCACGTGCAGTACACCCGGAACATGGTCACCGGCGCCTCCACCGCCGACCTGGCCGTGGTCCTCGTCGACGCCCGCAACGGCGTGATCGAGCAGACCCGCCGGCACGCGGCCGTGGCCGCGCTGCTGCGCGTCCCGCACGTGGTGCTGGCCGTCAACAAGATGGACCTGGTGGGCTACGAGGAGTCGGTCTTCGCCTCGATCGCCGAGGAGTTCACCGCGTACGCCTCGGACCTCGGCGTCCCGGAGATCACCGCGATCCCGATCTCGGCCCTGGCCGGCGACAACGTCGTGGAGCCCTCCGCCAACATGGACTGGTACGGCGGCCCGACGGTGCTGGAGCACCTGGAGACCGTCCCGGTCAGCCACGACCTCACCGCCTGCCCGGCGCGTTTCCCGGTGCAGTACGTGATCCGCCCGCAGTCCGCGGAGCACCCCGACTACCGCGGCTACGCGGGCCAGATCGCCTCCGGCGTGCTGCGCGTCGGCGAGGCCGTGACCGTGCTGCCCTCGGGCCGTACGAGCACGATCGTGGGCATCGACGCGCTGGGCGAGAGCGTCGACATCGCCTGGGCCCCGCAGTCGGTGACGCTGCGTCTGGCGGACGACATCGACATCTCGCGCGGCGACCTGATCGCGCCGTCCGCGAACGCCCCGGCCACCACGCAGGACGTCGAGGCGACGGTCTGCCACGTGGCCGACCAGCCCCTCTCCGTCGGTGCCCGGGTGCTGATCAAGCACACGACGCGCACGGTCAAGGCGATCGTCAAGGAGATCCCCTCGCGGCTGACCCTGGACGACCTGTCCCAGCACCCGAACCCCGGGCAGCTCGTGGCCAACGACATCGGCCGCGTGGTCGTCCGTACCGCCGAGCCGCTCGCGCTCGACGCGTACGCCGACTCGCGCCGCACCGGGTCCTTCCTGCTGATCGACCCGGCCGACGGCACCACCCTGGCGGCGGGCATGGCCGGCGAGTCCTTCGCCTCCAAGGCCGAGACCACCGTGCAGGCGGACGAGGAAGGGTGGGACTTCTAGATCATGCCCGCCGACATCTACTCCACCTTCGCCAAGGAGGGCGGCCGCGTAGGCAGCGGCCGCCTCGGCAGCGGCCAGGGAGGGGTGGCGCGATGTGCGCGATGACCGGATTGCCGCCGGCATCACGCCTACGCGCCCACACCCCCCACGCGCCGTACCTGCCCCCGCTCCACAGACGAAGACGTGCGTCATGAGATGACCGCGTCACGAGAGGAAGTCCTCCCGTGCCTGCCACCGCCAGCACCCGTACCACCCGCACCACCCTGCGCCGCGGCGTCGTCGCCGCCGCCGCGCTGCCGCTGCTGATCGGCGCGCTCGCCTCGTGCGGCTACGGCTCGGAGGCCAAGAAGGACGAGGGCGGCAAGGCCGACGTCTCGGCCACCGACGGCGCGAAGCTGTCGGCCTCCGAGGTGCGGAT
>NZ_JBVHWW010000071.1:0-15931 GCF_055563995.1 Streptomyces sp. NPDC029164 | reverse complement strand
GTCGAGAGCGCGGACATCTTCATCACGACCACCGGCAACAAGGACATCATCATGGCCGCCGACATGGCCAAGATGAAGCACCAGGCGATCGTGGGAAACATCGGCCACTTCGACAACGAGATCGACATGGCCGGTCTCGCGAAGATCGACGGCATCGTCAAGGACGAGGTCAAGCCGCAGGTCCACACGTGGAAGTTCCCCGACGGCAAGGTCCTGATCGTGTTGTCCGAGGGCCGTCTGCTGAACCTGGGCAACGCGACCGGGCACCCCTCGTTCGTGATGTCGAACTCCTTCGCGGACCAGACCCTGGCCCAGATCGAGCTCTTCACCAAGCCCGAGGAGTACCCGACCGAGGTCTACGTGCTCCCCAAGCACCTCGACGAGAAGGTCGCCCGCCTCCACCTCGACGCCCTCGGCGTCAAGCTGACCACCCTGCGCCCGGAGCAGGCCGCGTACATCGGCGTGAAGGTCGAGGGCCCGTACAAGCCGGACCACTACCGCTACTGACCGAACCGGCTGCCGAAAGGATCGAGCCACCGGCTCTTGAGGGTCGCTCAAGAGCCGGTGGAAAGCCCATGGCCGGGTGTCCCGGGGAGTGTCACGATCGGACGTCCGTGCCGAGGGAGAGCAGCGCTCCCACCACCCCAGACGAGGATGTCCCATGAACCCCAATCCGGCCGGCAGCCCCCAGCATTACTCCGCCGGAGGCCCCAGCCCGAGCCCGTACGCGACCCAGCCCGGCCCCTACGCCCAGCCCCAGCCCCAGCCCTCCGCCCCGGCACCCGCCGGGCGCGGCAAGATGGCCACCGCCCTCCTGTTGGTCTCCACGGTCCTGGTGGGCCTGATGGCCGGTCTCTTCTTCGCCTTCGACGTCTCGGTGATGCCGGGTCTGGCGGCGGGCGACGAGCGCACCTACGTCACCGCGATGCAGAACTTCAACTCGGCGATCGACGGCAACGGGATCTTCGGCATGGCCTTCGTGCTCGCCCTGCTGCTGTCGGCGGCCTCGGCGGTCGTCGAGTTCCGGGGCGGCCGCCGCAACGTGGCGGTCTGGGTCGGTGCGGCTGCCGTCGTCTACCTCGTCGTCCTGATGATCACCTTCTCCGTGAACATCCCGCTGAACAACGAACTGGCCGACGCGGGTGACGCCTCGAAGCTGACGGACTTCTCGATCGTGGAGAAGTTCAAGGGCACCTGGGTCTCCACCAACATCGTCCGCACCCTGCTGTGCACGGCGGCCCTGACGGCTCTCTCCCGTGCCCTCGTCCTGTACGGCCGCGCCACCCGCTGAAACCGCGGCCCCACCCTCCCCCCACCGCACCACCACGAAGTCCCCCGGCCACCCGACCGGGGGACTTCGTGTGTCCCGTCCCCCTGGCCGGCCGGGGGGACGGCCTGGCCGGGGGGACGGCCTGGCCGGGGGGACGGCCGCCAGGGGCAGCCCGTGTGGGGGCAGCCGGTGTGGGGGTCAGCCGGTCTGGCCGTGCAGGTACAGGGCCCAGGACAGGAAGCCCACGGAGGCCGTGCACAGCAGGGTGCGCCACACGTTGGCCCGGGCCCAGGGGCCCTCGAAGGCGCGGCGGACGGCGGCGGGGTCGGCGATGCGGGCGACCGGGCCGGCCTTCTCCAGCATGTTGTTCAGCGGGATGTTCACCTTGTTGGTGACGCCCATCGAGACGATGTAGCAGACCAGGGCCGCGATCAGCGGCGGCAGCACCTCGCGTCCGTCGGACGGGACGTGCAGGGCCAGGGCCAGCGCGGTGAACAGGAACGCCCCGATGTAGCCGAGGACGAACCAGCCGTTCAGGATGGCCACGTTGATGCGCTGCATGACCTCGATGACCGTACGGTCGTCGGTGCGCTTCAGGCCCGGCATCACGGAGACGGAGAAACCGTAGAAGAGGCCACTGACCAGTCCCGTGGTGACAGTGGCGGCGATGAGCGAGGCCAGGCGTGCGGTCTCCATCGTGCGTCCCCCTGTTCGTCCGTCCGCGGAGTCTCTCGGTCATCGATTCTTCGGGAACGGGTCATCGAATCGTCAAGTCATGGGGATCATACGGGCGCGGTGGCCTCCGGCGGTGTGCGATTCGAGCGGCCTTCGAGTGGATCTCAAGCGGTGCGTCACCGGTGGCACGGCCCGCCTCAGGGGGCGGGCGGGGTCCGGCCGGCGGGCAGGCCGGACCGGGCGAGGACGGTGGCCAGGCTGTAGTGGTCCGGGGCGGAGGTGATCCGGCAGTGGTGTGCGTCGAGGCCGAGGACGGTGGTCACCGGCACGGCGAACGGCTTGGGCGCGCCCTTGAGGTGGCCGGAGTACAGGGCCCGGACGGTGCCGCGGTCCCCGTCGGGGCGGGTGGCGCGGACGGTGACGCGGACGTCGGCTATGAGGTGCCGGCGCGGGCCTTCCACCCGGCGATCTCGTGCCGGCCGCGGAAGGTGACGGCCCCGGCTTGGCCGGTGTGGGTGCGCAGCGGTCGCGATGCCGTGGTCGGTGCTCCTTCGCGAGGGGCGGGCGGTGTGGTGTGGTGGTGTGGTGCCTCGTGCGGGTGCGGGCGGGCAGCGTTCACGGCACACGGCCTGGCGGCGGGTGCTGTCCACTCTCCAGTGCCTGGGGGGCCGGTGACTGCCCAGCCCTGTCCATCCGTGTCCACGGGGATGCCGGCGGCCGTCTCCCCGGGGGCGGACGCGCCGCGGGGGCGGGCCGACATGGCTGTCGGTCCGCCCCCGTGGTGTGCCGTTCGGGTCAGGCGCCCAGGTGGTGCCCCTTCACCCATTCCTTCTCGCTGTCGGTGACACAGTTCGAGGTGTAGGTGGGGCCGGTGTACCCGGGACGGCTCTGGGGCACCGCGGCGAGCGTGGAGCAGTTCGACGAGGAGGCCGCGTGACCGCCGGAGAAGTAGTCGATGTCGACCCCGTCGTTGGCCAGGGCGGCACCGGCCCCGCCCAGCAGGATGCCGGCGGCCAGGACGGAGGCGGTGACAGCAGAACGAATACGCATGACTCCCCTAAAGATGTCTGGAACGGCGCGCCTGTCGATGTGCGCGTCGGCCGGTCCAACCGTCAAGGGGTGTCGGCGGGAACGGTGGTTCACTCCAATGCCCGCGGCAGTATCGTTTCTGTATTTCGCGCTCCCTCGCACTCCCCGCTGTACCACCGTGCGCCGTATGCGGCCCCGGTGTGGCTACTCGACGCTCAGCGCGGCCAGTCTCTGTGCGAAGGGCACCACCTCGAAGCCGTCCGCCCGGTCCACCGAGGTGATCGCCCCGGTCGGTGAGCGGGGTGCGATCGCCGCGGCGGTGTCGACGTCCGGGGCGGTGGCGCGGGCGGTATCCCCGGCCGCGGCGCGGGTGGTGTCGTGGGGGGTGGCGCGGGTGGTGTCGTGGGGGGTGGGTGTCATGAGGCGTGCCAGTTCCGCGCCCGCCCGGGAGATCCGCTGGGCCAGCCCCTCCTGGCCCCAGTCCTGCGAGGCCGCGTACACGGCGGTCGGCGGGAGGAGCGCGCGCAGGTGGGTGAAGAGCGGGCGCAGGGCGTGTTCGGTGACCAGGGAGTGCCGGGGGGTGGCGCCGGTGGCGCCGAGGAGGACCGGTTTCCCGGTGAGGGCGTCCTTGTCGATGAGGTCGAAGAACGACTTGAACAGGCCGCTGTAGGAGGCCGCGAACACCGGGGTGACGGCGATGAGGCCGTCCGCGGCCGCCACCGCGTCGAGTGCGGCGGCCAGGCGGGCGGGCGGGAAGCCGGTGACGAGGTGCTGGGCGATCTCCGTCGCCAGGTCCCGCAGCTCGATCACCTCGGGCTCGGCGTCCGTGTGCCGCAGGGTCGCGGCCGTGAGCCGGTCGGCGAGCAGCCGGGTCGAGGAGGGTGAGCTCAGCCCGGCCGATACGACGATGAGTCTCATGCCTGCGCGCTCTCCTTCTCGCTCGTGCGGGCCGCTGCCACGCGGGCGGGGTGGGTGGGGGCGTCCGGTACGCCGGCGGGGCGCAGGTTCGCGAACTCCTTGCGCAGGACCGGTACGACCTCTTCGCCGAGGAGGTCGAGCTGTTCCAGGACGGTCTTCAGGGGCAGGCCCGCGTGGTCCATCAGGAAGAGCTGGCGCTGGTAGTCGCCGGCGTAGTCGCGGAAGGACAGGGTGCGTTCGATGACCTGCTGGGGGGAGCCGACGGTGAGCGGGGTCTGGGCGGTGAACTCCTCCAGGGAGGGGCCGTGGCCGTAGACGGGGGCGTTGTCGAAGTAGGGGCGGAACTCGCGGAGGGCGTCCTGGGAGTTGTGGCGCATGAAGACCTGGCCGCCGAGTCCGACGATGGCCTGTTCGGGGGTGCCGTGGCCGTAGTGGGCGTAGCGCTGCCGGTAGAGGCTGACCATCTGTGCGGTGTGGGAGGCGGGCCAGAAGATGTTGTTGTGGAAGAAGCCGTCGCCGTAGTAGGCGGCCTGTTCGGCGATCTCCGGTGAGCGGATGGAGCCGTGCCACACGAAGGGTGCGACGCCGTCCAGGGGGCGGGGGGTGGAGGTGAAGGACTGCAGCGGGGTGCGGAACTTGCCCTTCCAGGTGACGGTGTCCTCGTCCCACAGGCGGCGCAGCAGGGCGTAGTTCTCGACGGCGAGGTCGATGCCGTCGCGGATGTCCTTGCCGAACCAGGGGTAGACCGGTCCGGTGTTGCCGCGGCCCATCATCACGTCGACGCGGCCGTCCGCGAGGTGCTGGAGCGTCGCGAAGTCCTCGGCGATCTTCACCGGGTCGTTGGTGGTGATCAGCGTCGTCGACGTGGACAGGATCAGGTTCTGGGTGCGTGCGGCGATGTAGCCGAGCATCGTCGTCGGTGAGGAGGGGACGAACGGCGGGTTGTGGTGCTCGCCGGTGGCGAAGACGTCGAGGCCGACTTCCTCGGCCTTCTGCGCGATGGCGAGGATCGCCTTGATGCGCTCGTGCTCGCCGGGCACGCGTCCGGTCGTCGGATCGGCGGTGACGTCACCGACGGTGAAGATCCCGAACTGCATGACTCCCCTTCCCAGGATTGTTGACAATTCAACCACACCTGGGAACGGGGAGCCCGGCCGCGCTATTCCCGGCGGGGCGCGCCCCGTCACTTGGCCTTCAGGTCGCCCCTGATCATGGAGACGGCGGCGGCGAGCCGGCTGAGGCCCTTCTGCACCTCGCGGATGCCCTCACCGGCCCGGGGCTGGTCGTTCCGGCCGGCTCCGGCCACGCACTCGCCCCCTCCGTGTTCGAAGGCGGTCAGGGCTTCCTTCCAGAACCCCTGGGCGTTCCCGTTCGGGGGTGGGCCGAACTTCTCGGCCTTCGCGACCTCGGCGAGCAGGTCCTGGCAGGCGGGCCCGTAGGTGTCCAGCGGGCGCCCGTAGACCTCGTTGACGCGGCCCGAGGTGTCGGAAAGGCCTTTGACCCGGTCGTCGCCTCCCGAGGACCACCAGTCCTCCAGCTCCTTCGCCGGGCTCGAACTGCACCCGGCGAGCAGCACCACGGCGGTGACGGCAGTGAGCAGGCGAACGCGTGAACGCATGGAACCCCCCTGGTACGGTCGCGTCGATGCTGCCAGGAACCACCGCCCCGGGCAGGGCCAACGCCGAAATCCGTCGCACCGCGGCGCCCGGGGAGCCGCCGGAGCCCGCCCAGCCCCGGCCCCGGCCCCGGCCCCGGCGCGGGCGGGGGCGGGGGCGGGGGCGGGCCGGGGCTGGGCGGGGGCGGGGTGGGGGTGGGGTCAGCTCTGGCAGAGGCCGCGGGCGTAGTCGTGGGTCGCGGTGGCCTGGGAGTAGCGCCACTGCGGGTCCAGGAGGTCGCTCTTGAGCTGTCCGGCCGCGGCCGGGCTCTCGACGATGTACCCGAAGTCCTGCAGCCAGGACGGGTACAGGTTCTTGGAGCCGATGTAGAAGGCCGATCCGTCGACCGCGACCAGCTTGTGGTGCTGGGCGTAGGGCTTGCCGTCGGCCCAGGTCGGCTGGTCGGAGGCGCGGAAGGTGGCGAGCTGGAGGTTCTCGCACATCGCCGTCCGCGCGCGGGAGCCGTCACCGGTCAGGGCCATCAGGCGGCCGTGCAGGGCGTCGCCGACCTCGGAGAGCGACTTGATCTGCGAGTAGCCGCCGCTGCCGATGGTGCCGCGGTTGGCCGGGTCGCTCACCACGATGCGGACCTTCACCCCGGAGACGAGCTTCGCGGCGAGGGCGTCGTAGAGGCGGACGTCGTAGCGGGGCAGCGGCGGGCAGGTGGCGTGCACGTCCTGCTGGGAGATCTCGATGTGCGAGGTCGCGCTGGAGACCAGGGCGCGCAGGGCGCTCTCCTCCGGGTTGACGGTGTCGTAGTCCCGGTCGGCGTTGGTCCGGTCCGCCACCCCGATGCCGCACTTGGTGTCGCCGGCCGTGGGCAGGACCGGGCGGAAGGAGGAGGTGGGGTCGCTCTGGCGGATGCCGACGCCGAGGCCGCCGACGGCGAGCGCGGGCACCTCTCCCCCGCCCTGGGGGGAGGCGGGCCGGGGCAGGGAGGGCATGCAGTCCGCGCCGGGCGAGGCGGCGAACCACACCGAGGTCCAGCTGCTCTTGTTGCGGCAGGTCCAGTCCCACAGGGTGTCCAGGTAGCGGCCCGCGGAGCCCGCGGCGGGCCCCGACAGCGCGAGGTCGACGTCGCTGACCGGGTGGGTGGTCTCCAGGTAGTCGTCCTTCCAGCTGTTGATGCCGCCGGTGATCACCGAAGTGCCGTCCACGACGACCAGCTTGGAGTGGTTCCAGGAGAACGCGGTCTTCGAGGTGGTCATCGAGGCCACGTTGAGGGTGATGTTGCCCGCGGCGGCCGGTCCCAGCTTCGCGATCAGCTCGTCCCGGTAGGACGAGGGGATCACCGTGGAGTGGTAGACGGGCGCCGCGCCCACCATGATGCGCACCTTCAGGCGGTTGCCCTTCTGCGCCGATTCCCTCAGGCCCGCGACGATCGCCTCCTGGTAGCCGCCGTTGGGGAACGGCGCCAGCGTCGATATGTCCACCGTCTGGCGGGCGGCGGCGATGTCCTGGCGCGTCTTCTCCAGGAGACGGCGCGATCCGGGCCGCTCCGCGCACGTGGCATCGCCCCAGCAGCCGGGGGTCTGCAGCAGCCAGTCGGCGCCGCCGGGGGTGGAGGAGCCCAGCCGGTTGCCGGAGGTCCGCTCCCACACCGACCCCTCCAGGCCCGGCGAGACCTGACGCAGGGTCTGCTCGACGGAGTCCAGGTGCGGGGTGGGCGCGTCCGCGGCGAACGCGGGGGCGCAAGCGGCGGCGGCCAGGAGGGAGAAGCCGAGTGCGAGGGCCGAGGTGGAGACGAGGGCCGTCGTACGGACGGTGCGTGCCAATGTGGTTCCTTGACTGGGGGGTGGCTCTGGCCGGGAGCATGGCCGGCCACACCCCCGACCTTGATCAACTCGCGTAAGTTACCAGTACGTAGCGCTCTGTTCACCCGCCCCGGGCGAGTTCCGGCCACCCGCAGCCCCCGCGGTGCTGTCGCGAGGGTCGTCCGGGGCTTCGAGGGCCCCGGCGATGAGGCCGTGGATGAGGAACTCCCCCGGCCCGCGGTTCTCCCCGGGGCGGGCGAGGCTCTCGCGGCCGAACCAGTCGCGGGCGCCGCGCCTGGTCCGCTCCAGGGCCGGGTGGTCCAAGCCGGCCTCGACCTCGACGAGATGGTCCCCCTCGTGCCGCGGTCCGCCGCCGCAGTTCCCCGTCGTCGTCCCCCGCCCGTCGTCCCCCGTCGTCGTCCCCCGTCCGGGTCGTGACGGACAGGCGCGCCGTGCCCGGGTCGGGCGCCGGCCGGTCTCCTCCCCTACCTCGCGTGCGAGGCCCTCCAGGACCGTTTCCCCGTCCTCGAGGTGACCACTTGCGGTGTCCCGGCTGTCGGGGTGGAGCCGCCGGTCCGCGCTCCGCTTCTGCGCGAAGGCCTCGCCCTTGTGGTTGAGGATGACGGCGCCGACGGTCCAGACCTCGCCCGGTGCGGGATCGGGTACTTCGACGCCGCCGTCGACGGTGAACGACCGGCGGCCGACGGCCGACGGGCATGCCCGCCGGCGCAGGCCGGGCGCGCGCAGCGTGGGGGCGCGTGCGCAGCGTGGGGGGCGTGGGGGCGCGTGCGGGGCGTCCTCAGAGTGTGCGGAGCTTCATGCGCCATGAGCCCTCGGCGTCGATGAAGCGCAGCAGGAGGGGGCCCTCGGGGAGCGGGGTGCTCACCCTGGCGCCGCGGCCGGCCTCGTTGACCAGGAGGCTCTCGGGGGCCTCGGCGATGCTCGTGTGAGCGGCGACCTCGTACCCGTACATGCAGCAGAGGCTGCCGCCGGTCTCGTCGCGGAGCCGGACCTTGAGGTCGGCCACCGGCCCCGTGTAGAGCAGTGCCTCGGGACCGCGGCCGGTCAGCTCACGCCCGGGCTCGAGCCTGCGGGCGTCGGCGAGCGGCCTGAAGGTCAGTGTCCAGCGGTGGGCCGCCTGGATGCGCAGGCGCAGCGGGCGGCCTTCGCTCGGTTCGACGGCCGCACGGCCGCGGAAGTCCTTCAGCGTGGAGTTGAAGACCAGTTGATCGTCCTTGTTGTGCCGGTTCAGGCGTTCCACGCAAAGGTAGTCGTCGCCCTCGTGGGTCATCTCGACCAGGACGGGACCGGGCGGGACACGGTCGGCGGTGACGACCTGTCTCCCCTTGCCCTCGATGGTGTAGGGCTCGAAGACCGGACCGAAGGTCCACCCGCCGGCGGAACGGGCATGGGGATGGGGGTGGGGGTGGGGGTGGGTCGGTGCGAGGAGGGCCGGACCGCCGGCGGATCCGGGCGGGGACGGCAGGAAGGGGGGCGGGTCACTGGTCTTGGACACCCCCGTGAGCAGAACCGGACCCGGCGACGGCGAAACCGCAGCCGGTACGGGTGCGGGTGCCGGTGCGGCCGGTACGGGCGCGGGTGCGGCCGGTACGGGTGCGGGTGCGGCCGGCACGGGTGCGGGTGCGGCCGGCACGGGTGCGGGTGCGGCCGGCACGGGTGCGGGTGCGGCCGGCACGGGTGCGGGTGCGGCCGGCACGGGTGCGGGTGGTGCGGTGGTCACCTTGATGCCGTAGTCCGCGGTGAGGCCCGCGAGCCCGCAGGCGTAACCCTGGCCCACCGCGCGGAACTTCCAGCCGCCCGCGCGGCGGTAGAACTCGCCGAAGACGAACGCGGTCTCGGTCGTGGCGTCGGTGACGGTGTAGCGCAGGACCGAGACGCCGTTCGGCGCGAACGCCTCCACGGTCGGCCGTGTCAGGGCGCCGACGGTGCCGCTGTCCGTCGAGCAGACGACGAGGACGCGTTCGATGTCCGCCTCGATGTGCGGCAGATCGAGGTCGAGCCACTGGGCGCAGGCGTCGTGGGGGTCGCGTGCGTGCCGTACGGCGGTCGAGGGGTGGGCCGGCCGGCCCTGGAAGACCACGTCGGTGTCCCCGCGTGCCGTGCCGTTGGCGTCCAGCAGCAGGGCGGCGGCCTCGACCAGTGGTGCTCCGGGGCGTGGTTCATGGCGCACGGCGACGCGGAGGGCGACGGTGGGGACGTAGGAGTTGGCCCCCTTGGCTATGTGGCTCATGCCGGACATCATGCGGGATGCGCTTGAGGGAGGCGATCATTCCTCTTGGGTGTGCCGGGCCCGCCCCCCCTTTTTCCGGGTGTGGCCCCTGCCTGGTGGCGGGGTGTTCAGGAGGGGGTGTTCAGGCGGGGGTGTTCCAGGCGGTGGTGAGTCCGTCCAGCCATGCGGGCGGCAGGGCCGCGGCGTCCCATTCCTCGCGCAGTTCCCGCGGCGCGGCCAGGAGCCGTTCCAGTACGGCGATGCTCGTGACGGAGTGCAGGAGCGAGTAGCGGCCGTGCACCGTGATGGCGCTGCCCGGTCCGTAGGCGGCGAACAGGCGCTCCAGGCGGGCTTGGTGGGTGGTGGCGAACGCGGTCAGGTGCCCGGTGTAGCCGGCCCGCCGGCGGGGGCTCATCGTGGCGAGGACGGCGGCGAGGACCTCGTCGGTCACCTCCGGGTCCAGCTCCGAGACGGCGGTGAGCGACAGGTACAGGGGGGTGACCGCAACCCTGGCCCGCTCCACTTCCATCCGTCCGGCCCGGCGCCGCTCCCCCGGCGGCCCGTCCGCGCCCACGATGTCCGTCAGGGTCCGCTCGGTGAGGGCGCCGAGGCCGTCCAGGAGGGCGGCGGCGCCGTCCTGCCAGCCCGCCGCGTAGGCCTGGCCCTTGTCCGCGGGCGCATTGCGGTCGCCGCTCAGTTCCTCGTGTGCCAGGGCCAGGGCGCCCGCTTCCAGGAGCCCGATCAGTTGCCGCGCGTCACCGGAGGGGACTCCCGTCCGCGCGAGGAGCTGCAGCAGCGTCGTCCTCGCGTTGTCGACACTGACCTCGTCCGGCCACTGCCGTCCCTCGTCGGCCGCGCTCATCGGGTCCTCCTGATCGCTCGGGTGGTGCGGTGGGTGCAAGGCATCGCTCCCTTCGATGATCCAACGTCCGGCGCCCGGGCTGTGCTCCCGGCGGCCCGGCCACCCTTTCACCTCTCGTACCGCCAGGGGTACCGGCTTCCCGCGGGTCGGCGCGTACGGGGAACGCAGAGGCCGGGGGCGGGACGGCACCGGCGATCAGGGCGAGCCGGAGGAGGCGGCGGGTGGCAGCAGCGCCGGCGGCGCGGATGCCGGCCATGGGCGCCGGCCGCGGGTACCGGCCGCGGGTACCGGGGGGACTACCGGCTGGGTACCGGGGCCGGGGTACCGGCCTCGGGTACCGGGGCCGGGGTACCGGCCTCGGGTACCGGGCGCCACACGGGGGTACCGGCCGCGGGTACCGGGGGAACCGTACCGGCTGGGTACCGGGGCCGGGGTACCCGGCCGCGGGTACCGGGGTACCGGCCACGGGTAGTAGCCGGGGGACCGTACCGGCCGCGGGTAGTCCGGGGGACCGTACCGGCCGCGGGTACCGGGCACCGGGTTGGGGTACGGGACTCCGCAGGTACCGGGACGCGGGTACCGGGGGGCCGGCGGAACCCGGGTACCGGCCGCGGGTACTGGGGGGACCGGCCGCGGGTACCGGGGCACCCACCCGGATTGGGGTACCCGGACTCCGCAGGTACCGGGACGCGGGTACCCGGCCGCGCGGTGGTACCGGACTCCGCAGGTACCGGCCGCAAGTACCGGGTCCCGGTATCGGGTGCGGGCGGGTACCGGTTCCCGAGTGAGTACCGGGGGCGGGTACTTACTCCGGGTGGGTACCGGCGTTGGGCCGACGGTACCCCGGTACCGGTGGCGGGGGTGGGGGCCTGGTGGGCGACGGCGGGTACCGGCCCTGGGTACTGGTTGTGGTGGCGGTGAGGTCTCGGGGTACCGGTACCGGCGGGCGCGGGCCGGGGTACCGGGGGCTCCTATACCGGGTACGGCGGGTACCGGCCGTGGGTACCGGCGGTGGTGGAGTCCGGGTACCGGGCCCGTGGGTACGGGGGGTGGGGAGTGCGGGGTTACCGGATCCCCGTGGGTACGGGGGTGGCGGGTACCTGTCGGCGGGGTGCCGGGGGGAGAGCGGGTACCGGCCGTGGGTACCGGCGGGGAACGGTGGTACCGGCGCGTGGGTACCGGTGGGGGCGGGTACCGGCCGGGCCGCGGGTACCGGGGGCGGTACCGGCCGGTGGGTACCGGGGGCGCCGTGGGTAGCGGGGCCGGCGGCGGGTACCCGGTCCGTGAGTACCGGGGCCGGTACCGGCCGTGGAGTACCGGGGGGCGGGTACCGCCCCCGTGGAAGTACCCGGGGGCCGGCCGACGGGTACCGGGGGTACCAGCCGTGGGGTGCCGGCCGTGGGGTGCCGGGGCGAGGAAGAGTAGTGGGTGGGGAAGAGGGGGGTGAGGCCGGCGAGGGTGGCGGCGGGCGCGAGGGCGGACTGCCGGGCGGTGATCATGACCCTGCTGCCCACACCGGGCGCGGGGGCGGCGGGCACGTGCGGCGAGCATCAGGCGTATCGGCACGGGCCGTTGGAGGCCCCGGCCCGGGCCGGGTGAGGAACACACCGGGGGCGAGTGCGGCCGGCCCCAGGCCGGGCCACCGGTGGTGCACGGTGGCCGGCAGGACGGCGACGCCGGCCGCCTGGACGAGGCCGCCGGCGGTGACGGTACGGCCGGCCGCCGACGCGGGTGAGTGACCGGGCGCGGCCCGCCCGGACGGCGGGCGATGCGGGGATGGGGCTGGTGGGGGCGGGGGGTGGGGGGTGGTGTGCGTACGCTGGCTGCATGCGTATGCGTCCCACGCTGAGCTGGACCCCGACCGAGGGCCTGCGGCCCGGCAGCACGGACTGGGGGCCGCTCGCCGAGGCGCTGCGGGCCGGCGGGGTGCTGGTGCTCAGCGGGGCGGGCCTGTCCACGGAGTCGGGCATCCCCGACTACCGGGGTGAGGGCGGGAGTCTGAGCCGGCACACCCCGATGACCTACCAGGAGTTCACCGCCGATGCCGGGGCCCGGCGCCGGTACTGGGCGCGCAGTCACCTGGGCTGGCGGACCTTCGGCCGTGCCCGGCCCAATGCCGGGCACCGGGCCGTGGCGGCGTTCGGGCACCACGGTCTGCTCTCGGGAGTGATCACCCAGAACGTCGACGGTCTGCACCAGGCGGCCGGCAGCCGGGACGTGGTGGAACTGCACGGGGGCCTGGAGAGGGTCGTCTGTCTTTCCTGCGGTGCGTTCGGCTCGCGCCGTGAACTCGCCCGGCGCCTCCAGGACGCCAACGCGGGCTACGCGCCGGTGACGGCGCGGCTGAACCCGGACGGTGACGCCGACCTCACCGACGAACAGGCCGCCACCTTTCGTGTGGTGCCCTGCTCGCGGTGTGGCGGCGTCCTCAAACCGGACGTGGTGTTCTTCGGCGAAGGCGTTCCGCCGGGGCGGGTCGAGCAGTGCCGCGAACTGGTCGCCGGGGCGACCTCGCTGCTGGTCCTGGGCTCCTCGCTGACGGTGATGTCGGGCCTGCGGTTCGTCCGCCAGGCAGCCCAGGCCGGCAAGCCCGTACTGATCGTCAACCGGGACGCGACCCGCGGCGACCAACACGCCGCCACCCGGGTCGCCCTCCCCCTGGGCACGACCCTCACCGCCCTCGCCGAACAACTGGACATCCCCATCGACGAGACCGGGGCACGGGCCGGGGCCGGGGCCGGGGACTGAGAGGCGAGGCTGGGACGGGCCGGGGACGGGACTGACGGCCGAGACCGGGACGGGGCCCGGGTCGGGGTCCGGGTCGGAGCGTGAAGGGCGAGGCTGGTGCCGGGGACGGGCTGAGGGGCAAGGCCCAGGCCAGGGACGGGCTGAGCGGCGAGGCCGGGGCCGGGGACGGGGACGGGGCGTGAAGGGCAAGGCCCAGGCCGGGGCCGGACTGAGCGGCGAGGCCGGGCCAGGCTGAGGGGCGAGGCCGGGGACCGGCTGAGGGGCAAGGCCCAGGCCGGGGACGGGCTGAGGGGCAAGGCCCAGGCCCGGGGCCGGGGACTGAGAAGCGAGGCCCAGGCCCGGGGCCGGGGACTGAGAAGCGAGGCCCAGGCCCGGGGCCGGGGACTGAGAAGCGAGGCCGGGGACAGGGCCGGGGACGGGGCGTGAAGGGCAAGGCCCAGGCCGGGGCCGGACTGCGCGGCGAGGCCGGGCTGGGCGAGACCGTCCGGGTGCCGTCCGGGTGTGGTCGGGGCTGCTCCGGCATGGCGGCGTAGTGCGGCGGCACGGTGCGGCGGCGCGGTGCGGCGGATGCTGGCGGTGATGCCTCCAACCCGGGAGAGGGGACCCGTGGACGAGAGCAGCCCTCAGGGAACCCGTAGGCCCGCACCCGCCGGGACGGGCCGTGACCCCGCCGGCCAGGCCGACGTCATCGGGATAGGACTCGCCGCCGTGCTGACGTCCGCACTCGCCCAGGGCTCCTGGCAGTGGTTCGCCACCTTCATCGGGTGACGCGCTCTTCTCGGTGGTGTCCGCCTTCCAGGGACGGCCGGCGTGGACGCCCGGCCCACGGTCGCCGTACATGCGTGTCCTGGTCGCGTACTGGCTGGCCGTCAGCCTGTGTATGGCGATCGCGCCGGCCCCCATGCTGCAGCGCTGGGAGTGACAGTTCCCGATGCCGGGAACACGCAGCGGGTGCGAGGGGATGGGCCGCTACGAGGTCCTGCGGACACGGACGGCCGTGGCAGACCTCGCCGGCCGGGACGCCGCCGCTCTGGCCTACGCGCAGGAGCAGCAGCGCGGCCAGGCCGTCGCCGACTGCCCGGCCGCGACGACGACACTGTGACTGCCCCGGTACGGAGCCGGGGCGGCCGTACTGGGGGGTGCGTGTACGTGGTCCTTCGACCGGAACCGGTCGCGGGCCTCCGCCCGGGCGCAGGTCCGCCCGCCCGCGGCGGCGGACACGCGAACCCCGCCCGACAGCAGCACAGACCGACTGACCTGCGGCGCGGTCCGGAGCCGGCCTGACCCCCCGGCGGCACACGACTCCCCGGCCGGCACACGCCCCCCGGGCGGCACACGACCCGCGGCGGCAGCGGCAGCAGTGCCTGCGCGGCGGGCCGTCACCCGGCTGGCGGACATGCGCGGGCCGGAGCGGCGGGCCCTCACCCGGCTGGCGGACATGCGCGGGCCGGGGCGGCGGCACGGCACCAGGCTGTGACCGAGGACGTACCGCGCCGAGGGGTGACAGCGGTGGGAGCAGCCAGGATGCGGGCGGTGGCCGCCGCTGCGGTCGCGAGCGTGGCGGTGGCCCTCGCCGCGGGCTGCTCGTCCCCCGGCGACGGCTCCCCCAACCCACGGACACCGGACACCGTGCGCACCCCAGCCACCCCAGCCACCCCGGCCACCCCGGCCACCCCGGCCACCCCACCCTTCCCGTCTTTCCCGTTCTCTGCGTCCTCTCCGGCGGGTCAGGGCCGGCTGATCCCGAGGTACGAGGACGGCAGGACGGCCCAGGACCGGCGGACCCAGAGGTTCCTGCAGGACAACGAGGTGCTGGAACACGTCACCGCGTTCGCCAACGAGCGGATCGCGCTCGCCTACGACGTACCCGTCATCGCGAAGAGCTGCGGCGGGGCCAACGCCTCCTGGGACCCGCGGGCGAGGGACATCACGTACTGCTACGAGCTCGTCCAGGAGACACGGCCCGTCTTCCGGGAACAGGCCGTACGGGAGGGCGCCAGCGCGGCGGCCCGGGCCAAGGCCGCGGACGACGGCGTCATCGGGTTCTCCAACGGGGTGCTCCTGCACGAGCTCGGTCACGCCCTGGTCGACATGTACGACCTGCCGATCACCGGCAAGGAGGAGGACGCCGTCGACCAGCTCGCCACGCTGCTGCTGGCCACCGGCGGCGCACAGCACATCGACTACGCGGTGAGCACCATCAACGCCTGGGGTGCGCTGGCCGACGCACAGGAAGCCGGGGACCTCTCCGGCCTGTTCTCCGACGAACACTCACTCAGCGCACAGCGCTTCTACAACGAGATCTGCTGGCTGTACGGCTCGAACCCCGATGCCTTCGCGTCGGCCGTCATCGCCGTGGGCAACCCGGACGGTGTGCTGCCGCAGCTTCGGGCCGAGGGCTGCCGGCACGAGTACGAGCAGATCGAGAAATCGTGGAACACGCTCCTCGAGCCGTATCTGAAATAGCCCCGGCACACACGAACACGCCCAGCCAGACCAAGGCTCCAGCACACACGAACACGCCCAGCCAGACCAAGACTCCAGCACACACGAACACGCCCAGCCAGACCAAGGTTCCGGCACACACGAGGACGCCCGGCCAGACCAAGGCTCCGGCACACACGAAGACGCTCGGCCGGGAGGAGGTTCCGGCCGAGCGTCTTCGGTGTGGGTGTGCTGGGTGCTGGCTGCCGGGTGCTGGGTGCCGGGTGCTGGTGGGTTTAGTACCAGTGGTTGGCGGACCAGAAGTTCCAGGCGCCGACGGGGCTGCCGTAGCGCTCGTTCATGTAG
>NZ_JBVHWW010000070.1:0-17121 GCF_055563995.1 Streptomyces sp. NPDC029164 | reverse complement strand
ACACCCCGCGGCCCACACCGCGAGACCAGCAGGGGGGGGGGCAGGGGTCCCCCCGCGCACGTTGGGGGGCCACGGGCAAAGGGGGGGTGGCCCTCCCCCCCCCCCCCCCCCCCCCCGCCTGTTTCCCCCGGCCGCGCCGCGGGGCTACTTGCCCAGCGTGCGCAGCGACTCGGCGTAGGTGCCGACCGCGTGGGCGATCACGTCCAGGTTGGTGTCGAAGGCCTTGAGGTCCAGGTTCTTCAGGTTGTCGCCCGCGCCGTGGTAGTTCGGGTCGTACGGGGCCCCCGCGGTGCCGCCGTAGCGCCTGGCCTGCTCGGCGGTCTTGACGCCCTCGGCGCCGGTGAAGGTGCCGCCGGCCGGGATGCCGTTCGCGATGAAGGGGCCGTAGTCGGAGCGGCCGTCGAAGTCACTGCCCTCGTGCGGCTCGCCCTTCTTGTCGAGGAAGCCGTTGATCAGCGCCTCGATCCGCGCCGAGCCCGCCGGGCCCGCGCCCGCGCCCGTCTTGTCGGAGTCGTCGCCGTCGTAGACGAACTGCACCGGGTTCGGTGAGGCGATCATGTCGAAGTTCAGGTACAGCGCGATGTCCTTCTTCTGCTTCTCCGACAGCTGCGCGACGTAGTGCTCCGAGCCCAGCAGGCCCAGCTCCTCCGCCGACCACCAGGCGAAGCGGACCTTGTTGGCGGGCCCCCTGCCCTTCTTGTTGGCGCCCTCGTCGGCCAGCTTCAGCGCCACCTCCAGCAGACCGGCCGAGCCGGAACCGTTGTCGTTGATGCCGGGGCCCTCGGGGACCGAGTCCAGGTGCGCGCCGACGGTCACCACACGGTCGGAGCGCCCGCCCCGGGTCTCGGCGATCACGTTGCGGGTGGTCTTCTTCACGTGCTCCTGGTCCAGGTCGAGGCGTACGCTCACCTCGCCCTGGGCCGCGGCCGCGGTCAGCGCCTCGCCGTCGGCCAGCGTGATGCCGGCGCTCGGGATGATCCCCTCGTCGGGCGCGGAGAACCCGCCGCGCACCGGGGTGGTGCCGCTGTGGTTGTAGACGATGACGCCGACGGCGCCGGCCGCGGCGGCCGCCCGCTGCTTCTCCACGAAGGTGCAGGCACCCCGCTTGACCAGGGCGATCTTCCCGGTGAAGGCGCCGGCCGGGTAGTCGTCCGCCGTGCAGCCGGGGGTCTCGTCGACCCGCGCGAGGGCGAGCGGGGCGGCCAGGCCGCCGGCCGGGGTGGACTTGGTGAAGGTGAAGGCGGCGGTGGCCAGCTCGCGGGAGCCCTGGCCGAGGACGGTGGTCCGCTCGGTCCTCGTGTGCGCCTCGTGGATGTCGAAGTCCTGGTACGTGACCTGGTACCCGGCCTTCTTCAGCGTGTCGTGCACGTACGCGGCGGAGGCCGCGTGGCCCGGCGTGCCGGCGGCGCGGTTCCCGCCGTTGGCGTCGGCGATCTGCTGGAACCTCGCCAGGTGGCGGTAGGCGCCGCGGGCGCCGACCTCCTCCACCAGCTCCTTGGCGAGTCTGCCCTCCCGCGGGTGGGCGGCCGCCGGAGTGGCGGTCAGCAGGACGGGTGCGGCGACGGCGGCGGCCGCGAGGGCGGCGAGCGCCGGTATGGACCGGCGGCGGTGGCGGATGGCGCGCACGGTGGATCTCCCCGAGTCGGATGTTCGTTCTGCGGTTGGCCATGTCCGTAATGCGGTTCATGGCAGATCGGACGCTAACCGGCTCTGACCTGGCAAAACGGATGTTCAGGGGCCCTGCAACACGCCCGCCACGGACTCGTCACACGGGTTCACGTTCAAGACACCGTCCGTTCCTCGGACAATGGATTGGACAAGGCTCGTGGGGTCGAACGCATGATGGCTCCACGCGCGCCCGCGTCGTACGTACCAAAGGAGTCACCGTGAGGGTCGGAATCGTCGGAGCCACCGGACAGGTCGGCGGAGTCATGCGCGGCATCCTCGCCGAGCGGAAGTTCCCGGTGGACGAGCTGCGGCTGTTCGCCTCGGCCCGTTCCGCGGGCTCCACCCTCGAGTGGGAGGGCAAGGAGATCACCATCGAGGACGCCTCCACGGCCGACTACTCGGGCCTGGACATCGTGCTCTTCTCCGCGGGCGGCGCCACCTCCAGGGCCCTCGCCGAGAAGGTCGCCTCCCAGGGCGCCGTCGTGATCGACAACTCCTCCGCGTGGCGCCGCGACCCCGACGTGCCGCTCGTCGTCTCCGAGGTCAACCCGCACGCGATCAAGAACCGTCCCAAGGGCATCATCGCGAACCCGAACTGCACCACCATGGCCGCGATGCCGGTGCTGCGCCCGCTGCACGACGAGGCCGGCCTGTCCGCGCTGATCGCCACCACCTACCAGGCCGTGTCCGGCTCGGGCCTGGCCGGCGTCGCCGAGCTGCGCACCCAGGCCTGCGCGGTCTCCGAGGCCGCCGACCAGCTGACCTTCGACGGCGGCGCGGTGGACTTCCCGGAGCCGGCCGTCTACAAGCGCCCCATCGCCTACAACGTCGTCCCGCTCGCGGGCTCGATCGTCGACGACGGTTCCTTCGAGACCGACGAGGAGCAGAAGCTCCGCAACGAGTCCCGCAAGATCCTGGAGATCCCGGAGCTCAAGGTCTCGGGCACCTGCGTGCGCGTGCCGGTCTTCTCCGGCCACTCCCTCCAGGTCAACGCCCGCTTCGACCGCCCCATCAGCGTCGAGCGCGCCTACGAGCTGCTGAAGGACGCCCCGGGCGTCGAGCTGTCGGAGATCCCGACCCCCCTCCAGGCCGCCGGCAAGGACGCCTCGTACGTGGGCCGCGTCCGCGTCGACGAGACCGTGGAGAACGGCCTCGCGCTGTTCCTCTCGAACGACAACCTCCGCAAGGGCGCGGCCCTGAACGCGATCCAGATCGCGGAGCTCGTCGCGGAGGAGCTCCGCCAGGGCTGATCCCGGCGCGCGTACGGCTGAGGGGCGGATGCCGGACGACGGCACCCGCCCCTCCCGCACGTCACGGCCTGCGGACCTCGAACAGGAAGCAGCCGAACTCGGCGGCGCGCACGTGCGCGAGGACCACCGCGGGGTCCGCGAAGGCCTCGTCGAGGGCCCCCTCGATCATTCCGTCGGGATCCGTGCCCAGTTCAAGGACCTGCCCGCCGAGAATGTGCCCGCGGGCGTCGTACCGCCGGAGGGTGCGCCGCACCCCGGGCCGGGCGAACGGGTAGCCCTGCCCGTCCGACGGTCCGCCGCAGTCCTCGGCGTGGACGAAGACGGGCCCCTGCTCGTCGTAGGCACCCGGATCCACACCGGTGGCGGCGGCCCAGCGCCGCAGCGGTGCGTACGAGACGAGCGCGATCCGCTCACCGGCCGTGCCGGGGCGCAGGCAGCACCGCAGCGGCGCCCCGCCCTCGTCGTCGGTGAACGGGACGCAGTCCCGCCCCGCGTCGTCGCGGTCGCGGAGCTCCTTGAGCGCCGCCTCTTCCACGGGCATCGCCCGGTATGCGCTGTTCATACCCATCAGCATGGGGCAGCCGACCGCCGCAATCCGGCAGGTTTCCGACCTCGTGTTCGCCGGTGGATTACTCCGAGGCGGTGGCGGTGTCCGGATGGCAGGATGGCCGGGCAACGTCACCATCAAAGGAGATGACCGCGTGCCAGGCACGAATCTCACCCGTGAAGAGGCTCAGCAGCGGGCAAAGCTGCTCACCGTCGACTCCTACGAGATCGAACTCGATCTCAGCGGAGCGCAGGAGGGTGGCACCTACCCGTCCGTGACCACCGTGCGCTTCCAGTCGGCGGAGGCCGGGGCCGAGACCTTCATCGACCTGGTCGCACCGGCCGTGCACGAGGTCGTCCTCAACGGCAGGTCGCTGGACGTCGCGGCGGTCTTCCGGGACTCCCGCATCGCCCTGGCCCACCTGGCGGCCGGGGCCAACGAGCTCCGGGTCGTCGCGGACTGCGCCTACACCAACACCGGTGAGGGCCTCCACCGCTTCGTGGACCCGGTCGACCAGCAGGCCTACCTCTACACCCAGTTCGAGGTGCCGGACGCGCGGCGGGTCTTCGCCAGCTTCGAGCAGCCCGACCTGAAGGCCACGTTCCAGTTCACCGTGACGGCCCCCGAGGGCTGGACGGTCATCTCGAACTCCCCGACTCCGGAGGCCGCCGACGTCAAGGACCGCGTCTGGCGCTTCGAGCCGACCCCGCGCATCTCCTCGTACATCACGGCGCTCATCGTCGGCCCGTACCACGCGGTGCACAGCTCGTACGAGGGCAAGGACGGCCAGTCCGTACCGCTCGGCATCTACTGCCGGCCCTCGCTCGCCGAGTTCCTCGACGCGGACGCGATCTTCGATGTCACCCGGCAGGGCTTCGACTGGTTCCAGGAGAAGTTCGCCTACGACTACCCCTTCGCCAAGTACGACCAGCTCTTCGTGCCGGAGTTCAACGCGGGCGCGATGGAGAACGCGGGCGCGGTCACCATCCGTGACCAGTACGTCTTCCGCTCCAAGGTGACGGACGCGGCCTACGAGGTGCGCGCGGAGACGATCCTCCACGAGCTCGCGCACATGTGGTTCGGTGACCTGGTCACCATGGAGTGGTGGAACGACCTGTGGCTGAACGAGTCGTTCGCCACGTACACGTCGATCGCCTGCCAGGCGTACGCCGAGGGCTCGAAGTGGCCGCACGCGTGGACCACCTTCGCCAACTCCATGAAGACGTGGGCGTACCGGCAGGACCAGCTGCCGTCCACGCACCCGATCATGGCCGACATCCGTGACCTGGACGACGTCCTCGTCAACTTCGACGGCATCACGTACGCCAAGGGCGCCTCGGTGCTCAAGCAGCTCGTGGCCTACGTCGGCCAGGACGCCTTCTTCAAGGGCGTGCAGGCGTACTTCAAGGCGCACGCTTTCGGGAACACGCGCCTGTCCGACCTGCTGGGCGCCCTGGAGGAGACCTCCGGCCGCGACCTGACCGCCTGGTCGAAGGCGTGGCTGGAGACGGCCGGCATCAACATCCTGCGCCCGGAGATCACCACCGACGCGGACGGCCGGATCACCGCCTTCGGCATCCGCCAGGAGGCGCCCGCGCTGCCCGCCGGCGCCAAGGGCGAGTCCACCCTGCGCCCGCACCGCATCGCGGTCGGCCTGTACGAGCTCCAGGACGGCGCCCTCGTGCGCACCGACCGGATCGAGCTGGACATCGACGGCGCGCTCACCACGGTGCCGGAACTCGCCGGCCGGGCCCGCCCGGCGGTCGTCCTGCTGAACGACGACGACCTGTCGTACGCGAAGGTCCGCCTCGACGAGGAGTCCCTCGCCATGGTCACGGCACACATCGGCGACTTCGCGGAGTCCCTGCCGCGCGCCCTGTGCTGGGCCTCCGCCTGGGACATGACGCGCGACGGCGAGCTCGCCACCCGCGACTACCTCGCGCTGGTCCTCTCGGGCATCGGCAAGGAGTCCGACATCGGCGTCGTCCAGTCGCTGCACCGCCAGGTGAAGCTGGCCGTGGACCTGTACGGCGACCCGGCGTGGCGGGAGCAGGGCCTGGCGGCCTGGACCGAGGCCACGCTGGAGCACCTGCGTGCGGCGGCCCCCGGCAGCGATCACCAGCTCGCCTGGGCCCGTGCCTTCGCGGCCACGGCCCGCACCGAGGGACAGCTGACCTACCTCTCGGCGCTGCTCGACGGCGCGGCGGAGATCGAGGGCCTGGCCGTCGACACCGAGCTGCGCTGGACGTTCCTGGAGCGGCTCGCCGCGACGGGCGTCGCCGAGGAGGGGGCCATCGCGGCGGAGCTGGAGCGGGACCCCACCGCGGCCGGTGAGCGCCACGCGGCGACCGCGCGGGCGGCGCGCCCGACGGCGGAGGCCAAGGCTCAGGCGTGGGCCTCGGTGGTGGAGTCCGCGGACCTGCCCAACGCGGTGCAGGACGCCGTGATCGGCGGCTTCGTCCAGACCGACCAGCGCGAGCTGCTGGCCCCGTACACCGCGAAGTACTTCGCGGCGGTCAAGGAGGTCTGGGACTCCCGCAGCCACGAGATCGCCCAGCAGATCGCGGTGGGTCTGTACCCGACGCTCCAGGTCTCCGCGGACACGCTGGACGCGACGGACGCGTGGCTGACCTCGGCCGAGCCGAACGCTGCGCTGCGCCGCCTCGTCTCGGAGTCCCGCGCGGGCGTTGAGCGCGCGCTGAAGGCCCAGGAAGCCGACGCCGCCGCCGCTGCCGCTCAGGTCTAAGGGCCTCCGGGCTCCGCCCGCACCCGCGGAAGCAACGTCTCCCGCGGGTGCGGCGCCGTTCCCGGGGACCAGCCCCCGGACCCCCGCGCCTCAAACGCCGGCGAGGCTGGAAAACCGGGGCTCCGCCCCGAGTCCGCTCCTCAAACGCCGGAGGGGCTGGACTTCGCGGACGCCAGGGCATATCCAGCCTCGCCGGCGTTTGAGGCGCGGGGTCCGGGGCGGAGCCCCGGCAGCGGCGCCGCGCAGACCCTACCGCCCGGCCCCGGCGACGGCGCGCAGGGCGGCCAGGACGTGGGACAGGGCGGGCGCGGCTTCGGCGCCGCGCCGGACCGCGGCGATCACGTGCCGCGTCGGGCGATCGTGCGCGAGGACCCGCACCGTCACGCCGGATGCCCGGCTCGACACCATGCGCGGCACCAGCGCGACCCCCATCCCCGCCTCGACCATGGCCAGGATCGCCGTCCACCCGGACGCCGAGTGCGCCTGTTCCGGGACGAAGCCCGCCGCCTCGCACGCGGTGCGGGTGATCTCCGACCAGGGGCCGCTGCCTCCGTAGATCCACCGGTCGCCGGACAGGTCCGCCAGCCGCAGTCCGGCCGCGCCCGTCAGCGGATGCCCGGGCGGGAGCGCCACGTCCAGCGGGTCCTCCAGGAGCGTCACCCGGGTGAACCGGGCGTCCCGCCCGGTCGGCGCGTGGGCGGCCAGCGACAGGGCCAGGTCCACGCCCCCGGCGGACAGGAGCTCGTACGACTCCGCCGCCTCGGCCTCCCGGACCCGTACCTCCACGCCCGGACGGGTCGTGCGGAGCGCCGCCACCGCGGGGACCACGAGCGCCGGCACGGCCGTGGAGAAGGCCCCGACCCGTACCTCGCCCGCGTCCCCGGCCAGATATCCGGCCAGCTCCGCGTCGGCCGCCTCCAGCTGCGCGAACACCGCCTCCGCGTGCCGCAGTACGAGGTGGGCCGCGTCGGTGAGGCGGACCCGCCGGCCCTCGGCCTCCAGCAGGGTCACCCCCAGCTGCCGGGCGAGGTTCGTCAGCTGCTGCGAAACGGCCGAGGGCGTCATGTGCAGCGCCTCGGCCGTCGCGGTCACGGTCCCCTGTTCGGCGAGGGCCCGCAGGATCCGCAGCTTCTTGATGTCCCACTCGATCATGGGCCCGAACCTACCGCCGTGCACCAAGCCCGACACCGCCCAGGATCAGCGCCATGCAGAGCAGTTGCGCCGGTCCGGTCTGCTCGCCCAGGAGCAGGAAGCCGAGTCCCGCCACGCACACCGGCTGGAGGTAGTAGACGACTCCGGCGCGGGCCGCCCCGATGATCGTGATCGCCTTGTTCCAGGCGAAGAAGGCGACGGCCGAGGAGAAGACCCCGACGTACAGCAGCGGTCCGACCGTCCCGGGGGTGATCTCGAAGCCGCCCTGGACGGAGACGGAGACGGCGTAGACGGGTGCCAGCATCAGCGCGCCGAGCACGAAGGTGGTGATCAGGAAGGCCAGTCCGCCCAGTTCGGCGGGCTTGCGCCGCAGCAGGGCGCTGTACGTGGCGAAGGAGAGGGCCGCGCCGAACATCCACAGGTCGCCGGCGCCGAAGTCGAAGCCGAGGGAGCCGTCCCCGACGAGCAGCAGCACGCCGAAGGCGGCGAGCAGCATCCCGAAGGTCCGCCTGGCGCCGAGCCGTTCGCCGCCGAGGCGGGCGTAGAGCGCCATGATGACGGGCGAGGCGGCCATGATCATGCCCATGTTGGAGGCGGAGGTGGTCAGTCCGGCCTGGTGCACGAGCGTGTTGTAGAGGGCGACGCCGAACAGCGAGGCGAGGGCGATGTAGCCGAAGTGCCGCCGGATCAGGGCCCGCTGCTGCCAGGCCTGGCGGGCGGCGAAGGGGGCGACGGCGATGAGGGCGATGATCCAGCGCCAGAAGACGGCCTGGACGGGCGGGACGGTGTCGGCCATGCCCCGGGTCGCCACGAAGCTGCCGGACCAGACGACCGTCGCGGTGAGGGCGAGGAGGACGCCGAGTCCGGCGGCACCCTTCTTCCCCGTGCTGCCGGGCTCGGCGTGCGAAACGGTGCGGACGCGGTCGCGGTCCATGACGGCCACTGTGTGTCTCCCCCTCGGAGTCGGTCGGGCTCTCTGTTGTCGGACTACCGTCGCACCCGCTCATCGGTCAGGTCCATCGAAATGTTTCGATCGATCTGTTCAGTAGAACTGAAAGGTTTGGGGGTGCGGGCGGCGGCCGCCAGCTGACCGGCGACGGTGGCTCCGAAGGCGATCGCCATGCCCACGAGCTGCACGGGCGACAATGCCTGGCCGAGGGCGGCCCAGCCGATGACGGCGGCGGTGAGCGGGGAGAGCGGGCCGAGCAGGGTGACCGAGGTGGCGGTGAGCTGTCCGATGCCGCGGAACCAGAGCCAGTACGCGATCCCGGTGTTGATCAGCATCATGTAGCCGTAGCCGAGGAAGGCCCTGCCGTCGAGCGCGGGCGGGGCTCCCTCGACGAGGGCGGCCACCGGGATGATGAACAGCCCGCCGGCGGTGAGCTGCCAGCCGGTCAGCGCCAGCGGGCCGACGCCCTCGGGGCGGCCCCAGCGCTTGGTCATGACGGTGCCGGCGCCCATGGAGGCGGAGGAGACGACACCGGCGATGACGCCGGCGAGGTCGAGCTTCGCCTCGGCGGTCAGGACGACCATGCTCACGCCGAACGCCCCGACGACGGCGGCCAGTACGGTGCGCAGGCGCGCCCGCTCCCCGAGGACGAGGGCGGCGAGTCCTACGACGAACAGCGGTCCGACGGCGCCCAGTACGGCCGCGACACCGCCGGGGAGCCGGTAGGCGGAGAGGAAGAGGAGCGGGAAGAAGGCGCCGATGTTGAGGACGCCGAGGACGGCGGACTTCCACCACCACGCGCCCTTGGGCAGGGTCCGGGCCAGGGCGGTCAGCAGCAGGCCGGCGGGCAGGGCCCGCATGACCCCGGTGAACAGCGGCCGGTCGGGCGGCAGCAGTTCGGTGGCCACGGCGTAGGTGGAGCCCCAGGAGATGGGGGCGAGGGCGGTCAGGGCGACGGTGGCGAGGCGCTTCATGGCGGGTGGCTCCCCTGTCGGGTGAGGAAGGCGGGACCGGGCGGGGTGGTTCAGGCGGCGACGGTGGCCGGCCGGCGCTCCGGGGCGGCCCCGCTCCCGGCGGCGGAAGTGGCGGCGGCGGCCGGCGGCTCGGCGTGCACGGCCCCGGCCGGCAGGTGCGGCTCCAGCCGGACCAGTGCGAGGGCGGCGCCGAGTGCGGCGACGGTGAGGACGGCCCAGGGCAGGCGGCCGTCGACGGCGAGCAGGGCGGTGAAGACGGAGGGGGCGAGCGCACTGGCCAGCGAGTAGGACAGCTGGTAGGTGGCCAGGTAGCGGCCGCGGACGGCCTCGGGGGCGGCGGAGACCGACAGGGCGCCGCCGGAGGGGCTGTGCACCAGCTCGCCGAGGGTGTAGACGACGACGATGACCAGCAGGGCGACCAGGGTCGCGCCCTGGCCGGGGCGCAGCGTGCCGAGGACGATCTGTCCGGCGAAGGCGGCGGCGAAGAGCAGGGCGCCGAGGGCGGCCGAGCGGGTGCGGCGGGCGCCGGAGCGGCGGACCCGGCCCGCGATCAGTACGCCGGTCCCGGCGCACAGGACGGTGTTGACGGTGAAGGCGGCTCCGGTGAGGGAGTCGGGGGCCGCCAGCCAGGTGGAGAGGTAGAGCGGGAAGAGGACGGAGAGGGCGCAGTAGCCCAGCGCGGTGAGGAAGTTGGCGGCGGTCAGGCCGAGGAAGGGGCGGTCGCGCAGGACCGTCCGGTATCCGGCGGGAGCCCGCCTGACGGAGCGGGCCGGCTCGGCGTCGCGGACCGGGCGGACCCGGCTGACGAGCAGTCCGGCGAGGACGAAGGCGAGGGAGTTGCCCCAGGCGGTGTACGTGAACCCGCCGGTCCCCCACAGTGCCAGCACCCCGGAGACGAGCAGGGCGCCCGCGCCCATCCCGGCGTTCTGCAGGGCCCGGGTGGAGGCCTGGAGGCGGTCGCGGGCGGCGCCCCGCGCCACCTCGCCGATCAGGGACTGCTGTACGACGCTGAAGGAGCGGTCGGCGAGCGCCGTGACGAGGGCGACGGCCGCGAAGGCGGGCAGGGAGCCCACGAAGGGGTAGAGGGCGAAGCCGAGCGCCCGCATCCCGTAGAGCACCAGGTTGACCTTCCTGGCGCCGAACCGGTCGACGGCCGAGCCGGCCAGCGGCATGAACGCCAGCCCGGTCAGTCCGGTGACCGTCATGACCAGGCCGACGAGGGTGAGGGAGAGGCCGGTGACGTGGTGGAAGAAGACCAGCGAGAACGGGACGTACATGCCGATCCCGACCGCGCTGACGCCGATGCCGAGGAGAAGCGACCGCTCCCCCGCGACCTTCGCCTCCCCGGTGGTGGCTGCCTTGCTCCTGAGCACTGCCATGACGGCCTCTCCCCCAATTCGGTTGCTGGTAAGTAGCTTACCGCTAAGCTACTTACCGTCAAGCAACTTTCTTGCGAACGATCTCGGGGAAGCGAAATACTGCACTCATGAGTGAGGACAAGGACGCCGTCGACGCGATCACGGCCCAGTGGTTCGCCGTGCGCCCCGACCTGGACACGGCCCCCATGGCCGTCTTCGGACGCATCTACCGGATCGCCAAGGCCATGGGCGACGCGATGGAGGAGCGGTACGCGCGTTTCGGCATCTCGCGCGGGGAGTTCGACGTCGTCGCCACCCTGCGCCGTTCGGGCGCTCCGTACACGCTCTCGCCCCGCCAGCTCTCGGCGACGCTCATGCTCACCACGGGCGGCATGACCGGGCGGCTGGACAAGCTGGAGAAGGCGGGGCTGCTCCGCCGCAAGCCCGATCCGCACGACCGGCGGGGGCTTCAGGTGACGATCACCGACCGCGGCCTCACGCTCATCGACGAGGCGGTCGCCGCCGGCCTGGAGGTGCAGCGCGACGCGCTGACCGGGCTGAGCGACGAGGAGGTCGACGTACTGACCGGCCTGCTCCGCAAGCTACTGGCCGGCATCTGAGGCATGCGCCGTATCGGCCGCATCCGTCGTGTCCGCGGACACGACAAGGCGCCGGGAGTCGCCACACGGCCGAGGTGAATCGGCGGTGCGGACCCCCGGCGCCCGGAAAGTCCAGTGGTCCCGACCCCATGGGGCCGGACCTGCTCAGGCCTGCTTCTGCGGCCTGTCCGACTTGTCGAGGACCATCACGAGACCCGCGATGACCAGGAACAGCACGATCGGCAGGGCCACGTACAGACCGAGCGTCTCGCCAATGCTCAGGCCCGGGCCCGGGTCGTCGCCGTCGTCGCGGCTCACCGCGAGGGCGGGAGACGTCATCAGCAGCATCATCAGCGTCGTTCCGGCCGTGACGGCGCCGGCGCGCAGAGCGTTCTTCTTGTCCACGGTGCAAACGTAGCGAACACCTAAACGGGGCGCGCGCCCGGGGGTGCCGTACGAGGTCGCACGCCCTCGGCCAGCGCCCCGAACAGGGCGTTCGCCCGGGGCGAGGCGACGAGTTCCTCCAGCGTCAGCGGCCGCCCCGCGGCATCGGCGACCGGAAGCCGCCAATTGGGGTACTGGTCCCAGGTGCCGGGCAGGTTCTGCGGCCGCCGGTCCCCCACCGCGTCCGGCAGCCAGACGCCGACCAGCCGTGCCGGGGTGCGCAGCAGGAACTCGTACAGGGCCCGTACGGCGGCCTCCTCGTCCTTGGTCTCCAGGCCGAGGCCGTCCAGCAGTTCCAGCCACTCCGCGGTGTCGGCGGCGTCCTCGGCCCGTTCCTGCGCGGCCGGGCGGGTCAGCAGGCCGAGCCGGTCGCGCAGTTCCACATGCGCACCGGCCAGTTTGGCGGCCGTGGGCGGCAGGTCGTGGGTGGTGGCGGTGGCCAGGCAGTCGGCCCGCCAGGCCTGCGGCGGGAGCGGGCGCCCGGTGCCCGCCCAGTCCCGCTCGAACCAGAGCACCGAGGTGCCGAGCACCCCGCGCCGGGCCAGTTCCCGGCGGACCCGCGGCTCCACCGTCCCGAGGTCCTCGCCGATGACCAGGGCGCCGGCCCGGTGCGCCTCCAGGACCAGGATCGCCAGCATGGCCTCGCCGTCGTAGCCCACGTACGTGCCCTCGGCGGGCGGGGTGCCCTCCGGGATCCACCACAGCCGGAACAGGCCCATCACGTGGTCGATCCGCAGCGCGCCGGCGTAGCTGAACACCCCGCGCAGCAGGGACCGGAAGGGGGCGTAGGCGGTGGCGGCCAGCACGTCGGGGCGCCACGGCGGCAGCCCCCAGTCCTGGCCGCGCGCGTTGAAGGCGTCCGGCGGGGCTCCGACCGAGATGTCCTTGGCGTAGCAGGGCGCACCGAACACGTCGGAGCCCTGCGGATGCACCCCGACGGCGAGGTCGTGCACGATGCCGACCGCCATGCCCGCCTCCCGGGCGGCCCGCTGCGCGGCGGCGAGCTGGCCGTCCGTCAGCCAGACCAGCCAGCGGTGGAAGTCGACGCGCTCCTTCGGATCCTCCCCCGCGTGCCCGGCGCACCAGGCGGCGTGCACGTCCAGCGCTGTGCCCTGCTCGGTGCGGAACGCCCTGTAGGCGGCCTCGCGTCCGGGCGTGCGCGGGACGGCGTAGAGCAGCTCCAAGGCCTGTCGCTTGAGGTCCCAGACGGCGTCCCTGTCGATGTGCGCGCCCTTCTCCAGCACCTCGCGGCGCAGCTGCGCGCCCTGCGCGGCGAGTTCGGCGAGGGCGTCGCGGTCGGGGCAGTCGGCGTACTCCGGGACGTCCTCGATCCGCAGGTGGACGGGGTCCGGGAAGCGGCGCGAGGAGGGCCGGTACGGGGAAGGGTCGGTCGGGGTGCCGGGTACGGCCGCGTGCAGCGGATTGACCTGGATGAACCCGGCGCCGTGGGTGCGGCCGGCCCAGCGGGCGAGCGCCGCGAGGTCGCCGAGGTCGCCCATCCCCCAGGAGTGCTCGGAGAGCAGTGAGTAGAGCTGGACGAGCAGCCCGTGGGCCCGCTCGGGTGCGGCCGGGGCCCGCTCCGGGGCCACGACCAGGGTGGCCTCGGCGGTCCGCCCGTCGGACGCCCGGGCGGTGAGCCGGTGGACGCCCAGGGGCAGTCCGGGACCCCACGCGAGCTCCTTACCCGTCTCCTCGGCCACCACGCGGACCCGGGTGCCCGGCGGGAGGGCGGCGGGCCGCGGCGGCACGGGCTCCCCCTGCCAGAGCACCACCGTCGGCGGCAGGAGCCGCCGGGCCGCTTCCCGTGACTCCTCCTCGGCGGACGCCCGGATGCTCTCGGGGTCGTCCGTGACCACCCCGAGCAGGCCGAGGACGGCCTTGACGGTGGCCTCCGGCACCTGGACGGTGACGTTCGCGGCGGGCTGGTAGGCGGTGGCGATGCCGTGCAGGGCAGCGAGCCGGGCCAGGTCGTCCATCAAGGAGCGCTCCTTCGTGCGGGCGGGCGTGAGGGTGAGTCAGAAGCGTGGTGCAGAAGGGCGGGACGCCGCGGGGGAACACGCCAGCCATACCCACTCGGAGGGACCGCATTCCTGGCATATCCGGGTCAGATCGCCCACCCGCATTGACACCCCAGCCGCACGGGTGGTGGGCTCGGGCTCATTCGTACGAGTGGGGGACGTCTCGGGACGGGGAGGCTCTGTGCAGCTCAGGGGCAGGAAACGGTCGACGGCCGCCGCCATCGCGGTGATCGGGTCGCTGCTCGGCGGCGCCGTGGCCGCCGCGCCGCCCGGCACCCTCACGGCGCCCTC
Organism: Streptomyces sp. NPDC029164; assembly: GCF_055563995.1. NCBI lineage: Bacteria > Bacillati > Actinomycetota > Actinomycetes > Kitasatosporales > Streptomycetaceae > Streptomyces > Streptomyces sp. NPDC029164. Next base: position 3,125 of record NZ_JBVHWW010000070.1, on the reverse strand, counting down.
CGCCCCGGATGCGCCGACGCCCGCACCGGGCGGCGCCGCCACCGCGGCCGGTGCGGCGGCCGGCGCCAACGGCACCGTCGGCCCCGTGCTCGACCCCGGCGCCGACACCCCCCGGACCGCCGCGGACGGGCCCGCCGTGTGGCCGCGGCCGCAGTCGATGGCCGCCGATCCGGCGCGCGAGGTGCCGCTGGGCACGGAGGCCGTACTGGTCGCTCCGGCCGACGCCGATCCGTACGCGCTCCAGGTGGTGCGCGATGCCCTGCGCAAGGCGGGCGTGAAGACCCTGCACGAGCCGGCCCCGGGGGCGCCGGTGCCCGAGCGGGGCACCGTCATCCGGCTCGACGACGCGGCCGCGGAGCAGGCGCTGCGGGCCCTGGGCGCGGCCGCCGCGGCGGACCTGCCGGACGGAGGCTACCGGCTGGCGGTCGGGCGGCCCGGCGGCCGGGACACGGTCGCGCTGGCCGGCGTCGGGGACGCGGGGCTGTTCCACGCGGCGCAGACACTGCGCCAGCTGCTCGCCGACGGCCGCGGGAAGGTGCCCGGGGTGCTGGTGCGGGACTGGCCGATCGCGCCGGTGCGCGGGATCACCGAGGGCTTCTACGGGCAGCCGTGGACCGGCGAACAGCGCCTCGCCCAGGTGGACTTCATGGGCCGCACCAAGCAGAACCGGCTGCTGGTCGCGCCCGGGGACGACCCGTACCGGACGACGGGCTGGCGTACGGACTATCCGCAGGAGCAGCAGGAGGAGTTCCGCGCGCTGGCCGAACGGGCCCGCGCCAACCGGGTGGTCCTGGCCTGGGCGGTCACCCCCGGCCAGTCGATGTGCCTGTCCTCGGCCGCCGACCGGGCGGCGCTCGCGCGCAAGCTGGACTCGATGTGGGACCTCGGCTTCCGCGCCTTCCAGGTGCAGTTCCAGGACGTCAGCTACTCGGAATGGGGCTGCCGCGCGGACCGGGAGCGGTACGGGAAGGGGCCGGCGGCGGCCGCGAAGGCGCACGCCGAGGTCGCCAACGAGCTGGCCGCGCACCTGGCCGCCCGGTATCCGGGGGCGCCCGCCCTGTCACTGCTGCCGACGGAGTACTACCAGGAGGGCGCCACCTCGTACCGGACGGCCCTGGCGGGCGCGCTGGACAAGCGGGTGGAGGTGGCCTGGACGGGCGTCGGCGTGGTGCCGCGCACGATCACGGGCAGGGAACTGGCCGGGGCGCGCTCCGCCATGGGACAGCAGCCGCTGATCACCATGGACAACTACCCGGTCAACGACTGGGATCCGGGCCGCATCTTCCTCGGCCCGTACGCGGGCCGCGATCCCGCGGTGGCGGGCGGCTCGGCGGCGCTGCTGGCCAACGCGATGCAGCAGCCCATCCTGTCGCGGATCCCGCTCTTCACGGCGGCGGACTTCGCCTGGAACCCGCGCGGCTACCGGGCCGGCGAGTCCTGGCAGGCGGCGGTGCGCGACCTCGCGGGCTCCGACCCGCGGGAGCGCGCGGCGGTGGCGGCCCTCGCCGGGAACACCGCGTCGTCGGGGCTGAAGCAGGAGGAGTCGGCGTATCTGAAGCCGCTGGTCGAGCAGTTCTGGAAGGCCCGTGCCGCGGGCGATCCGGCGGCCGGGACCGAGCTGCGCAAGGCGTTCACGGTCCTGCGCGAGGCCCCCGGCCGGCTGTCGGCCCTGTCGGACGAGGCGGGGCCCTGGTTGGAGCGGCTGGCGCGCTACGGAGCGGCCGGCGAACTGGCCGTGGACGTCCTCCAGGCGCAGGCCCGCGGGGACGGGGCCGCCGCCTGGCAGGCCTCCCGGGCGCTGGCCGAGGTCCGCGAGGCGCTGGCGGAACCGGGGACGGCCCGGGTGGACGAGGCCGTCCTGGAGCCGTTCCTGAAGAAGGCGGCGGCGGAGGCGGACGCGTGGACCGGAGCCGCGCGCACCACGGGCACGGTGACGAAGGAGCCGGAGTCCTGGACGGTCCGGCTGGACGCCGCGCGGCCGCTGTCGGCGGTGACGGTGATGACGGAGCCGTTCCCGGCCGGGGCGCGGGGCGCGGCGGTGGAGGTGCACGTACCGGGCGAGGGCTGGCGCAAGGTCGCCGACGCCGCGCCCTCGGGCTGGACCCAGGTGGACACGGCCGGGCTGAGCGCGGACGCGGTCCGGCTGTCCTGGGCCGGAACGGGCACCGCGCCCGCGGTGCACCAGGTGGTGCCGTGGTTCGGGGACGGCCCGCGGGCCCGCTTCGAGCTGGCGGACGGGGCCGCGGCCGACGCGGAGATCGGCGGCGCCCCGCGGCGGGTCTCGGCGCAGCTGTCCGCGCCGGGCCCCGCCGAGGTCCGCGGGCCGCTGTCGGCGCGGCCGCCGGCGGGCATCGAGGTGCGCCTCCCGGCGGTCGCGGTGGTGCCGCGCGGCGGGCAGGTGTCGATCCCGCTGGAGGTCGTGGTGGCGCCGGGCACCGCGCCCGGCACGTACGAGGTCCCGGTGACCTTCGACGGCGAGACCCGGACCCTGACGGTACGGGCCGTGCCCCGTACCGGCGGCCCGGACCTGCTGCGCACCGCGCGGGCCACCTCCTCGGCGGACGAGACCCGCGGCTTCCCGGCCTCGGCGGCCGTGGACGGCTCCCCGACCACCCGCTGGTCCTCACCGCCGGTGGACGGAGCGTGGTGGGCGGCGGAGCTGCCCGCCCCGGCCCGGATCGGCCGGCTGGAGCTGCACTGGCAGGACGCGTACCCGTCCGCCTACCGGGTGGAGACCTCAGCGGACGGGATCACCTGGCGCCCGGCGGCCACGGTCGCGGCCTCCGTGGGCGGCCGCGAGTCCCTGCGCCTGGACGCGCCCGACACCCGCTTCCTCCGCGTCACATGCGAGCGCCGCGCCACCCGCTACGGCTGCTCCCTCTGGTCGGCGGAGGCGTACGCCATCACGCCGTAGCGCCGGCCGGGCCGGTCACGCCGTCTGCCGGGGCCACCCGCCCGAGTGCGGCGCCGTTGCGGGGGCCGGCCCCCGAACTCCCGCGCCTCAAACGCCGACGGGGCTGGATCTTTCAGCCCCGCCGGCGTTTGAGGGGGGGGGGTTTTGGGGGGGGCCCACGTTTTTGGCCGCCCGCTTTCCACCCCACACGCCACTGCTGTCCCGCTCCTTC
>NZ_JBVHWW010000069.1:0-17612 GCF_055563995.1 Streptomyces sp. NPDC029164 | reverse complement strand
TCGGTCCACACGGTCACGGTGAAGCCCGCCATGCAGCTGATCAGCCCCTGTCAGGCCCGTCGGGCCCCAGGGGCTTCGGCCTTTCCGGCCGCCGCACCGGCTCACAGCGCTTGTGCACCGCATGGGCAGGGCAGGTGAGAGCCATGGCTGCTTCCGCTTCCTCACCCACCGCCGACGATCCGGCGCACTACGCAGGGCTCGACGCCGACGAGGCCGAGCGCCGGGCCCGAGCGCGCGGCTGGACGGCTGTGCGCATGGTCCCGCCCGGCACGATGCTGACCATGGAGTACCTCGAAGGCAGGCTGAACTTCGAGGTCGGGGTCGAGGACGGCAGAGTGCGGAGGGCCTGGAGCGGCTGACCTGATCCGTGCGGCAGCCGTCACTGGTGCTGTTCGGGCAGCCGGCTCTCCGGATGCGCCCACAGCAGCACGTTCCCGGGCCGCTCCTCGCGGAAGAAGTCGAGCACGTCCTGGTCCGAATGACGCAGGCTGAAGTGGGTGAGCACGAAGAGGGTGTCCGGGTGGGCCTCGACGACGGGCTTCAGCCGGCTCCACACGGTGTGCCCGACCCGCTCGGCCCGGGCCAGCTCGGCGTCGTCGAGGAACGTGCACTCGGTGATGATCACCGGGTACTCGAACAGCCACGGGTTGTCCTCGAAGACGCTGACGTGGGTGTCCCCGAGGAACGCGAACAACGGCCTGAGCAGCTCCCGTTCGACCTCGGCGCCCTCCTTGCGGCGCTGCGCGAGGACACGGCCGAACTCCGCACCCCGGCCCTGCTCCGCGAGGCCGCGCCGCAGTTCCTCGTACTCGGGCAGCAGCACCTTGCGGGGTTCCGAGAACGCGTACCCCACGCACGGCACCTTGTGGACGCACTCCACCACCCGCACACGGTGGCCGCGGCGTCCGAACGTGAACTCGTCGCCACCGCGCACCCCGTGCAGCCGGCAGCCCGCGGCGAGCGAGGGGTCGTAGGCGGGTCCGTGGTTCAGTTCGGCGGAGGCCCGCAGGAAGGTCTCCACGTACGGCGCCGACGCGGCGGGCAGGTGGATGTCGACACCGTCGGGCCGGGCGGCGAGGTAGTCGAGGTCCTTGGAGTGGTCGTGGTGGGTGTGGGTGAGGAAGACGGTCTCCGGCCGGCGCCCTTCCGCCAGGCCGGCGTCGAGCGCGCAGCGCAACTCCGGGATGTGGAAGAAGGTCTTGTCGTTGGCGCGCGAGTACCCGGTGAGGATGAGCTCGGTCCCCGGTATGCGCCAGGTCTTCCACTGGCGGAACGGGTGTCCTCGCTCCAGCCGTTCGGGATGGGCGGGCGTCCGCACCGGGGCCAGGGTCATCGGTGCCTCCGTCGGACCGCCATGATCAGGTGAGGGGCCGATCGTAGCGGGCGCCCCGCCGGTGCGGCCCGCGGTTTTCCCGGCGCGCGACACGCCTCACGGATCGTCACCGAGCATGCCCGGTGGGGCGTACGGGGCGGTAGCGGCAGCCCTTGCGGTGCCCGTCGTCCGCGCCCTTCCCCATGCGCCGGAACCGGTGGACGGCCGCTCCCCGGGGACCGAAGAGGAGCGCGGTCCGCGTCGGCGGGCCGTGAGGGGAGCGCCCTGACCACGTCTCCAGCCGCCGGCAGGCCGGCCCCACCACCGAGCAGCGCCCGCGAGGTCCCGGACAAGTCCACGTGCCTACGCGCTGCCCGCCGAGTGGAAGACCGGCGCACTGCACCACAAGATTTCCAAGGAGCGCCTCAGCTCGATCGCCGAACAGGTCACGCCCGCCTGGAACTCGAGGAGCTCGAAGCTCCAAGGGGCGGCGCAGGCGTTCCGGAGCCTGTGCTGGGCCGTGGCCGGGGAGGACGTCGCCGAGGCCGTGGCCATGGCGGGGCCCGGCGGCAGCCCCAACCCGCACCGCCTGCTGTGGAACCTGCCGCTGATGGTGTCGCTGGGCCCGCAGAGCCCCGCCCACCGGGAAAGCAGCAGCGGCCGCCGTGGTCCGCCCAGCGATTTCTCGCGCGGGCGCCCTCGTCGCTGCCGGTCACCCGGGTACGGGACGTAGGCGTCAAGAAATGCTTGACAACTCGGCTGTGTCAAGGTTTTCTTGACGCATGTTGATCTTGAAGTCGAAGGCGGCCCGGCACCGGAACCTCCTTCCCGCGACCACACCCGCCACCACACCCGCACCCCTACCCACACCCATGGCCGCCGTACTGCCACTCGCCGTGACGCTGCCGGCCATGACGGCGATGTTCGGCGGCCGGCTCGGCACCTTCGCCACCCTCGCCCTGGTCGTCGGCAGCCTCCTTCTCATCGTCTGCACGGCCGCCCTGACCGCCCGGGCGGCCCGCGACTGCGCCGAGCAGGCACGCCGCGACGAGGCAGTCCTCGACGCCCTCGAACCCCTTGCCGGACCGCGCCGATGAGCGACGAACCACTGCTCAACCCGGCGGAGACGGACCGGATCCGGGAAGGGATCGCCGCAGCCGTCCTCGGCGCCCCCGACGGACTCGCCGACTCACTCGAACACGACGCCCACGGGTACCTGCGCCTGGTGGACGCCTCGCGCGTCGGCGCCGAGGAGGCGAGTCGGCTGCTGCGCGAGGCCGTCCAGGGCGCCAGGTCCGCCGGCCACAGCTGGGACACGGTGGGCCGCGTCCTGGGAGTGAGCCGCCAGGCCGCCCAGCAGCGCTTCTCGGGCAAGACCGCGGGGGCCGGTCCGTCGGCACCGCCCGCCGACGGGGCGAATGCCCCGAAGCGCCGCACCCTCAGCGGGTTGACCGCGTTCGACGAGATGGCCGCTCTGGAGGAGGCCGGCCGTGCCGGCTGGCACACGGTCGGCTATGGCCCCTTCTTCCACGAGGTGGAGGCGTCCGGCCACCCCTGGGAGCACTGCCGGGTCACGCTCCCCACCGCCGCGCGCCACCGCCGACTGGAATCCGAAGGATGGATTCCGGTCGGCGCCGGATGGTTCCCGTGGCGGTACTACAAACGGCCCGTCGACCCCGCCACGTAAAGACGGTGAGACGCTGCTGCCGCACTCGCCGCGCCCTGCTCGCGCCGTCGCCGGAGCTCAGAGCGATGAGGGAGGAGTCTTTGCTCCGGCCGCCGATGACGTCGATTCCGGAACGCAGCCCCGCCGCGCCCCGAAGCCGCCCGCGGGACAGGACGGCCCGCCGGCGCGGACCCGTTGCCGCCTGAAAGCCGGAACACCCAACAGCGCGAAGCCAAGGGCCGCCGCCACGAGATGGCCGATCGTGGTGAAGTCCGGCAGCGGCCCGGTCCAGTCGGCACCGCCGAGCGGCCACGCGAGCACGAAGACGACCCAGGGCAGGCGACCCCAGCCGGGGAGGGCGAGTGTGCCGACCGCCAGCACGGTCTGCGCGCCGTAACTGACCCCGTAGTCCAAGGCCTGCCGCACGGCCGCCGGATACCAGCCGTGCCGCAGCGCGACGTTGATGACGACAGCGGTGAGCAGGGTCGCCGCGACGTGCCCGCCGAGGAACACGGCCACGGCGCGCCGCTTTCCCCACCGGTGCTCCGCCCAGGCCAGGAAGCAGCAGACACCGAGGCCCAGGGTGATCAAGGTACCCACGAAGTCGGTCGAGGTGACATCCGTGAGCGTGCCGTCGAAGAACAGCGCGCTGCCCAGCAGCGCGGACAACGGATGGTCCTGCAGGTTGTCCAGGTTGGTGCTGAGGTACCCCAGCACGCCGGCCGCCCGATCGGCGGACAGCCCGTGAGCGACCCAGGCATGGCCGGCCAGCAACAGACAGACATAGGCGAGGGTCAGCGGCGCACGGCGCGGGTACCCCCGCACGGCGAGGAGCGCTCTGCCCAGAGGACCTGGCGGTGACTGAGAGTTCATACCGCGGCATTCTCCAGGTCGAGCCGAAGCCGGGATCGGCGGGTGACGTCAGCCATCCCCACACGGCCCCCGTCACCGCGGTCACCCCGGGCCAGGACCGGAACCCGCCACGCGATACAGGGGGGTCACGGGCCCTCACCGAGTGGTTTGTTGACGGGCCTTCAAATGACCAGCTGGGAGGGGGTTTCCCGGGAGTTGCCCGTTGCCCGTTGCGGTGGGCGACCCGCGCTTCCTCGACACGCAGGGGTGGCGGGGCACAGTCTCGGAGTGCCCGACCGACAGACCGACAGACCGACAGACCGGCGGAGGGCCGGTCCGTGCTCCGTACGACGAGCACACCGCGAACACCACAACGGGCACGACGCCCCGCGGGACACCGCGCGGCGGGAACGGGGACGGGGGAGCAGGACATGGCGATGCGGAGAACGGCGGTCGCGGCGGTGGCGGTGCTCACCCTCCTGACCACATGGGGAGGCGCCCGCAGCACCACGGCGCTCGCGGCACCGACGGCAGCCGCGGCATGTGGCGTACTCGCCCCCGGGGCCTCCGCGGTCGCCGAGAGGGCCGTGGGAGCCGCGTGCGAACAGATCGGCGTCTGGTACACCTGGGGCGGCGGCCACGGCCAACAGCCGGGCCCGACATACGGGCAGGTCGACCCGAGCGATCCGGACAGCGCGCACGACCCGGAGCGGCTCGGCTTCGACTGCTCGGGACTGGTCCGGTACGCCTACGCCCGCGCGGCCGGCGGCGACCCGCTGCCCGGCAACGCATACCACCAGTTCCATGCGCCGCAGGCGAACCAGCGTTTCACGGCCGCCCAGGGGACCGGGCCGCTGCTCCCGGGGGACCTGCTGGCGTGGGGCTCGGGGGGCTCCGTCCACCACATCGCGATCTATCTGGGCGCGGGGAAGATGGTCGAGGCCCGGGAATCGGGTACCCGGATCACCGTCAGCGACGTACGCCTGGGCGGGGACTACGCGGGAGCGGTCCGCATCGCGCCGGCCGCGGCACCCGGCACGTTCAGCACGTGGGGCACCGACGTGTGGACCCACAAGGAGCCGTCCACCACCAGCCCGCGGGTACACCGCTTCCCCGGCCCGACCACGGTGCGCGTCGAGTGCCAGAAGCACGCCGAAGTGGTGACGGCGGACGGCTACACCAACGACGCCTGGTCCTACCTGCCCGAGTACGGGGCGTGGATCACCAACATCTACATCAAGGGCGCCGCCTGGCTGGACGGCGTACGCACCTGCCCCTGAGCAACTGATCACCCATCACCCATCATCCGGCTCCCGAGGGAGCCATTCCGAGGAGGAAGCATGGACGCAGGCAGGAAGATCGTCCTGGGGCTCACCGCCGTCGCGCTGGTCGGCAGCATGGCCGGCGTGAGCGGGCCCGCCGCGGCGACGCCCACCACCGGGAAGAGCGCGGCCGCCGAATGTGGCGTCCGCGCCGACGGCAAACTGTGGTGCGGCAACCGGGTCGGCGCCAAGGGCTACGAGCACCGCCGGTACAACTCCGCGGTGCGGGGACCGCTGAACACGAGCCCCAGCTGGTTCCAGTGCTGGGGCCGCGGCGACCAGCACGCCGGCGGCAACAACGTCTGGTACTGGACCCAGTTGGACAACGGCCAGTGGGGCAACGTAGCGGCCGTGGACGTCCACACGTCGGTCGACCCCGCACCGGGCCTGCGCGAGTGCTGACGCCCTGAACCCAACGGGTGCAACGGGTGCGGCACTGGCCGCACATCTGCCCACGCTCCCGCGAGGAGCAAAGGCCGGCCCACGCCTGCGCAGCGGGCGTGGGCCGGCCCGTCCGCCAACCGCCGCTCGCAAGGGCTGCCCCGGCCACGGCGTCGGCGGGCGGTGTTCACCGTCCGTCCGCGCCGCCGAGCGGCGCGGTGAACCGAGGCCGCCAGCCTTCCTCCGTCAGCACCACCAGCTGGACCGCGGCCGCACGGGTGCGCAGAGGCAGCAGGCTGCCGACCGCAGCGCGGACCTGGGCGGAGGGCGTCGGATCGTCTGCACCCATGGCGACCGTGACATGGGCGGCGGGCCGCACCCCGAAGCGGCCCTTGTACGGGCGCACTCCGGGCCACCGGGCGCGGTACGCGTCGACGATCGGCTGGAGTTCCGGAACGCTGACGGCGACGAACCCGGATGCCGTCACGAGCTCCTCCAAGAGCAGATCGGCTGCCGGAAAGTTCGCCGCCAGGGAGCGCACGTCCTTCTCGTCCTGACCCGTCAGCGCCGATGCCGGCACGAACGGGTAGAGGAGCGAGACGTGCGCCGGCACCCCATGCCGCACCAGAGCCGGGTCGATACGCCGCGCCGCATCGAGGAGCGGAGCGGCATCGGGCAGGACAATGACGACGGCAGTGGTCCCTGGCTCTGGCACTCCCTCATCATCGCAGGCCAGGCCCGGGGCCCGGATATCAGACCGGGCCCGAGCCCAGGCTGCGCGACGTGGTGTCACGGCACGTCAGGCCGGAAGAACGCGCGCCGGGGGCCGTGGCCCGGGTGCTTCCCGATCCCGCTGCACCGTCCGGTCTTCCGATGAGGGGCGGAACGCTCTCGTACGCCGGCCCGCGCAGCCCGGCGTACGCGCGGCACCCGAACGGGTCGACCACCGTGTCCAAGCAGCCGGTACAGGTGTTGGAGAGGACAAGCGCCCGGCAGGGGCCCGGCCTACCGGCCCGGCCCACGGCCGACGCCCCCTTTCGCTCACCGTTCAGACGCACATCCTGAAGGAGACCTCAGTGAAGAAGACCACGGCCGTCATCACCGCTACCGGCGCCATCCTCCTTGGCGCGGCGGGAATGGCTTCCGCCGACGCCGGTGCCCATGGTGCGGCCATCGGCTCGCCGGGTGTCGCCTCTGGGAACCTCGTTCAGGTCCCGGTCCACGTTCCCGTCAACGTCTGCGGCAACACCGTCAACATCATCGCGCTGCTCAACCCGGCCTTCGGCAACACCTGCGTCAACGCCTGATCCACCCCAGCAGCGCACCGGGGAGCCTTGCCGGTTTCCCGTGTGACACGTGAGCGCGGCCCCGGCTTCCTCCCCGGTCCGGCCGCGCTCACGCGCGTCCACCCCCGCCGTGAGCCACGTGGCTCTGACGGAATCAGTGGCGCGGCGCTGCCGGATGCTCCGGGGGTGGCGGGCTCCCTGATCCCTCAGCGGAACGCGGCGACGTTGCGGGTCGCCCACTCGGCGAAGGGGCGCGGCGCGCGGCCGAGGACCCGCTGGACGTCCGGGCTGACCCGCAGTTCGGCCGGGCTCGGTGAACCAAGGATGTCCAGGGTGTCGTCGGCGAGTTCCGCCGGCATGCTCCGGGTCATGGCGGCTTTGGCCTCGCCGCGGGTGAGCTCGTGGAACCTCACCGGAGAGCCCAGCGCGGCGGCGATGGCCTCCGCCTGTTGGCGCGGAGTGATCACCTTCGGGCCGGTCAGCTCGTACACGCCGTGGGTGTGCCGGTCATCCAGCAGGCAGGCGGCCGCGACCGCGGCGATGTCCGCCGGGTCGATGATCGGCACCCCGACGTCGCCGAAGGGCGCGGCGACGACCCGCTGCGCGCGGACGGACTCGGCCCACCACAGCGCGTTGGAGGCGAAGCCGCCCGGCCGCAGGACGGTCCACTCCAGGCCGGACTCCCGCAGTGTGTCCTCCAGCGCGCGCATCGCGATCCGTGTCGAGCCGAAGGGCCTGGTCGCCACGCCCAGCGTGGAAAGCAGGACGACCCTGCGCACCCCGCAGGCCGCGGCTTCGCCGATGATGTCGGCAGGGCCGGCTCCGGTGGCGTGCAGGTCGCCGGACAGCAGCAGGAACAGCGCTTTCGCCCCGGCCAACGCGGGCCTGAGGCCGGCCGGTTCGGCCAGGTCGGCCACCACATGGCGGGCCCCGTCCGGCACCGCCGCCGTATGCCGTGACACGGCCGTCACCTGCCGGCCCGCCTCAACCAGCTCCTGCGTCAACGGCCGGCCGATGTTCCCGGTAGCCCCGGTCACCACGATCATGAGTAACTCCTCGTCAGATGTCCTCGGTGGCCTCACGCTAGGAGCAGGGCTAACTTCTGGTAAGGACATACCTTCAGGTAAGTTCATGACATGACGGGAAGCGTGCAGGACGGACAGCCCGAGGCGGGCAAGCGGTATGACGTGTTTCACACCGACTGCCCCGCGCGCGACGTTGTCGACCACGTGACCAGCAGGTGGGGCGTCTGGGTGCTGATCTCCTTGCGCAGCAACAGCCTCCGGTTCTACGAGCTGCGTGACAGCATCCAGGGCATCAGCGAGAAGATGCTCGCCCAGACCCTGCGCGCGCTGGTCCAGGACGGCCTGGTCTGGCGGGAGGTCGAGCCGACGACACCGCCCCAGGTCACCTACGGGCTGACCGATTTCGGCCAAGACGTCGGCGAACCGCTGACAGACCTGTTCGACCGGATCACACAACGGCTGCCGCCGCGCAGCGAATAGCGCCACCGAGGCCGGCGCACCTCCCCGTACGCGCCTGCACCCCGGGCTCCGGCCCAGCTCCTCGCCCGGCTCCGGGCCGATCGACGTGCGGAGCGGTGGGTGTCGGCCTCCGGAGATCCCCGAGGCCGGGCGGGGCCGAGGGCCTGCGGGGGGTTCTGGACGTTGGTCACGGCTTCAGCCCCACCCCTTTGCACGAGGCGGTGCCTACCTGGCAGTTGCACGGAGCCACGGCCCCGGCCGTGAACGCCTTCATGGACTCCGGCCGCGAGAAGTCCGGTTTGAGCCGGGTGATGTGCGACAGGGTTCGGCGGGGTGACCGGCCGCCGAGCAGTATGTGTGAGACTCCCTCTGAATGATCACTCGGGGGGAGTTCCGCGTTGAACGCGCTGTTGAAGAGGGTGTGGATCGGGCTGGCCGCGACCTTGATCGTGAGTCTGGCCGCCGTGCTCCTGCCGGACCACATCCAGATAGAAGACGACGGGCGCATCCACCTGGGCGCGCCCGCGCCCACGCCGTCCCCCTCCACGGCGGCGCCCACACCGGAGTCCACGTCACCGCCCCTCACCCGCGACGCCGTGGACGAGGTGATCCGGACCGCGGTCAACGCGGCGGGCCTCGACCCGGCGCAGGGCCGCCCGATCGGCGCGGCCGGCGCCAACTCGAACAGGACGGGCTGGACGGCCGTCCGCGAGAAGACCGCCGCACAGTCGGAGATGAACGCGATCTGCGCCGACCTGGAGCGCCAGGGCTGGACGCTGAACCCGAACGGCGACCGCGCCGACGCCTCCTGCAGCTACAAGCGCGGCGGCTGGTACCTGCTGGTGAGCACGCGCGGGAAGACCCAGGCGCCGTCCACCACCTTGAGTGACTCGCAGACCTACCTGACCCTGGCCGGGCTCCAGCTGAACCTTTCCGACATACCCCTCCCCGAGGTCACCGTCCGCATCGGCTGACCCCTCACAAAGAAGCCCACGCCGTCTTCCCGGGACACCCCGGCGCCCTGGGCCCGGCCGAGTCGGCCGGCCTGTACCGGACAGCCGTCCATCAGGGGCCAACCGGGCGGGCGTTCGGGGGAGGGCACGCCAGTCAGCAGAAAAGCGCCAGCCCGCACCAGCCCTCTCAGCATGCGAGCGGAATCCTCGCCGTGTCCGCGTACTTCTCTGTGTGCACCGCCGAGTACGGAGATGTGTGCACCGCGGTAGCTCCCGTTCGGGTGCTTGCTTCCGTCCCGTAGCGTCTCTTCTCTCACGTGTCGGAGAGCGGTGAAGGGGGGCCTCTTGGACGCCACCGCTGTTCGGCAGCCTGCCCCCCGACGGCCGTTAGCCCGTCACGGGCCAGCTGCCGGGAGGAGCCGCCTCGTTGTCAGGCTGCGTCTGTGTCTCGCTCGATCGCGGCGAGGCGGTTCTTGAGGCAGCGGCTGGGCCCGTGGATGGAGATGACGGAGGAGGCGGTCGCAGAGCCGCGGCGGCCTTCGCCACCTGGTTGTGGGGCGGGGCCGCCGACGGGCGGGGAGTTGTCGTCCTCGGTCTCGTCTCGTTCACTCCCGGGTGGTGTTTCGCCTGCGCAGGGTGGGGGAGTATCGGGTTGCTGCCGGCCGCGGTGTTCGCGGGCTGGGGTGGATCGGGAAGGCATGTCATGGCTCAGGGGACTGTGAAGTGGTTCAACGCGGAGAAGGGGTTCGGGTTCATCGCGCCGGATGACGGTACTCCGGACGTGTTCGTGCATTTCTCCGAGATCGATGCGTCCGGGTTCCGGTCACTCGAAGAGAACCAGCGGGTGGAGTTCACCACCGGCCAGGGCCCCAAGGGTCCCCAGGCGCAGCAGGTCCGCCCCATCTGATCCTTTCTCGCCTGACCGCCGCCGCGCACCCGGCCCTGGCCCGAGCCCCTGCGTCCTACGGACAGCTGCGGGGCTCACGGTGTGCCGGCGGTCACGGCCCCGCCCAGTCGACGCCGAGCTCGGCGAGCCGCGTCTGGCCGAGCCGGCCGCGACGGACTTCTGGTGGCCCACCCAGCTACCGGTGCGGTGTCCGGCGCTGTCGGGCAGCCACTCGACGAAGGCCCGCCCCGGCATTCCACTTCCCGTTCGGCGTACTGCTGGAGAACCTCCAGGCCCTCCTGAAACGGGCCGGGCGAGGCCGCCCGGAGCTCCTCGTCACCGCGGCCGCGGCCGGGCACCCACATGGGCTTCAGGGCCTGCCGAGAGGTGGCTCTATCGCACGGAAGTACACGAGCGTGAAAGTCTCGTAGTCGTGGTCCAAGAGTGACGCGTTGCAGATCGCGCAGTACGGGGGCATCACGGGCTGGTCAACTCCGCTCCGCCGAACGAATCATGATCACAATCCTACGTTCGTCCTGGCCACCGGCACCCGTCTCGCGCCGCACCCCAGCACCGGAGCCCTGCCGACGGGGATACACCGGCCAGTAAGGCAGGCACACGCCTGCTCTGACCGCCGCCTCATCGCGGAGGCGCGGCGGGCGGGGATGGAACACCGCCCGCTCTATACCGGCCAGGGAAGCAGTCCGGGCGCGTGATATCCGCCAGGATGCGTGTCCGGCAGGCCTGGCGCGTGTTCGCCTGCGAGGATCGTTCGGCTGGAGTCGGGGGATCCGCCGTGAAACGACGGCCCTTGCGGCTCCGCCCCGCATGCCCCCGGCCGGCACCCCCCCCGCTGGCCGGGCCGGCCCCGGCCAGCCCACCCCCCCCGGCTGGTCGGGGCTCATTCATACGGAGGGATGTCCGGGATCGCCTGGCGGCCGCTCTCCCGGTTGTTCACCGCCTGCGGTGCAGAATTCAACGCGATCACGAGCCGGGCTTGCGCGACACCGGCGGCCTCACGCTGGCGCGCCGCGCCGCGCCCGTCCGGTCGCAGACGGCAACTGCGACACGCTCTCCGGCAGCGCCGTGCTGCGGCGCCCGGCGCCCGGTACCCGACCGCACTGGTGATTGGGACCGCCCGGGCGTGGCGCGTGCGCGGACGGCGCAGAGCCGCAGACGGGATCCGGCCGGCCGGTGGGCAGGGACGTCAAGCGCACCCGTTGCTCAGGGGCGGAGCTTGGGACGCAGCGCGGCGGGAGGCATGCCACTGGCTGCTGATTGGATCTCGCTCCGGAATGACATGTCGGTGAGAGTGCTGGCCTGATCGTTGCCGTACTCAAAGGAGTTGTCATGCAGGTAGCAGTGGTCACCTTCGACGGGTTCAACGAACTCGACAGCTTCATCGCTTCCGCTCTGATCAACCGGTGCCGCAAGGACGGCTTGGAAGCCTTCATCACGACGCCAACACCCCAGGTCACATCGATGAACGGCGTCGAAGTGACCGGGCAGCGCCCCATGGAGTTCGTGACCGAAGCCGACGTCGTGCTGATCGGCAGCGGGGTGAGAACACGCGACGTGGTCGCCGACGACCGGCTGATCTCCAGACTGTCACTCGACCCCGCCCGCCAGCTGATCGGCTCCCAGTGCTCCGGCGCACTGGTACTGGCCCGGCTCGGGCTGCTGGCCGGCATGCCGGCCTGTACGGACAGGACCAGCCGGCCCTTCGTCGAAGCCTGCGATGTCACCGTGCTGGACGCCCCGTTCCACGCCGAGGGGAACATCGCCACGGCAGGCGGCTGCCTGGCGTCCCAGTACCTCGCCACTTGGGTGATCACCCGCGTGCTCGGGGAGAAGGCCGCGCGCGACGTCCTCGACTACGTGGCGCCGGTCGGCGAAAACCAGGAGACCGTCGAGCGCGCCCTGCGTGCCGTCCACGCGAGCGAGGGCGCACTGCACTGACGCCCCGCCAACAGCCTGGCGACTGACCTCCGGCCTCTTGGCTGCCGGCGAGCGAGTTTTATGGACGGGGCTGCCGGCTGTCCGTTGTCGGTTGCGGTGCTGGCACTGTGTGTCAGCGCGCCGCGGCCACCGAGTCGATGGTGCCCTCCCAGGTCCTGCGGTATCCCTCGCGGAGAGGGCCGCCGACGAGGTCGAGCACTCTCCACGCTGCGCTGATCAGTGCCGCGGGGTCGCCTGACCCGCACAAGCGGTGGTGTCCTTCGAGCAGGGCGGCTCCGCGTTGTGGGTCGGCTTCCAACAGGCGGCGGGGCAACCACTTCCCGCCTCCGATCCACGCCTGATGGTGGTCGCAGAGCAGATCGGCGGCGGTGTTGACCACGTACCCGGCCACGGCCAGGCGCTCGATGGGGTCACGCGCGTCAGCGAGGTCGTCCAAGGCGTCCGTCAGACCGTAGCGCCTTGTTTCGACGGTCTCCGGTGCCAGTGCGGGCGGACCTGTACGAAGGTCTGCTTCGGCCAAGGCACGGGCGCGCCCGGCCTCGCCATTGGAATCGACCAGCACGAGGCCGGAGGCGTACATGTTCTGAAGGACCGCCCGCCGTGCGGCGACGTCTGCGGCGAAGAGCTCCAGGAGACCGGTCCGGGTGTGGATGAAGAGTTCAACGACACGTTCCTCGAACCGGATCGTCTCCCGGCAGGTCACGCCGCCGTCCTCGACCAGCACCGCGATGTCCAGATCACTGCTGGCAGTGACTCGTCCGGCAGTCGTGGAGCCGGCGAGGACCACGGAGAGCGCATCGGGAAAGCGGCTGCGGACGAGACGCCGCGCCTGGTCGATGGGGTCTGCATACATGAGACGCAGAGTGCCAGGATCCTCGATCAGAGACGAGTGGATTCCGCACGGCGTGGTCCGAACGACCCGATGCCCAAGCGACGGACTGTCCAACAGCACATATCCGAAGCCCGACGGCTACCGTGCGCTGCTGTTCACCGCCACCACGGCGGAAGACCGGCCGTTGGCGCAGACCCGGCGCGGGCGCCGGACCCAGGACCGGCTTCCCCACCTCGCTCTGCTCACCGAACCGCGGACACCGGCCCGCACTGGATTTGTCGCCGGCCAGCCAGCCTTCGGTGCTCGTGCCCTCGATACGGGCGTAGATCCACTTGTTGCCGTGGGCATGGGTGACGTAGCAGTGGTGGCAGACCTTCACGCGGGACGTGAACCCGCGGACAGGTGGGGGCAGGTCCGCCCCGTCTCCGTCAGTCGCCGTGGGCGGGACCTCGCCCACGGCGATCGCAAGGGGCCGCTCTGCCACGGCACCGCAGCCTGCGAGAATGCGCGCCATCCCGCTCCGGCTCAACCCGGCTCGGGACACGATCGGCGGCCAACCCGTTGTACGAGGCGGACGTCGACCTCACCGATGAACAGGACGAGCCAGCTGATCTCAGCGGCCCGTGAGGGTGGTCGCTGACCCTCGTCGGCCGTCCCGGGCCCCCCGCACCGGGGCCTCAGGGCCGGCGTCCGGCCCAGGC
Organism: Streptomyces sp. NPDC029164; assembly: GCF_055563995.1. NCBI lineage: Bacteria > Bacillati > Actinomycetota > Actinomycetes > Kitasatosporales > Streptomycetaceae > Streptomyces > Streptomyces sp. NPDC029164. Next base: position 3,978 of record NZ_JBVHWW010000069.1, on the reverse strand, counting down.
CACCAGCCGCTCGATGGCCGGGGCCTCGGGGCCCACGGCCACCACCTCCGCGAAGGGGATCCGCCCGCCGCGGGTTTCGGCCGGGAGCGCGCGACGTACGACGCCGATCACACGCTCGATGAGCGCCGGGTCCCAGTCCGGGTCCTGCCCGGTCGCCCTGGCCAGGTCCCAGGTGTGCACCGTGAGTTCATGGGTGTAGACGGCCGCGGCGGCCGCGCCCGGCAGGACGCCCATCGGCAGGCGCAGCTGCCGGCCGAGGATACCCGGATCCGCCCACACCTCCGCGACCTCACGGGCACCCGGCACCCAGGCCGCCGCCCATGCGCCGTCGGCGATCTCGTCGGCGAAGGACGGGACGCTGAACGGGTCCTCGCCGCGCCCGATCACCGAGATCCGGCGCACGACGGCGACGAGGTGGCTCGACAGCCGCCGTACATCGAACTCCTCGCAGGGGGTCGGGGCGTCGTACTGCTCGGGCCGGACGGCGGCCAGCGTACGGCCCGCCAGCTCGACGGCCGCGGCGAGGTCGGTCCGCGGATCGAACGCGAAGGAGGCGTCGACCGTACGGGGGGAGTCGGAGGGGGTCTCGATGGGCTGCTCGGTCTTGTTCATGGGTTCATCCTGTAAGCAAAACTGGCCACCTTCTGGCCAGTTTTCCAAAGAGAATGAAAGGCGACGACGCGCCGAAGGCGACGACGCGGGCACCCACGAAGGAGGAAGAACGGCACATGAGAGCCGACCGGCTGGTGGCGACCCTGCTCTTCCTCCAGGAACGCGGCCGCGTCACCGTCCCCGAAGTGGCCGCCGAACTGGAGGTGTCCGAGCGCACCGCCCGCCGAGATCTGGAGGCCCTGGCCGCGGCCGGCATCCCCGTCTACTCGCAGCGCGGCCGCGGCGGCGGCTGGTCCCTCGTCGGCGGGGCCCGCACCAACCTCACCGGGCTGACCGCCGACGAGATCCGGGCGCTCTTCCTCGTCACCGGCCCCCTGTCGGCCACCCCCGAACTGCGCACCACGCTGCGCAAGCTGGTTCGGGCCCTGCCGCCGACCCTGCGGGCGCAGGCCCAAGCCGCGACCCGCGCGGGGGTCGTCGACGCCACGGACTGGTCCCGCAACGCCGTCACCGCCGACGCCGCCCACCGCTCCGCGCTCCAGGGCGCCGTCGTGGACGGGATCCGCGTCCGCCTCGGATACGCGAGCGTCGGCAAACCAGCCGGCGAACGCACCGTCGACCCCCTCGGACTCGTGGCCAAGGCGGGCGTCGACTACCTGGTCGCCGGTACGGACAAGGGCCTGCGCACCTTCCGGCTCAGCCGGGTCACCTCCGTCGAGCCGACCGGCGAACCGGTGGCCCGGCCGCCCGACTTCGACCTCGCCACGGCCTGGCGGACACTGTCCGGAGCCTTCCAGGACGGCATGTACGCGGTGACCGCCCGGGCCCGCGTCCACCCCGACACGCTGGCCCTGCTGCAACGGTTCCTCGGCGGCCGCGTGCGCGTCGGCGGCCCGCTGCCCGACGGCTGGATCGAGGTGTGGGTCGACGGCCCGGCCGCCAAGGCCCTGGCAGGACATCTGGCCGGACTGGGAGGGCGGGTCGAAGTACTGGAGCCGCCGGAGGTACGGCAGTGGCTGGCCCGGATCGCCGCCGAACTCACAGGGATGTACGCGGGGGAGGAACCGAACCCACCGCACGACCAGTAGCCGATGGCGAATGGCGAACCGCTTTGGAGATGCCCATCGTGCTCGATCTCGTCGACCAGGGCCACGACGTGGTCCTCGTCAGCTTGTCGCTGGAGATCACCGGCCGCTGCCGGCTCACCTGCCCGTCGCTCCGCTACGCCGAGTCAGGGCCGACGCGGAGCCACGGCAGCATGAGCAAGGACGACGGTCTGCAGCAAAGACCAGCCGGTACTTTGCACCCGCGCCGACGGCCCGCTGCCGTGGCCTGGACTCCAGGCTCGCCTGGTGTGGTTCGTGCCATAACGGACGGACCTCGGCGATCACATGTGCTGAGAGCCCTGTGATCCTCCGATCGCTGATGATCGCTGCACGAGACCCGTTCCCCACCACACGAGCATGATCAGGGATCAAGATCTGGCGTGCCACCGCCAACCATGCACGAGCTCGGCAGGGGGTGTCCTGCCGCCTGTCGGCAGGACACCCCCTGGCCAGGTCCTGTCGTACCTCAGACGACAGGGGTGTTCGGGAGGACCGAGAACCCGGTGCCGCACGCCGTCACGATGTTCCCCGGCGCGAAAGGCGTGTTGTTGGTGGTGCACCGGGCCTCGTGCAGCACCCCGTCCTGGGCCAGCAAAGTGATGTAGAGGGTGCCAGGGTTACTTTCGGTGACCGAGGCCGCGCTGTCGATGACGCACGTCGGCGCGTTGGCGAGGAGGCCCAGGTTGATCCACACGCCCGGGTTCCGGCTGTCGTTGACGAACGAGTGTCCTTGCGCGTCGGTCGCGACACGGAAGATCACGCCGGAGGGGAAGTTGCTGAAGTCCGGAGCGGCGGAGCTGACGTCGCGGGCACCGCACTTCTTGCCCTGCGCCGTCATGGCGCTGTTGGGAGCCGGGGCGTTCCCCGGGCCGTCATCGGCGACCGCGGACGGGACCATGAGCGCCCCGAGCAGTACCGCTCCCGATACGACCGACATGCCCCGCGCGGCCCAAGCCAGCTTCCTCATGTGCTTCCTTTCCTGGAGGGGAGGGCCCTCCGTGACATGCACGGAGCGGCCACTTCTACGGGAAGGGGCATCCCCGCTCACGTCGGGACACTCACCGAAGGTTACATATCATCACTCTTTGGAACGGCGGGAGACCTCGAATGGTGGCGACCGGACACCCATCTGCCCGGCGGCCACCGAGGGTGTCTACGAGACCCCCCGGCCACGCCCCGTGCAGGGTGCCCGACGTCTTGCCGCAGACCTCGCCCCACACGTCCAAGGCCTCCTCCTGGGCGGCGCCGATCACCCCCGTCAACCGCTTGGCGGTCCCGGCGGCTCGGCGCCGTGCGCACGGTGGCCGCCGGCTTCAGCACGCCTGCGTAGTGCTCGGCGCGGTTGCCCTGGGCCATGCCGATACGGTCGTTCGCCTCGATCCGGGCGAGGGATCGGCGGTGCCGGCGCTCGGAGTGGTGGCCGACGAGGACGGGCTGACCGAAGGGGATGGCGGAGCCGATGCGGTGGGCCTCGGCGAACGCGGCCGTGGATGCGCGGGCGGCCCGGCCTCGGCCACCACGTTGAGGGTGAAACGGTCGGCGGCGCGGTCGCGGGAGTGCGGGAGGTACCAGCAGCCGAGGTTCCGGGACCAGCGGAAGCGGCGGCCCTTGAGGATCTCCGAGGAGCTCGTCGTCGACGTGGCGAAGGGCCGCATCCTCCGGTATCCACGGGAACCTGATCCCTGGAAACCTTGCCTACCAGGCTCCGTACGGGTCGAAGGCGAGGACTGCCTCAATGAACCGCTGGGGCGGCAGGTGGCTGTGGTCGAGGACGTAGTGGCCGATGAGGCTCGGAGCGGCGAAGACAGTGCCAGGGCTGCGGGGGGCGTGGATCTCACCGGTTCCAGCGATTGCGCGTAGGTGTCCCGGATGGGCGACCGTCTCCTACGAGACCGTGCCGTAGCGACTCCGGTTCAGGCCAGCCGGGAGCCGAGGCGGAAGCGCATCTCCCCGGCGGCATGACGGATCTCCTCGGGCTGCGCGTCATCGTCGAGCACCCCGAGGAGGACCATCAAGGCCCTCGCCGCGTCCCCGCTGATCAACTTCAGGCGCGGCTCGGTGACCCCGTCGAGGAGCACGTCCAACATCTCGTCCATGCAGAACACCGCCGGACTATCGCGTCACCCTGGCCGAGCCGGCACTGCGGTCCGATTCGACTGGGGACGGCGCATCCAAGCGGCAGGGCAGACCAAAGCCCCTGGTGCCCGACGGGCACGGCAGGGGCTGATCAGCTGCACGAACGTTTCACCGTGTGGACCGG
>NZ_JBVHWW010000068.1:0-17703 GCF_055563995.1 Streptomyces sp. NPDC029164 | reverse complement strand
ATCGGACCCCTTCCTCCCCCAGAACCCTTGCCCTGCGCTCCCCCCCCGCGGAAAACCCCCGCCACACGGCCCGGGCTTTCCCCCCCCCCCCCCCCCCCCCCCACCCCACCCCCCCCCTCCCCCCCCCCCCCCCCCCCCCCCCGGGCCCCGAAGGAACTACTACACCATCTGTCGGCCCTGATACTGCGCCGACCCTGTGTTTCCGCCGACCCGGCCGACACGCTGCCGGGAATGCGGGGATCGCGGTTGCTTGACCGGAGACCACCTCACTATCGATGTCCTGCGGTACCCGGGCTCAGACTTCCGCCCGGGCGATCCTGATGGCGCTCGGCTCCTCCGTTCTTCCCTCGGTGATCAACTGCTTACTGCTTGCACTGCTCATACTGCGTACTGCTGGTGGCCTGACCTAGCGCCACTCCGGCAGCCAGCCCCGTCGCCCATCCTGCGTCTGCTCTGGCTTAGAACCCCACTGCCGAACTTCCCGGTGCGCGCGCCCGCAGCCGACGCCTTCACCGAGGTGCTGCTCACTTACTTCACTGCTGGGTACTGCGAACTGCACTTACTTCGGGTACTGCCACTGCGTTAACTGCGGTACTGCTCTCGGCGGCCCCTGATCACTGCGGGCCCCCCGGTCCGGTCGTCAGTCCCGTCGCCGTCCTGCAACAACCCTGGCTTCGGAACTCCACCACCGCACCGTCATGCGCACTGCAACCGCGGGTACTGCTGCCCGGCAGTTCGTCTCTGCCAGGCCCTGCTGTCTCTCTGGGCTACGAGAGAAACCATAACCACGCCACCGCGCAATGTCTACTCTGGCCGTCATAGACTTTCGTGCCCGCCGAGGAGAACTAGACCTTCGCGCTCGGCCCAGATGCGCAGAGCAGTCTGCACAGCAGGTCAGGGCTCAGGCCTTCCTGGAGATATCTGAGTCGGGTTGGCGTGCAGTTGGGGGCGCAGGGATCAGGCAGGCAGGGGCCGGACGCGGATTGGCCGCACGCGCCGCGTATGCGCACCCTGACCTGTACGGCGGTACCGGTGGATTCGGCTGGCCCACGGCCAACCGTCTCGCCCGAGCGACCGCGGTCACCCGTCGGGTCTCCGGCGGGAAGACGGTGATTGCTCTTCTCGACCGGTAGTCCTCCCGGTCGAGAGAACGGGACGACCGGTGCATAAAATCGGCTGCCATGTCGAAGCCTGACGAGTTGCTCGTTGACGTTGCCACCCTGGTGGAGTCCGGGCAGAGCAACCAGATGTCCCTGACCGTCGTCACTGGTGGTGCTGTCATCACCGGTCGGCTGGCTCCCGAAGCCGTGTGGAGGCAGCGGGTGTCGGAGGTGCTGACGGACTCGGCCCGCCTGGGCGAGTTCGCCGCCATCTTCACCACCACGACCCCCCAAGAGGGGCCGCCCACCCATCTGCACTTCCATGTGGCCCGCATCCTGCAGGGCACGGTGGGGATCCCGGAGACGGGTGGGATGTACCGCGTCTCGATCGCGGACGTCAGCGCCTGGACCATGGGCGACTTCAGCTACTCCGACCACTGACCCGACATTCGCGTAACCCCCGGTACGCGGGAGGGCCCGACCGGCGCGCTTGCTGGTCGGGCCCTCCTTGCTGTTCGGGTGTCGGCTTGCGCCGGTCCTGTCCGTCAGACGGTCACCGGGATGCCGAGCATCGCGGAAGCCTGCTGGAGCGGGCTGAGGACACGCGTGGGCACGGTGGCCCGGGGGAGGCCGCGGCAGGTGAACCCGAGCTGGGTCATGGCCCGGAGGACTTCGCCGGCGCTGAAGTCACGGCGGTCCTGACGGGTGATGACCTGGCCGACCTGCTTGACGGGGTAGACACGGCGGCCGATGATCACGGACTCACCGACGACCTGCTCGGGCTTGACGCCCTTCATCGACTCCAGGACACCGCTCTTGGTCAGGTCGAACGGGAAACGGGCGATGACACAGCGCATGTTGCCTCACAGGAAGAAGAAAGGGGGACGGTCGTTCCGCGGTGAGGAGGTTCAGCGGGCAAGGGCGAGGATGCCCAGAGCGCTGCCCCGCTCGTCGACGACCGGCAGGGCATCGAGCCTGCGGTAGCGCATCGCGTGCTCGGCTTCGGCCACCGTGGTCAAGGGCGAGGTGACCGGCCCGCGGTCTCCCAGGACGTCGCGGAGACGGACCTGGTCCGTGTACGCGGCGCTGTCGCGGATGGCAGTGAGCTGGGCCTGCGTGACCAGCCCGGTGCACAGGCCGTCCTCGTCGCAGACGAGCAGATGACCCGCGCGGGCACTGGCCATGACAGCCAGGGCCACCTCGACCGTCATGTCGTCACAGACCTGTGGACCGGCCGCCTCCATCGCGTCGTCCACCGTCCGGTGCACAGGGTTGGCGTTCACCGAGCGGGGCTGCATCTGGACCAGCGTCAAAACGTGCCTCCTGCAGAGATGGGTCAGTTTCCTGATCACGCGGTTCTCAGGCCACCGCATCGAAGGCGGACTGCCGCACGCTCACACGCCGGACCGTCGAAGCGGGCCGTCGCCTGCCACGGGAGGCCGTGCTGCGCTTGGCGCGTTCGCCGACCGGTGCGGTGATGACGACGGGGACGCCGGAGGGTGCCTGGGCGCCGGTGATCCGGTTCAGGGCCTCTTCGCCCGAGCGGACCTGGGTGGTCTGCGGGGTGATGCCGGCGGCCTGCATGAGGCGGGTCATGTCGCGGCGCTGGTTGGGGGTGACCAGGGTGACGACGCTGCCGGACTCGCCGGCGCGGGCGGTGCGGCCGCCGCGGTGGAGGTAGTCCTTGGGGTCGGTCGGCGGGTCGACGTTGACGACGAGGTCGAGGTTGTCGACGTGGATGCCGCGCGCGGCGACGTTCGTGGCGACCAGCACGGTCACGTGCCCGGTCTTGAACTGGGCCAGGGTGCGGGTGCGCTGGGGCTGGGACTTGCCGCCGTGCAGGGCGGCGGCCCGTACGCCGCTGTTCAGCAGGTCCTGGGTCAGCCGGTCGACGGCGTGCTTGGTGTCGAGGAACATCATCACCCGGCCCTCGCGCGCCGCGATCTCCGTCGTGGTGCGGTGCTTGTCGGCGCCGTGGACGTGCAGCACGTGGTGCTCCATCGTGGTCACCGCACCGGCCGAGGGATCCACCGAGTGCACGACCGGGTCGGTCAGGTACCGACGAACCAGCAGATCGACATTGCGGTCGAGGGTGGCGGAGAAGAGCATCCGCTGGCCCTCGGGGCGCACCTGGTCGAGCAGGGCGGTGACCTGCGGCATGAAGCCCATGTCGGCCATCTGGTCGGCTTCGTCCAGGACGGTGATCGCGACCTGGTTCAGTCGGCAGTCGCCACGGTCGATGAGATCCTTCAACCGGCCGGGCGTGGCTACGACGACCTCTGTGCCTCCGCGCAGCGCTCCGGCCTGCTTGCCGATCGACATGCCGCCGACGACGGTGGTCAGGCGCAGCCTCACGGCGCGGGCGTAGGGGGTGAGGGCGTCGGTCACCTGCTGGGCCAGCTCGCGGGTGGGGACGAGGACGAGGGCGAGCGGCTGGCGGGGCTCGGCGCGCTGCCCGGCGGTACGGGCCAGCAGCGCGAGGCCGAAGGCGAGCGTCTTGCCGGAGCCGGTGCGCCCGCGGCCGAGCACGTCACGGCCCGCAAGGGTGTTGGGCAGGGTGGCGGCCTGGATCGGGAAGGGCACGGTCACGCCCTGCGCGCCGAGAGCGGCCAACAGCTCGGCCGGCATGGCGAGGTCGGCGAAGGCCTCGACAGCGGGCAGCGCCGGAGTGATCGTTTTCGGCAGCGCGAACTCGCCCTGGACCGCGGCGGGCCGGCGGCCGTAGCCGCCCGAGCGGCTCGGACCTCCGGAACGGCTCGGGGTCGACGATCCGAACCGCCTGCCCCGCTCCGAATTGGCGGCAGCGCCGAAAGCGGGGCCGCCGGTGCGGCTGCGGGTGCGGGAGGAACGGTCGTTCGTACGTGTGCGGTTCATTCAGAACCTTCCTTGATGCGGCACGTATCAAGGAATTCCCGCAGCGGAAACGCAGCGCAGGGAATCGCAAGAACGGGCCGAATGGAATGCGAAAGCGACTCTGGCCTACAGGGATCCTGTACGGGCGCAGGTGCTGAGATGGGGTGGCGTCATGTGGACGCGAAATCCAGAAAAGTGGGGTTGAAGCTCCGGGGGAGGCTGTCACCCTGAATGTTTTCGTCCCGTAGGTGCCACCACTGCGGGAAATGTGTGCAGCTGGGGCCCGCACCCCGAGGGATGCGGGCCCCAGCTACGAAAATGCGCGTCAGCGTCAGGCGGGAACGATGTTCTCGGCCGTCGGGCCCTTCTGGCCCTGCGCGATGTCGAAGGTGACCTTCTGGCCCTCCAGCAGCTCGCGGAAGCCCTGGGTGGCGATGTTCGAGAAGTGGGCGAAGACGTCGTCGCCGCCACCGTCCTGCTCGATGAAGCCGAAACCCTTTGCCGCGTTGAACCACTTCACGGTGCCAGATGCCATGTCATATCTCCTTTGGGGCAGTACACCAGCATCCGCACTCTACGGACACCGTGTCGCCGCGATGATGCCCCGCCGGAAAATGACCCGGACATATAAAGCGCTCGAATGTGGCGCGGAGGCCGATTGGAGGCGCTTGAAGTTTTTGGGTACCAAAACTGCAACCGAGATCGACAGTAGCACGCTGCAGCAGTTTGTGTGCGTTAAATATCTCCATCGTGTGCGGTGCGGAAAAACTCTCCCTGCGGGGTCCATTAAACTCTCTGACCGCGGGGATAGATATTGATTCCCCCCGAGTGCAGCGTTTCGGGAGCAAGGGTGTCCGCCAGCTGCGACGTGCAGTCCATCGGGACGTGAGCCTGCGGGGTGGGTCCGCAGCGCCGTCCCGAAGGGATCAGCTCGCACGTGCTCCATGGCGGTCTCGGTGGCGCCCACGGCAAGGCGGCGCGACCACCCCGCTCTGACCATTATTGCGGTCGTTCGCTGAGCCGCTCTCGAAGGTGGAGGAGTACCTCGGTGTCGACGACGTTGACCAAGGCTGCCAACAGGATCCGGATGCGAACATCATCGCCCTCGTGCACAGCCTGCGTGATGGCCTCGACTGTGGCGGCCGCCTCAGCGGGAAGGCGTGGTGGGTCGGCGGTGGCCCACACGTAAGCGGCAGGAACATCCGTGCCTGGCCGCTCTGCCGGAGTGTCCTGCTCAGGGTCACTGCCTTCATTCACCGGCACCCGCGGGGAACCTCCTGACGAGATGGTCAGCTGGACGGTGATCTCAAAGGTCATCTCACTGGCACGGCCGGACCATGAGCCGCCCCCGAGCCCCGGTGCGCAGCTTTGTCCGAGACTCGCATCAGCGGAGACCGGTGTGTGAACCCTGTCCCGCTGAGAGGCGTGGCACTCTCGTCGCGAGCACCGTTGGCGGGGAAGGGTGGCGCAGGTGATGGCTGAGTTGAAGTTCGAAACCGTCGTGTGCCCGCACTGTTCGGCCTGCCCAGCCACTGGGCAGGCCCGTACCATCGCCGCCGACCGGCGCCGGGTGACGGTGACGTGGCATCTCCCTTCCTGCCCGCACTACGCCGCCGATCGCGTGTTGGCCGGGAAAGAGGGCTAGGTAGTCCCCCCGCGGGTCTGCGCCGACCCTTCCGGTCAACCGCCTCTTTGGGCAAGCGAATTCACGCGGCGGGGGCAGTCGTGTGACGCGGGTCGTCGAGAATGCGTCTCGCGGGTCCGAGATCGGCGGGGCCCGTGTGGTGCAAGTGGTGCGTGAAGGGCCCTTCGAGCAGGGCATTCCCGCCAGTTGGGACACGCAGAGGGCACGGCAGGGGCTGAGAGGTCTAGACAACGAAGAAGGCCCAGGTCGCTGACCTGGGCCTTCTCTCAAGAGCGGATGACGGGAATCGAACCCGCGCTATAAGCTTGGGAAGCTCATGTTCTACCATTAAACTACATCCGCGCGGTGGGCCAGTTGCCTGGAGCTCCATCGTCGCCCACTCTACCTCATGATCGACCCCCGGTGAATTTGCCGCGGGGTCGATGTCGTGTGTGGTGTGCACCGAGGCGTGTGGGTGCGGGAGTTGGGGCGTACCGTGTGGGTGCGGAGCGGCGGCTGGAGTGGGTGCCGATCATCCCCTAATGTGGCGATTCGTCGCAGTACGGCTCGTTGGGGAAAGGGACTCGATGGAGCACACCGTCGTCCGTTGTGCCGAAGGGCACGTTTTCAGTACCGCCTCCTTCCCGCTGCAGCACCTCGGTGCCGGCCGGATCGGGCCCGGGCGGTTGCTGCGGTGTCCGCGGTGCGCGCGGTTGCGGCACGCCGTGCCCGTCGGGGCAGCGGTCAAGCGATAGCGGACGGGCGCGCGGGCGCCGCTCTCGATTGGGGGTGGCCCGCGCGCTCTGCGTATCCTCGGGACGTGCTTCTCTCTGACAAAGACATCCGGGCCGAGATCGACAGCGGACGGGTTCGCATCGACCCGTTCGAGGAGTCGATGGTGCAGCCCTCCAGCATCGACGTACGTCTCGACCGGTTCTTCCGGGTGTTCGAGAATCACCGGTACGCCCACATCGATCCGGCGATCGAGCAGGCGGACCTGACCCGGATGGTCGAGCCGGAGGGGGACGAGGCCTTCATCCTGCACCCCGGTGAGTTCGTCCTCGCGTCCACGTACGAGGTCATCTCGCTGCCCGACGACATCGCCTCCAGGCTGGAGGGGAAGTCCAGTCTGGGCCGCCTCGGCCTGGTGACGCACTCGACCGCCGGGTTCATCGACCCCGGGTTCTCGGGTCACGTGACCCTGGAGCTGTCGAACCTCGCCACGCTGCCGATCAAGCTCTGGCCGGGCATGAAGATCGGCCAGCTGTGCATGTTCCGGCTCAGCTCGCCCGCGGAGTTCCCGTACGGCAGCGAGCGCTACGGGTCCAGGTACCAGGGACAGCGCGGACCGACCGCCTCGCGCTCCTTCCAGAACTTCCACCGCACCCAGGTGAGGCACGACGCATGAGTGACGTAGTACGCGAGAACCTCGACTACGAGGGGTTCGGGCGGGCCGTGCGGCAGCTCGCGCAGACCATCGCCGACGACGGGTACGAGCCCGACATCATCCTGAGCATCGCCCGTGGCGGCGTGTTCGTCGCGGGCGGGCTGGCCTACGCGCTCGACTGCAAGAACATCCACCTCGTGAACGTCGAGTTCTACACCGGTGTCGGCACCACGCTCGAGATGCCGGTCATGCTGGCGCCCGTCCCCGAGGCGATCGACTTCACGAACAAGAAGGTCCTCATCGCCGATGACGTGGCCGACACGGGCAAGACGCTGAAGCTCGTCCACGACTTCTGCCTGGGCCACGTCGCCGAGGTGCGCTCCGCCGTCATCTACGAGAAGTCCCACTCGCTCGTGAAGTGCGAGTACGTGTGGAAGAAGACCGACGAGTGGATCAATTTCCCCTGGTCGGTCGAACCTCCCGTCGTGAAGCGTGAGGGTCAGGTTCTCGACGCCTGAGCATGGAGATCGAGTGATGAAAAGGCCCGCCGCGCGGTTTCCGCGCGGCGGGCCTTTCGCGTGCGGTGCGAGGGCTAGATGGTGCCCAGTTTGATGATCGACAGCAGTGCGATCAGCTGGATGGCGGAGGCGCCCAGCGCCTTCGGCCACGGCAGGTCGTGCGACTTGCTGACCATCGAGGTGAAGAGCGCTCCGGCCGCCACCCAGGTGGCCCAGCCCAGGACCTGCACGACCATGTTGTCGCCGCCGAGGAACACCGCGAACAGCAGGCGCGGCGCGTCCGTGATGGACATGATCAGCATGGACAGGCCGACCGTCGGCTGCCACGTGCCGTCGCCGCCCATCTGGCGGGCGAGCGTGTGGGTGACCGCGCCCAGGATCAGGCCGCAGATGACGAAGGCGACGCCCGCGGAGAGGACGATCGGGACGGCCTTCGACAGGGTCGCGTTGATCGCGTCCTCGCGGGCGTCGTCGAGGCCGAAGACCGCGAGGAGCCCGTAGAGGAAGGTCACGGTCAGCGCGGGGCCCCAGACGGCGTGGTCGCGCATCTGGAGGAAGGTCTGGCCCGGCCGCGTCACGATGCCGCGGAGGAGTTCCTTCCACGGCAGTCGCGGCCCGGACGGCGCGGCCGCGGCCGCACCCGCGTGGTAGGTCGCGCCCTGGCTGTACGGGTCCTCGCCGACCGCGAAGACCTGGGTGTGCCCCGGGTTGTCGTTCGTGTAGCCGCCACCGCCACCGCCACCGCCGCCGTGGCCTCCGTGGCCGTACGGGGACTGCTGCGGGCCCGCCGGGTGCGGCGGTTGCTGCTGCTGTCCGTACGGGTCGAAGTACTCCGGCTCGCCGTGGCCCCCGGCGCCCGGCTGCGGCCACTGCTGCTGCGCAGGTGGGCCTCCGGCGGGAGGGTAGGGCTGCTGGCCGTACGGCGGCGGTGGTTGCTGCCGGCCGTACGACTGCTGCTGCTGCGGGGGTTGTTGCGGAGTGCGGTTGTTGTCCCGGCCCCGTCCGATCCTGAATCCAGCCACGTGATCGAACGTACCTGGTCCGGCGAGCCCCTGTGGACGGTCGCTCGCAATACGCACCCTTTGCGGCTGACCTGTGACATCCCCTAGGGGTACCTCAGGGTCTTACCGGGTGTCCGGTTTACATGGCTGCGTCACAGTCTGGCTCGTCGTTACGTTGCCGACGGAATGCGCACATATCGGGCCCGTAGCTTCGTATCCGTCGCCGCCCCGCAGCACGAACGAGCCCGAGGAAGAGACACCCATGCGCAGCATCCGCCGAACCACCCTCCGTACCGCCGTCGTCGCCGGCGCGGCCACTGTCATGACCCTCCCGGTCGGATCAGCCTTCGCGGATTCCCCGGCCGTTCCGGAACCGGAGGTACTGCCGGGCGTCGAGCAGCCGGCGGTCGACCCGTCCGTGCCGCCGACGCCGCGGCCCACGACGCCGCCGGTCACGCCGAAGCCGAAGCCGGAGCCGAAGCCGGAGCCGGAGCCGGAGCCGGAGACCAAGCCGAGCGTCCGTGCGTACCTCACCGCCGTGAAGCTGGCGGACGGCTCGGTCGCCAAGGTCTACAAGATCGGCGACAACCACTTCGAGGCCGACGTCCTCGCCGGCTCGACCAAGCTGGACACGCTGGTCAGCAAGGGCGGCGCCGCGGCGTACGGGCAGAACAACGGCCTGCACGTCGTGCTCCAGCCGAACGGCACCGTGACCTCGTGGATGGAGGGCGCGCCGAAGCCCAAGCCGAAGCCACAGCCGGACGTCGAGAAGGACGTCAGGAAGGAGAGCTCGGTGCGCGTCACCCTGCCCGACGGGCGGATCGCCAAGCTGGTCGACGGCCCGAACGGCAAGCGCGTCGAGATCTCCATGCCGAACGGCAACGCCCTGGGCGCGATCGACCCGAAGCGTCCCAGCACGCAGCACGACGGCTGGACGTACAAGCTCGTCCAGGACGGCAAGCGCGTGCAGTTCGTCGTCATCGACGGCAAGGGCGGCGGGAACAGCTGGGTGTACGACTTCAGCGGCAGGCTGATCGGGAAGTACACGGTCGGCCCGGTGAAGAAGGATGCGAAGAAGGACCTGAAGGACGAGACGCGGGACGAGAAGCGGGACGGCAGGGTCGTTCCGAAGGGCGGCGTGAAGGCCGGCGCCGAGGGGGTCACCCCGTCGGAGGGCGAGAGCCCCGTGCTGGTCGCCGCGGGCGGCAGCCTGGCCTCGGTGGGTGCGGCCGGGCTCGGCTTCGCGCTGCTGCGGCGCCGCCGTGCGGGCGGCGGGGGCTGAGCCCCGCCCGTCCCGGCCTGGAACGCCGGAACGGCCGGTCTCCCCGTGTGGGGGTACCGGCCGTTCCGTTCCGCGTGGTGTGCGGGCTGGTGCTACTTGGCGTCCTCGGGCTTGGCTTCAGCCGCCGCCTCGGACTCCGCGGCGGGCTCCGCCTCGGCCTTGGCTCCAGCCTCGGCCTTGGCTCCAGCCTCCGCCTCCGCCTCCGCCTCGGCCTCAGTCTCCGCCTCAGCCTTGGCGTCTGCCGCAGCCTCGGGCTCAGCCTCCGCAGCGGCCTCGGCTTCCGCCTCAGCCTCAGCCTCAGCCGCGGCCGCAGCCTCGGCCTTCGCCTTCGCCGCGGCTTCCGCCTCGGCCTCCGCCTTCGCCTTGGCCTTCGCCTCGGCCTCCGCCTTCGCGGCGGCGGCAGCGGCCTCGGCCTCCGCCGCGGCGGCGGCCGCCTCGGCTTCCGCCTCAGCCACCGCGGCCGCGAGCTCCGCCTCCGTGGGGCCGGGCGTCTTGACCGAGTCCAGCAGCAGCTGCGCCACGTCGACGACCTGGACGTGTTCCTTCGCCTGGCCGTCGTTCTTCTTGCCGTTCACCGAGTCGGTGAGCATCACGAGGCAGAACGGGCAGGCGGTGGAGACGATGTCGGGGTTCAGGGACAGGGCCTCGTCGACACGCTCGTTGTTGATGCGCTTGCCGATCCGCTCCTCCATCCACATCCGCGCGCCACCGGCGCCACAGCAGAAGCCCCGCTCCTTGTGGCGGTGCATCTCCTGCTGACGCAGGCCCGGCACGGCCGACATGATCTCGCGCGGCGGCGTGTAGACCTTGTTGTGCCGGCCCAGGTAGCACGGGTCGTGGTACGTGATCAGACCGTCCACCGGCGTGACCGGCGTCAGCCGGCCCTCGTCGATCAGGTGCTGCAGCAGCTGCGTGTGGTGGATGACCTCGTACTCGCCGCCCAGCTGCGGGTACTCGTTCGCGATGGTGTTGAAGCAGTGCGGGCAGGTCGAGACGATCCGCTTCGCCGACTTCGGCTTCTTCGTCGACGGGTCGTCGTCGTCCTCGCCGAACGCCATGTTCAGCATGGCCACGTTCTCCTGGCCCAGCTGCTGGAACAGCGGCTCGTTGCCCAGGCGGCGCGGCGAGTCACCGGTGCACTTCTCGTCGCCGCCCATGATCGCGAACTTGACGCCCGCGATGTTCAGCAGCTCGGCGAAGGCCTTCGTGGTCTTCTTGGCCCGGTCCTCCAGGGCGCCGGCGCAGCCGACCCAGTAGAGGTAGTCGAACTCGGAGAGGTCCTCCGCGTCCTTGCCGATGATCGGGACCTCGAAGTCCACCTCCTTGGTCCACTCGACGCGCTGCTTCTTCGCCAGGCCCCAGGGGTTGCCCTTCTTCTCCAGGTTCTTGAGCATCGTGCCCGCCTCCGACGGGAACGCGCTCTCGATCATCACCTGGTAACGGCGCATGTCGACGATGTGGTCGATGTGCTCGATGTCGACCGGGCACTGCTCCACGCACGCACCGCAGGTCGTGCAGGACCACAGCACGTCCGGGTCGATGACGCCGTTCTCCTCGACGGTGCCGATCAGCGGGCGCTCGGCCTCCGCGATGGCCGCGGCCGGGACGTCCTTCAGCTGCTCCGCCGTGGCCTTCTCGTTGCCCTCCATGTCCTTGCCGCCGCCGGCGAGCAGGTACGGGGCCTTGGCGTGCGCGTGGTCGCGCAGCGACATGATCAGCAGCTTCGGGGACAGCGGCTTGCCGGTGTTCCAGGCCGGGCACTGCGACTGGCAGCGACCGCACTCCGTACACGTGGAGAAGTCGAGGATGCCCTTCCAGGAGAACTGCTCGACCTGCGAGACGCCGAAGACGTCGTCCTCGCCCGGGTCCTCGAAGTCGATCTCCTTGCCGCCGCTGGTCATCGGCTGGAGCGCGCCGAGCGCGGTCGCGCCGTCCGCGTTCCGCTTGAACCAGATGTTCGGGAAGCCGAGGAAGCGGTGCCAGGCGACACCCATGTTGGTGTTGAGCGAGACGACGATCATCCAGATCAGCGAGGTGCCGATTTTGATCATCGCGGTGAAGTAGATGGCGTTCTGCAGCGCGCTCGCCGAGAGCCCCTTGAAGGCCAGGACCAGTGGGTACGAGACGAAGTACGCCGGCTCGTACGAGTCCACGTGGTGGATCGCGCCCTCAAGGCCGCGCAGGCACAGGATCGCGAGGCCGATGGTGAGGATGATGTACTCGACGAAGTACGCCTGCCAGGCCTTCGAGCCGGTGAAGCGCGACTTGCGGCCGGCCCGCGAGGGCAGGCTGAGCAGTCGGATCGCCATCAGGACGACGATGCCGACGACCGTCATCAGGCCGATGAACTCGATGTAGAGCTCGAACGGCAGGAACCCGCCGACGATCGGCAGCGTCCAGTCGGCCTGGAACAGCTGGCCGTACGCCTGCGCGAGGGTGGGCGGCAGCGTCAGGAAGCCGATCGCCACGAACCAGTGCGCGAAGCCGACGATGCCCCAGCGGTTCATCCGGCTGTGGCCGAGGAACTCCCGGGCGAGGGTGAGGGATCGGGCCTTCGGGTCGTCCGTGCGGCTGCCGGCCGGCACGGGCTGGCCGATCTTCACGAAACGGTAGATCTGCGCCACGGCTCGGGCGAGCAGCGCGACGCCGACCACGGTCAGGACCAGCGACACGATGATCGCGGCGAGTTGCATGGGAGGGCTCCTCGGGCGGCACTTACTAAGCGGTAACTTATGAAGTCAAGGCTTGAGGTTACCCATTCCCGACGCCGCAATGTAGCCGAGCGTGCGGTGATCTGTGTCGCTCAGGCGAGCCTTTGTCTGCAGGCCGCCCGGGGGGTTTGCGCAAGGATCGCGAGGTCCATCCCGAGCCAGTGGTTCTCCACATAATGCCGGTCCAGCAGGGCCATCTCCTCCCAGGGGAGGTCCGAGCGCGCGCTCACCTGCCACAATCCGGTCATTCCGGGCCGTACGAGGAGCCGGTCGGGGCGGTCCGTACGGGCTTCCGGGCGCGGCCCGACCAGTGACATCTCGCCGCGGAGCACGTTGAGCAGCTGGGGGAGCACGTCGAGGGCGCAGCGGTCCAGGGCGGCGCCGAGCCGGCCGGTGTCGGTGGTGCGCAGCCGCCAGGTCCGGAACGGCCTCCCGGCCAGACCGGCCGCGGCCTCCCGGACGAAGGGGCGGCCGCCGTGGGTCGCGTACAGCAGCGCGGTGACGCCGGCGAGCGGCAGGCCGAGCGCCGCGAGCAGGATCACCGCCCCGAGCAGGTCCACCACCCGCTTGGCCGGCGGCCGGGCCGGCCGGAGCCCTGGGAGGGCGGGGAGGGGCAGGAGCAGGGGCATGCCAGCACGCTGCCGCATGCCTCCGGCGGTCTTGCGGTGGCGCGCGGCCGTGGTGACCCGTTCGGCCCCGGCTCCGCCGTCGGGGCTCCGCCGTCGGGGCGGAGCCCCAGGAGCCCGGGCTGCGCCCGAAGCCCCAGGGTTGCGCGTAAGCGGCAGCTAAAGGTTGAGTCGACCCGGCTCAGCTCTGTTGACGCCAGCGCAGCGATACGGCATGGTTGAGTCTGTTCCACTCAAGTCAGCTGGAGGAATCGAAATGGCACGTGCGGTCGGCATCGACCTGGGCACCACTAACTCCGTCGTCAGCGTTCTGGAAGGCGGCGAGCCCACCGTCATCACCAACGCCGAGGGCGCCAGGACCACGCCGTCCGTCGTCGCCTTCGCCAAGAACGGCGAGGTCCTCGTCGGCGAGGTGGCCAAGCGCCAGGCGGTCACGAACGTGGACCGGACCATCCGCTCCGTCAAGCGCCACATGGGCACTGACTGGAAGATCAACCTGGATGGCAAGGACTTCAACCCGCAGCAGATGAGCGCCTTCATCCTGCAGAAGCTGAAGCGCGACGCCGAGGCGTACCTGGGTGAGAAGGTCACGGACGCGGTCATCACCGTCCCGGCCTACTTCAACGACTCCGAGCGTCAGGCGACGAAGGAGGCCGGTGAGATCGCGGGTCTGAACGTCCTGCGCATCGTCAACGAGCCGACCGCCGCCGCCCTGGCCTACGGTCTCGACAAGGACGACCAGACCATTCTCGTCTTCGACCTCGGTGGCGGCACCTTCGACGTGTCGCTCCTGGAGATCGGCGATGGCGTCGTCGAGGTGAAGGCCACCAACGGTGACAACCACCTCGGTGGTGACGACTGGGACCAGCGCGTCGTCGACTACCTGGTGAAGCAGTTCGCCAACGGCCACGGCGTGGACCTCTCCAAGGACAAGATGGCGCTCCAGCGCCTGCGCGAGGCCGCCGAGAAGGCGAAGATCGAGCTGTCCTCCTCCACGGAGACCACGATCAACCTGCCCTACATCACGGCTTCCGCCGAGGGCCCGCTGCACCTGGACGAGAAGCTCACGCGCGCCCAGTTCCAGCAGCTGACCGCGGACCTGCTCGACCGCTGCAAGACCCCGTTCCACAACGTCATCAAGGACGCCGGCATCGCGCTGTCCGAGATCGACCACGTGGTCCTGGTCGGCGGCTCCACCCGCATGCCGGCCGTCGCCGAGCTCGTCAAGGAGCTCACCGGCGGTCAGGACGCCAACAAGGGCGTCAACCCGGACGAGGTCGTCGCCATCGGCGCCACCCTCCAGGCCGGCGTGCTCAAGGGTGAGGTCAAGGACGTCCTGCTCCTCGACGTGACCCCGCTGTCCCTCGGTATCGAGACCAAGGGCGGCATCATGACCAAGCTCATCGAGCGCAACACCACGATCCCGACCAAGCGGTCCGAGATCTTCACGACGGCCGAGGACAACCAGCCGTCCGTGCAGATCCAGGTCTACCAGGGCGAGCGCGAGATCGCGGCGTACAACAAGAAGCTCGGCATGTTCGAGCTGACCGGCCTGCCGCCGGCCCCGCGTGGCGTCCCGCAGATCGAGGTCTCCTTCGACATCGACGCGAACGGCATCATGCACGTCACGGCCAAGGACCTTGGCACGGGCAAGGAGCAGAAGATGACCGTCACCGGCGGCTCCTCGCTCGGCAAGGACGAGGTCGACCGCATGCGCCAGGAGGCGGAGCAGTACGCGGACGAGGACCTCCGTCGCAAGGAGGCGGCCGAGTCCCGCAACCAGGGCGAGCAGCTCGTCTACCAGACGGAGAAGTTCGTCAAGGACAACGAGGACAAGGTCCCGGCCGACGTCAAGACCGAGGTCGAGGCCGCCGTCTCCGAGCTGAAGGAGACCCTCAAGGGCGAGGACACCGCCGAGATCCGCACCGCGACCGAGAAGCTCGCCGCGGTCAGCCAGAAGCTCGGCCAGGCCATCTACGCCGACGCCCAGGCCGCTCAGGGCGCCGCCGGCGCCGAGGGTGCCCAGCAGGCCAAGGCCGACGACGACGTCGTCGACGCCGAGATCGTCGACGACGAGAAGCCGAAGGGTGGCGCTGCCTGATGTCGGAGGAGACCCCGGGTTTCGACGAGAAGCCCGAAGTCCCCGACGCCGGTCAGGACGACGCCGAGCCGAAGGCCGCCGACTCCGCCACGGAGGAGGCGGCGGCCCCGGCCGGGGACGCAAGCCAGGACGTGGCTCTGCTCGCGCAGCTGGACCAGGCCCGTACGGCGCTCTCCGAGCGCACCGCGGACCTCCAACGGCTGCAGGCGGAGTACCAGAACTACCGCCGCCGGGTGGAGCGGGACCGGATCACCGTCAAGGAGATCGCGGTCGCGTCCCTCCTGACGGAGCTCCTCCCGACCCTGGACGACATCGGCCGGGCGCGGGAGCATGGCGAGCTGGTCGGCGGCTTCAAGTCGGTGGCCGAGTCGCTGGAGACGGTGGCCGCCAAGATGGGGCTGCAGCAGTTCGGCAAGGAGGGCGAGCCCTTCGACCCGACGATCCACGAGGCCCTGATGCACTCGTACGCGCCGGACGTCACCGAGGACACCTGCGTGGCGATCCTCCAGCCGGGGTACCGGATCGGCGAGCGTACGATCCGTCCCGCACGGGTCGCGGTGGCCGAGCCCCAGCCGGGCGCGGCTCCCAAGTCCGAGTCCGCCGAGGGCGACAAGCCGTCCGGCGAGGACGCGGATGCAGCCGACCAGGGCTGACGCAGTACACGTAGAGGTACGAGAGGAGGGACACCGGGGATGAGCACGAAGGACTTCGTCGAGAAGGACTACTACAAGGTCCTCGGTGTCCCGAAGGACGCCACCGAGGCCGAGATCAAGAAGGCGTACCGGAAGCTCGCGCGCGAGTTCCACCCGGACGCCAACAAGGGCGACGCCTCCGCCGAGGAGCGTTTCAAGGAGGTCTCCGAGGCGAACGACATCCTCGGCGACGCCAAGAAGCGCAAGGAGTACGACGAGGCGCGCGCCCTGTTCGGCAACGGTGGCTTCCGCCCCGGGCCGGGCGGGGGCGGCGGCTCGTTCAACTTCGACCTGGGCGACCTCTTCGGCGGCACCCAGCAGGGCGGCGGGCAGGCCGGCGGCTTCGGCGGCGGCCTGGGCGACGTCTTCGGCGGCCTCTTCAACCGCGGCGCCGGCCCGGGTGCGGGCACCCGTACCCAGCCGCGCCGCGGCCAGGACATCGAGTCGGAGGTCACCCTCTCCTTCACGGAGGCGGTGGACGGGGCCACGGTCCCGCTCCGGATGTCCTCCCAGTCACCCTGCAAGGCCTGCTCGGGCACCGGCGACAAGAACGGCACGCCCCGCGTGTGCCCGACCTGCGTCGGCACCGGCCAGGTCTCGCGCGGCAGCGGCGGCGGCTTCTCGCTGACCGACCCCTGCGCGGACTGCAAGGGCCGCGGCCTGATCGCGGAGACCCCCTGCGACGTCTGCAAGGGCAGCGGCCGGGCCCGTTCCTCGCGCACCATGCAGGTCCGGATCCCGGCGGGCGTCTCCAACGGCCAGCGGATCCGGCTGCGCGGCAAGGGTGCGCCGGGCGAGCGCGGCGGTCCCGCCGGTGATCTCTACGTGGTCGTGCACGTCGATTCGCACCCGGTGTTCGGCCGCAAGGACGACAACCTGACGGTGACCGTGCCGGTGACGTTCGCGGAGGCGGCGCTGGGCGCCGACGTCAAGGTCCCGACCTTGAACGGCCCCTCGGTGACGCTGAAGCTGCCGCCGGGCACCCCCAACGGACGGACCCTGCGGGCGCGCGGCAAGGGGGCGGTCCGCAAGGACGGCACCCGCGGCGACCTGCTGGTGACGGTGGAGGTCGCGGTCCCGACCGAGCTGTCGGACAAGGCCCGTGAGGCGCTGGAGATGTACCGCGAGGCAACGGAGTCCGAGGACCCGCGCTCCGCGCTGTTCGAGTCCGCGAAGGGAGCATGACCATGGACGGCCGCCGACGACAGTCCTCCCGCCTGGGCGGGGGCTACCAGCTCACCGACGAGACCCCGGTCTACGTGATCTCGGTGGCCGCCCAGCTCTCGGGTCTGCACCCGCAGACCCTGCGGCAGTACGACCGTCTCGGCCTGGTCTCCCCGGACCGTACGGCCGGCCGCGGCCGGCGCTACTCGGCCCGCGACATCGAACTGCTCCGCACGGTGCAGGCGCTGTCCCAGGACGAGGGCATCAACCTCGCCGGCATCAAGCGGATCATCGAACTGGAGAACCAGGTCGCCGCGCTCCAGCAGCGCGTGGCCGAGCTCTCCGCGGCGGTGGACGGCGCGGCGGCCACGCTGCAGGCCCGCGAGGCCCAGGTGCACGCCTCGTACCGGCGCGACCTGGTCAAGTACCAGCCCCCGCAGCCGGGCAGTGCCCTGGTCGTCTGGCGGCCCAGCCCCAAGCGCCCGTTGGACTGACCCGGTCCCCGTTCCGCACCGGCGGGGGCCGCCCCCCCCAGGGGGGGGACGGGGGGGGTTTGGGGGAACTCGCGGTTCCCCTTGGGGTTCTTGTTTACACCCTCGCCCTCATCCCCGTTCCGGGGGGGGGGACTTCCCCCAAGGTCCAAC
>NZ_JBVHWW010000067.1:13779-19167 GCF_055563995.1 Streptomyces sp. NPDC029164 | reverse complement strand
ATCCGCACCTCGGAGGCCGACAGCTTCGCGCCGTCGGTGGCCGAGACGTCGGCCTTGCCGCCCTCGTCCTTCTTGGCCTCCGAGCCGTAGCCGCAGGCGGTGAGCAGCAGGGGAAGCGTCGCGGTGACGGCGATGGTGCGCAGGGTGGTGAGCGGTCTTGCGGCAGACACGGAGGTGTCCTTTCACGGGATGGTGTTCAAGGAGGTACGGACGTACGGAGGTACGGAGGTACGGAGAAGGGCGGCGCGAAGCCGTCGGCGCACACGGAACCGACGCCCGGCGGTGAGCGGTGAGCTGTGAGCGGTGGGCGACGCGACCGCGGTCGCGGGCCCGGGGAACGAAGGGGTGTCGGACACCTCGGGGACGGAGGTCGAGCCCGTCGTGCGGACGCCCGCGCTCGACTCCACACGGTCGGCGTGGTCGGCCGAGGGCCGGTCCGACGGTGCTCAGTGGTGACTACACGTGGAGCGGGGCCCGGCGCGTGGTGTCAGCCGGACGGACAGATGGCGCTGGACGTGCGGAGCAGGTCGATGTGCCGGCGGGAGGTCAGAGGCGGCATCCGGCCTGCGTGATGCGATGTTCGCACGGCCCACCTCACTGGATTCCTAGTTTTCCCACCTGGTTGGTAGGCATATTGGCAGAGGCCGCCACCCGCCCCAAGAGGGTGACCGAATGATGGACGCCAGAATCTCGTTATGTGAGAACATGCAGGTCGCGGAGGGGTTAGGGATTGGTCCAGGCGCCAGGGGTATCGGCGAGGGCCGATACGTCCGCGGGCAGCTCGGACGACGCGACGTCGGCGAGGCTCACGCCGTCGAGGATCTCGCGGACATTGGCCCGCAGCGCGATCCACAGGGGGAGCAGTGCCTGGGCGGGGCCGGTGTAGGACAGGTCCGGAGGGCGCACCCCGCGCACCGAGACGAGCGGTCCGTCCACGACGCGGATCACGTCCGCGATGCTGATGGACCGGGCGGGCTTGGCCAGCCGGTAGCCGCCGTTGCCGCCGCGCTGGCTGAGTACGAGACCGCCCCGGCGCATGTCGTTCAAGATGCCCTCGAGGAACTTGTGGGGGATGTCCTGAGCATCGGCGATGGCCTCTGCCTTCACCGGCCCGTCGTCCTGTGACGCGGCAAGCTGCAGTGCGGCACGTACCGCGTAGTCCGCCCTGGCTGAGATCCGCATACGGACATTATCTTGCATCGATTCGGCCGCTGTCCCCCCGCGGCCGGCCGGCGGCCGCCGGACAGGTGCTCGGGCCCGCGTCAGCGGAAGACCGCCACCACCGGGTGGGAGCCGTTGAGGTAGTGCTCGCCGATGGAGCGCAAACGGCGGGCGGCAGGGCGGTGGGCCGTCAGGACCCGGGCGTTGCGCCAGAAACGGTCCAAGCCGGGCGCGTCGGCGAGTTCCAGCACCCGGGCGGTGATGCGCAGGGCGGCCTTCGACGTCACGGTCTCGGCCGTGGCGACCAGGGCGGCGACGCCCGCGGCTCCTTCCGCGTCGAGGTGCGTACCCGTGTCGAGGGCCCGCGCCATCACGTCCGTCGCCCGGTCGACCACCGCCGTGGCCGTCTGGGCGGCCAGGGCGAGCTTCCCGTACGTCAGGAAGAGGTCCGGGTCTTCGCCGGGCAGCCGGTGCGCGCGGCCGCCCCTGCTGAGGTCGCGGGCCTCGGTGAGGGCGCCCTCGGCGATGCCGAGGCCGACATGACACAGGGCGAGCCGGAGCGCCGGCTCCGCCAGCGCGGTGAAGGGCGCGGTCGACTCCTCGTCGTGCGGCCGGCGGCCCAGCACCTGTTCGGGCGCGATGGCGACCCGGTCCAGGACGACCTCGCCCGCGCCGGCGACGCGCTGCCCGAGGCGGTCGTGTGCGGACTCGACGGACACGCCCCGTGCGCCCGGTGGGGTCCGTACGACCAGGACGTCACCGGACGCCGCGCACACGGCGTCGACCACGATCTGGTCGGCCGCGGCCACCGCCGTGTCCACGGACCGGCGCCCGCTCAGCACGTAGCCGGGGGTACGCCGCCGCAGCGTGAGCTCCGGTCCGTCGGTGTCGGTGTGGGGGACCGGAGCGCGGACCGCACCGGTCCACAGCCACCGCTCGCCCACCGACTCCTCTTCGAGGGCGGTCGCGTGGTGGTGACTCGCGTAGAAGCGTCCGCTCCAGGTGTGTACGTAGTGGCGGGCGAGTAGGTCGCCGACGGAGCTGTCCGCTGCGGCGATCTCCCGTATGACGGCACATCCGGTACGCCAGTCCGCCCCGCGGTCGGGCCCGGGCGGGGTGAGGGCCGCCGGCAGACCCGCCTCGCGCAGCCGGGCCGTCTCGTCGGCCGGCGGCTTGCCCGCCTGATCACGGGCGATGGCGTCCGCGGCGAGGTCGTCCGCCACGTCGCGGGCAGTACGCAGGAGCGCGCGGCGCTGCTCGTCGACGGATCGGCGGTCGGCAGTGCCCAGGGGGATGGCGGTGGTCATGTCGGCTACTCCGGAACGTTGTTGGGTGGCGCCGCCCGGCCGCTTCACCGAATCCCCACCTTTCCCATCGGATTGATAGGGATACTCGCCCGTAGCCGCCTACCCGGCAAGAGTGTGACCGAATGGCGGACGACGCGATCTCGAAATGAGAGACTCTGCAGGTCAGCGACGATTCCTAGTCAATCGGTAGGGAAGTATTGACGCACGCCCGCCGCGCCCCTCACGATGTGACCATGTCCCCGTCGCAGCCGTTGCTCGTACGCCGCAGGCACGTTGACCTCCGTCGCGTCGCCAGCGCCGTCTGCCGACCCGTCTAGGGCTTCTTCGACAGGGCATTTCCTCGATGCGCGCCGGTCTTCCGGCTGCCGCTCCTCTCCATGCGCCGCGCCTTTCCCGTACCCCCGGCCCGCTGAGCCGTACGGGTCCGCCCGGCGTGCGGCGCGCCGGCCCTCCCGCCGGATCCGTCACGGAGACCCCTGCCCTGTCGCGGCCCAACACCCGGCGTCCGCACCCCATTCCGAGCAGCCGAAGGGGCTCATCGTGACCACCGCACTTCCCGCACCGGTACCCGCCACGGCCGTCCGTCGTTCCCCCGCCCCGCGCCTCCAGCTGGTCGGCGAACGTCCGCCCGCTGTCCCCGCCCACGGGATCGCCCGGGGCCGCGTCGGCTACCTCGTGTTCCTGCCGGCGGACGTCGATCCGATGGCGGTGATGACCGCGCACGGCATACACCCGGAGATCCTCCCCCTCAAGCCCGGGACGTTCCCGGCACCCGAGCAGGAACCGGCCCCGCACCCCGACGCCGTCCGGCTCGACGACCGCGTCCGGCTCGACGATGCCATCCGGGTCGACCACGCACGTCGGCTGGTCGAGGTCGACGGACGCGAACTGGACCTCACCTACCTGGAGTTCGACCTCCTGGCCCACCTGGTGGCCCATCCGTACACGGTTCACAGACGTGAGGCCCTCATCTCGGACATCTGGGGTTACGGACACATCGGCGACGGCCGTACGGTCGACGTCCACGTGGCCAGGCTGCGCCGCAAGCTCGGCCCCGCCCACCGGGGCCGCATCACCACCGTGCGCCGCGTCGGCTACAAGTACGTTCCCGACCACCGGTAGCCCCGGAACCGGGCCGGTCCGGCGGCGCGAATTGACCGCCCGCGAACTGGCCACCGGATAGGCCCCCTGGGTGCGCAGCATCCGTACCGCCGAGGGCGCCATCCCCTTCCCCACGCCCGCCGAGGCGCGCGCTGCCCTGGACGGAGGCGGACCGGGAACTCGTCGCCGACCGGGTGGAGACCCGGTTCGCCGGCTCGGCGCGGACCGTCGCCGATCACCTGGAGCGGCTCCAGGAGGCCACCGGGGCCGAGTTGCTGATCGCCACCATCACGCACGACCACGAGGACCGGGTCCGCTCCCACCGCCTGCTGGCCGAGGAGTGGCGGCGTCGCCGGCGGAGCCTTCGGGATCGGATCAGTGTCCGAAGTCGAACCAGTTGACGTTCACGAAGTCGGCGGGCTGGCCGCTGGTGAACGTCAGGTAGACGTCGTGCGTGCCCGTGACGGCGGTGATGTTCGCCGGGACCGTGCGCCAGCTCTGCCACCCGCCGGTGCCCGCGATCGAGAAGC
The DNA here is from genome assembly GCF_055563995.1 of Streptomyces sp. NPDC029164. Lineage (NCBI taxonomy): Bacteria > Bacillati > Actinomycetota > Actinomycetes > Kitasatosporales > Streptomycetaceae > Streptomyces > Streptomyces sp. NPDC029164. Next base: position 15,068 of record NZ_JBVHWW010000067.1, on the reverse strand, counting down.
CGCCGACCGGAGCCGAGGTGCGGCTGTCGAGGCGCACCTCGACGAGCCCGCTGACGCCGCCGGCCGCGCCGCTCGCCACGCGTCCGTAGAACTGCCTCGCCGGTGTGGAGCCGAAGTCGACGCCCCTGAACAGGGCCCAGTCGCCGTTGCCGAGCGACGCGAGGTTCTCGCCGCCGCCGGAGTCCGAGGTGGTCTCCTTGGCCACCCCCGCCTGGCCGTCGTACGACTCGGCCTGGATCGCGGCGTACGCGTCGCGGTTGCCGGCCGGCGGGGTGGTCGGGGGCGTCGTGGGCGGGGTGGTCGGGGGAGTGGTGGGCGGGGTCGTGCCGCCGGTCGAGCGGAGGACGGACACGTAGTCGACGACCATGGCGTGGCCGGGCTGGGTGCCCGCGTCGGGACCGCCGCCGAAGGCATCGGGGAAGCCGCCGCCCATGGCGACGTTGAGGATGATGAAGTAGCCGTGGTTCGTGGCGTTGGTCCAGGTGGTCGCGTCCACCTGGTTCGCCCGTACGGTGTGGAAGTTGACGCCGTCGACGTAGAAGCGCATCTCCTCGACCGCGGTCGCGCGGTCCCACTCCACGGCGTAGGTGTGGAAGCCGCCCTGGCAGCTCGTGCCCGGGCAGACGTGCTGGCCGCCGATGCCGGACGTCTCGTTGCAGGGTCCGCCGGGGCTCGTGCCGCAGTGCACCGTGGCCCAGACGTTGTTGATGCCCTGGACGTTCTCCAGGATGTCGATCTCACCGATGCCGGGCCAGTTCCACCAGTTGCCGCGGTACGGGGCTCCGAGCATCCAGAACGCCGGCCAGTAGCCCTTGGCCGCCGGACCCGTGACGTTGGGCATCTGGATGCGCGCCTCGGTGCGGAGCGTGCCGCCCGCCGGGGGCTGGAAGTCGGACCGCCTGGTCTCGATCCGGCCGGACGTCCAGTTGCCGGCCGCGTCCCGCCGCGGCGTGATGCGCAGGTTGCCCGTGCCGTCGAGGGAGACGTTGGAGGGGTCGGCGGTCATCGTCTCGATCTCGCCGGTACCGAAGTTGGCGGGTCCGCCGGGGTAGCTGGTGCCGGTGGTGTACTGCCAGTCGGCGGTGTTCACCCCGGACCCCGCGGCTCCGTCGAAGTCGTCCAGGAACACCCGGGACCAGCCGGCCGGGGTGGGGGGCGGGGGGGGGGGGGGGGGGGGGGGGGGGGGGGGGGGGGGGGGGGGGGGGGGGGGGGGGGGGGGGGGGGGGGGGGGGGGGGGGGGGGGGTGTGTGGGGGGGGGGGGGGGGGAGAGGGTGGGGGGACGAGCGTCG
>NZ_JBVHWW010000067.1:0-13769 GCF_055563995.1 Streptomyces sp. NPDC029164 | reverse complement strand
CGTCCAAAAACCCAGAGGAACCCCGCGGAGGGGGGGGGGGGAGGGGGGGGGTGGGGGGGCCCCCCCCCCCCCCCCCCCCCCCCCCGCGACCACGGCGATCGTGCTGAGCGCGGCCAGGACGGCCCGCCGGACCGTCGGTCGTGTCCTGCCGGATATCTCACGCATGGGTGCCCTCTCTGAAGCGCGGTGAGGCGCGGTGCGGGGGAAGAGTCGGGACCACCGTTCTGAGAGCGCTCTCAGAACGGCGCCGCTGGACACTGTGGCTCCCCGCGCTCGCGGCCGTCAAGAGATTGAACCGGGAAAGCCCTTACGTGCAGCGGGAGTTCAAAGAGTGAACGCACGCACCGCGGACGCCTCCCACGAGGCCGCCGGCAGCGCCGCGGCGGACGGAGATCACCCGTGCGGCCCAACCCGCCCCGCTCAGAAGGCCGGACCGATCACTTCCTCCGCTCCCGGCAGGTCGTGGACGTCGACCGCCGTCCCGGTCAGGGGCAACAGCCCGGCCAGCGGGCACTCCCCGGGCATCTCGTGGTCGACCTCCCACTGGCCGGCGGTGTTCCCGCCGGAGTGGTCCGTGATGCAGACGGCGTACAGCCGGCCGGCGCAGCCCCGGCACAACAGGGGCCCGTGGCCGGTCACGACAGGCCCCGCGGCGTCAACGCCCCCGAACAGCACGTCCTCGGACCGCACGCCCCCGGAGTGCCGGGTCCGCCGCGCGCTTGTAGCGTCGGTCGCGACAGGAGTCCTGGTGACCCGACAGGAGTCCGCCGGCCGGTTCGCACACGCGGAACACGTCCCGTCAGCGCACCGAGCCACCCGTGTGCCGCCCGTGTCGGCGCCGATCCGGTCCGCCCCTCGTGCCGCGGCCGGGCGCACGCGCAGCCCCCGTGAGAGAGGCCGTGCCGATGTCGAACGATGTCCCGATAGCGAGCCTGCTGCGTGTGGAGAGGGGCGTTGCCGCCCCGGAGGAACTGGCCGCGCTCGCGGTCGTCATCGCGTGTTACGCGCACCGGAACTCCCTTGACCGTGACCGTGGCCGGGGCGGAGACCGGGCCCGAGCTCGCGGTGCTGCGGGCGGCGGCGTCGGCTCCGAAGCCGGCCGACGCCGTACCGCCCGGCCCGACCCCGGTTGCTGGGCGGGCTGCTGGGCCTGCCGCTGAACCCCTTCCGCCAGCCGCGTGCACGGCCGGCGGAAGGGGGGACGAGGTGGTCACGCCCGGCGCAGCACCGTCGAGAGGACCTCGTGCAGCGTCGCGCGGGGGTCGGCGACCGCGCCCTCCGAGCGCCAGGCCACGAACCCGTCCGGCCGTACGAGCACGGCGCCCTCGGCGCTCATCGCGTGGACCTCGCTCCAGTCGGAGCCGCCGCCGTCCTGGACCAGGTCGGCCGACGGACCGGAGCCGATGGTGTAGGCGTCCAGCCGCACCGGGAGCTGCCCGGCCACCTGCTCCGCGGCCGCCCGCCACGGCGAGCCGACGCCGCTGAGCAGCACGAAGGAGCGCTCGTAGAGGTCCAGGGTGGAGATCCGTTCACCCGCCCGGGTCAGCCACATGTGCGGGGCCCGGGTCCCGGTGTCGCCGACCATGTGCAACGTCTCGGGGATGACGGGCCGGCCGGGCTCGCCGCCGACGAGCGCGCCGCTCGGGTAGCAGTAGCCCATGGCCGTGGTGAGCACCCCGCTGCCCGGCCCGCCGCCCATGGTGGGCGGGGGGGCGTACCCGGGGTGGCTGTGTTCCGCCGAACGGGCCGAGGCCCGCTCGCTGGTGGCCTTGGCCACCGGCAGCCGCTCGGCCTCGTAGGTCTCGAGCAGCCCCATGCCGGCCGATCCGTCCAGCACCGCGGCGATCTTCCACGCCAGGTTGTGCGCGTCCTGGATGCCCGTGTTGGAGCCGAAGGCCCCGGTGGGGGACATCTCGTGGGCCGCGTCCCCGGCGAGGAACACCCGGCCGGACGAGTACCGCTCGGCCACCCGTTCGGCCGCATGCCACGGCGCCTTGCCGCCGATCTCCACGTCCAGGTCGGGTACGCCGATCGCGTCGCGGATCTGGTCCACGCACCGCTCGTCGGTGAAGTCCTCCAGGGTCTCGCCGTGCTCCGGGTGCCACGGGGCGTGGAAGACCCACTGCGTCTGGTTGTCCACCGGCAGCAGGGCCCCGTCGGCCCCCGGGCGCATCAGGTAGCAGACGATGAACCGCAGGTCGCCCAGCACCTGGACGAGCCGCTCCGAGCGGAAGGTGACGCTGACGTTGTGGAACAGCTCCCCGTTACCCGTCTGGGGGATCCGCAACTGCTCTCTGACGGGACTGCGCGGCCCGTCCGCCGCGATCAGGAAGTCCGCGCGCACCGTGCTGTGCTCGCCCGTCAACCGGTCCTTCACCACGGCGTTCACTCCGGTGGCGTCCTGGTCGAAGCTCATCAGTTCGGTGGAGAACCGCACGTCCGCGCCCTGCGCGCGGCTCTGCGCGGCCAGCACCGGCTCGATGTTGTTCTGGCTGCACAGGCACCAGCCGGTCGGGCTGAAACGGGCGATCGCCCCCGACGGATCGATCGACTTGATCAGCCAGTTGTGGTCGCTGCGGTCGGTCAGTGACCGGGCCTGCAGAATGCCCTGAATGCCCTCCAGTACGGACGCCGCCTGGCGGATCGCGCGCTCCGCCCCTGCCGTGCGGAACAGCTCCATCGTCCGGGCGTTGATGCCGCGGCCTCGCGGGTGCGGGGACGTACCGGAGTGCTTCTCGACGAGCAGGTGCCTCACTCCGTGGCGGCTCAGGAAAAGCGAGGTGGACAGGCCCACGAGGGAGCCGCCCACGACGAGAACCGGTACGCGAACATCGGCGTTGTCTTCCATCAGCTGCGGGCTCCTGTTTTCTGTGTGGGGGAGTGGAGTCTTTATGCCCCCGATCCGGGATCAGGCCCAGTTGATTCGCCGGTTGTCACCCGCTTGATCCGGACATGTAGCGGTACGTCGCCGCCCGGATGACGATGAGCGACAGCGGCTCCCCCTGAGACGCGCCGGCCTGCCCGTTCCCCATGGAGGCGGCCGCCGGCCCGGGCGGACGCCACCGGTGACGGACGAGGGGTCCGTACGCGATGGATCTCCACCCCCTCATGAAGGAGTGAGTAGATGACAACCACCCTGTCCGAACGGGTGTCGCAGTCAGCCTTCGACGGCTCCATGCTCCGGGTCGTCCTGCTGATGGATCTCCACGAGGGGACCCAGCAGCAGTTCTTCGAGGCGTACGAACAGCTCCGCCACGACATCGCGTCGGTCCCGGGCCACATCAGCGACCAGCTGTGCCAATCCTTCGAGGACCCCTCGCAGTGGCTCATCACCAGTGAGTGGGAGAGCGCCCCGCAGTACCTCGCATGGGTCAACAGCGAGCACCACGCCGAACAGGTGAAGCCGCTGGGCGCGTGCGCGCGCAACATGCGCCCGCTCAAGTTCACCGTTCTGCGGGAGACCGGCCGCGGCTACGACCAGGCGGCCCGCCCGACCACGGCGCGCCTGCAGACCACACCCCGGCTGGGCGCCGGAATCGTGCGCCACGCCCTCACGTTCACCGTCAAGCCGGGCAGCGAGAAGGAGGTCGCGGCCATCCTCTCCAGCTACGCCTCCCCGGCCGCCCGCGTCGACGCCCACACCCGCCTGTGCCGCACCTCGCTCTTCATGCACGGCAACCGGGTGGTACGCACGGTGGAGGTCCAGGGCGACCTGGTCACGGCCCTGCGCCACGTCTCGGAGCAGCCCGAGGTACGCGCCGTGGAGGAGGCGATCAACCCCTACCTCGAACAGGACCGGAACCTGAACGACCCGGAATCCGCGCGCATGTTCTTCATGCGGGCCGCGCTCCCGGCGGTCCACCACATCGCCGCCACCGAGTCCGACCCCGCCGACGTGCAGCGGCACGCGCTGTTCTACCCGGCCAAGCCCGGCTGCGGCGCGGCGCTCGCCAAGTTCCTCGCCCGGCAGGACGAGGCGGCGGCGCACCGCCCCGAGAGCCCCGTACGGAGCAGCAGCATCTTCCAGCGTGACGACATCGTCGTCCGTCTCATCGACGTGCGCGGCCCGCTCGACGCCCAGCCCGACATCGCCTTCGGCGTCTCGGGCCCGCGCAAGGCGGCCGTGCTCGCCCGTCTGACGGCCGCGCCCGGCGGGCGCGTTCGCCCCGCGCACCACACCATGAACCTGATCACCGACCGCCGGGCACCCGCGCAGTCCTGATCGCCGCCGGGGAATCCATCCGGAGCACCACCCCACCCCACCCCTCCCCATCCCTCGGTCCACCCCCTGCCTCGACCCCCATCCCCGTCCAGGCTCTCCCCACACGCCAGGAGGAACCCGCCATGACCAGACAGCGCCCACGCATCGTGGACCTCAGCGAGACGCCGCCCAACCGCCGGCGCGGCGGCGATCTGAGGGCCGTGCTCACCCCGACGTCGGTGGGCTCCACCAGCGGTTTCATGGGCATGGCGATCATGGCCCCCGGGGAATCCATCGCCGAGCACTACCACCCGTACTCCGAGGAGTTCGTGTACGTGGTCGCCGGCCGGCTGGAGGTCGACCTCGACGGCGAGGCCCACCCGCTGCGCACCGACCAGGGCCTGCTCGTCCCCCTCAACGTGCGCCACCGCTTCCGCAACGTCGGGGACGTCGAGGCGCGCATGGTCTTCCACCTCGGACCGCTCGCCCCGCGCCCCGAACTGGGCCACGTCGACACCGAAGAGGCCCCGCACCCGGCCGGCACCGCCTGGGAGCAGCCTCCGGACCGAACGGGGGCGGTCTCGTGACCCGCCGGCGGGTGGCCGTCACCGGAGTCGGCGTCGTCGCGCCCGGCGGGATCGGCGTCCGCGACTTCTGGGACCTGCTGTCCAACGGCCGGACGGCGACGCGGGGCATCAGCCTTTTCGACCCGACGGGGTTCCGCTCCCGGATAGCCGCCGAGGTCGACTTCGACCCCGCCGCGCACGGCCTCGGCGAGGGCGAAGCGGCCCGGGCGGACCGGTACATCCAGTTCGCCCTGGTCGCCGCCCGTGAGGCCGTACGCGACGCGGCACTCGACCTCGACGCGGACGAGGCCTGGCGGACCGGCGTCTCCCTCGGCACGGCCGTCGGAGGCACCACCCGTCTGGAGCACGACTACGTGGCCGTGAGCCAGTCCGGCTCCTGGTGGGACGTGGACCACAAACTGGCCGGCCCGTACCTGCACCGCGCGTTCACCCCCGCCACCCTCGCCTCCGCCGTGGCGGAGGAGGTCGGGGCGCGGGGCCCGGTGCAGACGGTCTCCACCGGCTGCACCTCGGGACTCGACGCCATCGGGTACGCCGTCCACTCCATCGCGGAGGGCCGGATGGACGTCTGCATCGCAGGCGCCTCCGACTCACCCATATCGCCCATCACCGTGGCCTGTTTCGACGCCATCAAGGCCACCTCGCCGAACAACGACGACCCGGCCCACGCCTCCCGGCCGTTCGACGCCGACCGGGACGGGTTCGTCCTCGGCGAGGGCGGCGCCGTCCTCGTACTCGAAGAGCTGGAACACGCCCGCGCCCGCGGTGCGACCGTCTACTGCGAGATCGGCGGCTACGCCACCTTCGGCAACGCCCACCACATGACCGGCCTGACCGCCGAGGGCCTGGAGATGGCCCGGGCCATCGAAACCGCCCTGGCCCAGGCCGGAGTCGGCGCCGACCAGATCGACTACGTCAACGCGCACGGCTCCGGGACCAAGCAGAACGACCGCCACGAGACCGCGGCGGTCAAGCGGGTCCTCGGCGACCACGCCTACAAGACGCCGATGACCTCCATCAAATCCATGGTGGGTCACTCCCTCGGCGCCATCGGCGCCATCGAACTCGCGGCCTGCGTACTCGCCATGGTCCACCAGGTGGTGCCGCCGACCGCGAACTACGAGACGCCCGACCCCGAGTGCGACCTGGACTACGTGCCCAAGGTCGCCCGCGGCCGGAAACTGCGCAACGTGCTCTCCGTGGGCAGCGGCTTCGGCGGCTTCCAGTCCGCCGTCGTCATGACCCGGCCGAAGGAGGAGGTCTCGTGACCAGCCGTACGGTCATCACGGGCATCGGGGTCATCGCCCCCAACGGCGTGGGCGCGAGCGCCTTCTGGAAGGCGACCCAGTCCGGAATCAGCGTGCTGGACCGCGTCACCCGGGCCGGGTGCGAGCACCTGCCACTGCGCGTCGCGGGCGAGGTCAGGGGCTTCGACCCCGGCGCCATGATCGAGGACCGCTTCCTCGTCCAGACCGACCGCTTCACCCACCACGCCCTGGCCGCCGCCGATCTCGCCCTGGAGGACGCCCGGCTCGGCCGGGCCGACTACGAGGGCGACCCCTTCTCCGTCGGCGTCGTCACCGCCGCCGGCTCCGGCGGCGGTGAGTTCGGCCAGCGCGAGCTCCAGCACCTCTGGGAACAGGGGCCGCGCTTCGTGGGCCCCTACCAGTCGATCGCCTGGTTCTACGCCGCCAGCACCGGCCAGATCTCCATCCGCCGCGGGCTGAAGGGCCCCTGCGGGGTCGTGTGCAGCGACGAGGCGGGCGGGCTGGACGCCTTCGCGCACGCCGTCCGCGCGATCCGCCAGGGCAGCCGGGCCATGCTGGTCGGGGCGACGGAGGCGCCCCTCGCGCCGTACTCCATCGTCTGCCAGCTGGAGTACGAGGGACTGAGCACCTCGGACGACCCCGAGCGCGCCTACCGTCCGTTCACCGACAAGGCCTGCGGATTCGTCCCCGCCGAGGGCGGCGCGATGTTCGTCGTCGAGGACGAGGAGCAGGCCGGCCGCCGCGGCGCCACGGTCCGCGCCGTCCTGGCCGGCCACGCCGCGACCTTCACCGGCACCCAGCGGCGGGACGCCGCCGGGGAGGGACTCGCCCACGCCATCCGGGGCGCGCTCCGGGAGGCCGACTGCGCGCCGGAGGAGGTCGACGTGGTCTTCGCCGACGCCCTGGGAACCCCGGAGGCGGACGCGGCCGAGGCCGCCGCCCTCACCGCCGCCCTCGGCGCGTACGGACGGAAGGTGCCGGTCACGGCGCCCAAGTCCGGTACGGGCAGGGCGTACTGCGCCGCCCCCGCCCTCGACACCGCGGCCGCGGTCCTGGCCCTGGAGCACGGTGTCGTGCCGCCGACCCCGAACGTCTACGACGTGTGCCACGACCTCGACGTGGTCACCGGCAGCGCCCGCCCCGCGGAGCTGCGCACCGCGCTCGTGCTGAGCCGCGGCCGGATGGGGTCCAACTCCGCGCTCGTCCTGCGCAAGGGCGCGTCGGCGAACGAGTAGCTCCCTCGTAGGAAGAGAGAACCCAGATGTCCGACCGACTGACCCTGGAGGAGCTGGCGGTGCTGATGAAGACCGCCGGAATCACCGTCGATCCCGCCGAGATGGCACGCCGTCCGGACTCCGCCTTCGACGAGTACGGCCTCGATTCGCTGGGCCTGCTCGGCATCGTCGGCGAACTGGAGAACCGGCGCGGGCGGGCCCTGCCCACCGACGCCGACCGCTGCAAGACCCCCGGGGAATTCCTCGACCTCGTCAACAACAGCCTGATGACCGGAGCCTGACATGCCAGGACACACCGAGAACGAGATCACCGTCAACGCGCCCGTGGACGTCGTGTGGGAGATGACCAACGACCTCCCGAACTGGCCGCAGCTGTTCAGCGAGTACGCCTCGCTGGAGATCCTCGGCCAGGAGGGCGACACCACCCGGTTCCGCCTGACCATGCACCCCGACGAGAACGGCAAGGTCTGGAGCTGGGTCTCGGAGCGGACCGTCGACCGCAAGGGCCTCACGGTCCGGGCCCGGCGCGTGGAAACGGGCCCCTTCGCCCACATGGACATCCACTGGCAGTACTTCAAGGTGCCCGGCGGCACCCGGATGAAGTGGACCCAGGACTTCGCGATGAAGCCGGACGCGCCGGTCGACGACGCGTGGATGACCGACAACATCAACCGCAACTCCCCGATCCAGATGGCCCTCATCCGGGACAAGATCGAGCAGCGCGAGCGCGAGAACCGCACGCCCGCCGTCAGCCGTCTCTGAAACGAAAGGCAGGCACCCGGATGAACCAGCCGCACCGCGCCCTCATCGTCGCCCGCATGGCACCGGGGTCGGCGCCCGACATCGCCGAGCTCTTCGCGGGCTCCGACGCGGGCGAACTGCCGCACCTCGTAGGGGTCACGCGCCGCAGCCTCTTCCAGTTCGGCGACGTGTACCTGCACCTGATCGAGTCGGACCGGCCGCCGGGCCCGGCCATCGCGAAGGTCACCGACCACCCCGAGTTCCGGGACCTCAGCGACCGGCTCACGGCCTACATCAGCCCGCACAACCCGGAGACCTGGCGCAGTCCGAAGGACGCGATGGCCCACGAGTTCTACCGCTGGGAGAACCCCGGCGCGAAGTGACCCGGCGGCCCGGACGGGACCCGCACACCGGTGTGTGCGGGTCCCGCCGCGCGTGGCCCGTCCACGAGTCCGTTCCGGCGTCCGGAGCGGCCGACAGCAGGGAGACGGCATGAACCCGACCGACACCGACCACTTCCCGGCGGACCCGGCCCGCCCGCACGAGGACGTGTTCTCCCGTTCCTCCCTGCGGGTGCTCGTCCTGTCCGGGTCCTCGCGCACCGGCTCGGTCAACGCCCGGCTCGCGTCCCTCGTCGCCGCCCTGGTCGCCAGGGCCGGCGCCGTCGCGGACGCCGCCACGCTCGCCGACTTCCCCATGCCGCTGTACGACGGCGACGCGGAGGCCGACGAGGGCGTGCCGCAGGGCGCACTGGCCATGTGCGAGCGGCTGGAGGCCGCGCAGGCGCTGGTGATCGCCTCGCCCGAGTACAACGCCTCTCTCCCGGGCGCGCTGAAGAACGCCGTCGACTGGGCCTCGCGCCGCCGCCCGCAGCCCTTCAAGGACAAGCAGACCCTGCTCGTCTCGGCCTCGCCGTCGCTGGTCGGCGGCAACCGCGGACTGTGGGCCCTGCGGGTCCCGCTGGAGCACCTCGGAGCCCGCGTCTACCCCGACATGTTCAGTCTGGCCAATGCCCACCACGCGTTCTCCGAGAACGGCGCCCTCACCGACCGGGGCCTCGCCGAGCGGCTGACCTCGACGATCGACTCCTTCCTCGCCCTCACCGAGGCGGACACCCGCTACGTGCACCTGCGGCACTGCTGGTACGAGTTCCTCGGTGACCGCACCGACGCCCCCGTCACCGCCCGGGCCGAGGACTGATCATCAACGACCACGGGGCGTGAGCTATGTTGGAACGCGAGTGACGTGAGAAGGAGGCCCTCCGGTGTCATCGGGGCAGCAGGCACGCGCGCAGGCGGCCGCGATCAAGCCGAGCGGCCAGTCGTCGGAAGAGGTCCGTCCCCCGGCCGACCGACTGCTCGCCCTGTTCGACGGCCGGCGGCTCTCGCCGGGCCAGCGCCGCATCGCCCAGTACCTGATCGACCACCTCACCGAGGCCGCCTTCCTGTCGATCACCGAGCTCGCCGAGCGGGTGGGCGTGAGCCAGCCCTCCGTGACCCGCTTCGCCTCCTCCCTCGGCTTCAGCGGCTACCCCGCCCTGCGCGACGTGCTCCAGCCGATCGCGCTGAGCGCGGTCGCCGGTGCCCCGGACACCCGCGAGCAGATCCGCCGCAACGAACTCCAGGCGGCCGTGGACACCGAGATCGAGAACCTGGAGAACGTGCGCCGGCTGCTCGCCGACACCAACCAGGTGCTGGACATCGGCCGCGAGCTGGCCGGCTCGGTGCCGCTGACCGTCCTCGGGCTGCGCATCTCGGTCTCCCTGGCGGAGTACTTCGCGTACGCGGCCCGGCGCATCCACCCCGACGTCCGGCTGGTGACCCGCGGCGGCAGCGTCGCCTTCGACGCGCTGCTCCAGTCCAGGGCGGCCGGCGGCACCTGGGTCCTCGCCTTCGCCATGCCGCGGCACGCCAAGGAGACCCTGGCAGCCATCCGGGCCGCCCGCAGTACGGGGCTGCGCGTGGTCCTGATCACGGACCCCACCCTGGGGCCGCTGGTGGACGAGGCGGACGTGGCCCTCACGGCGGGAACCGGCTCCCGCCTGGTCTTCGACTCGTACGCGGCGCCCGGCATGCTCTCCGCGGCCCTGCTCCAGTCGATGGCCGACGCGGATCCCGAGCGGACACAGGCGCGCCTGGAGGACTACGAGCAGGTCGCCCACCACCACGGCTTCTTCCTGTAGGGCGGTTCGCGCCGGTTTGGGTGCCTCCTCGCCCGCTCCACCAGGGGATATTCAGCCTTCGATGTGCATGAAATTTTTCATACTCTTGCTTACTCGACGGTATATATGTTTACTGACGACGGCGCTCCGGATCCACCAGATGCCAAGGAGGACGACCCCACGTCCTCCCGACCGCACGCACGGCACGGCGAACCTCCTCACGTCGAGGCCGCGCGGTCGAGTCCAGGCTTTCGGATCCCGCAGAGCGCCCATGGCGGCCTCGGTCAACCCCTGGGCCGAGGCCGCCCCCAGAACGTCTCGATCAGAGCTTCGACACCATTCGGAAGTGACGAGAATGCCCCAGACGGCCACGTTTACGCTCAGCCCGGACTGGCCCTTGCAGGTCAAGGCGCCCGGAACGCACGACTGGGAGCGCACGGCCACGCGCTGGCTGCGGGACCTGCTTCCGGCCCGCTACGGCGGCTACCTCACGCTCACCCGCCACCACGCGCTCCTCGCCCGCCACGTCCAGCTCCAGCTGCAGCACGAGATGCGCGCCGTGCGGGCCGCCCTGCAGACCAGCCGGGCCGAGCTGCCCACGATGGGCATAGCCGAGACGGTCATCGAGAACTCGATCAGGATGTACGCCCTGGAGCTCGAGCAGCTGGGCCGGCTCGCCCGCGGCGCTCGCCTGGTCTCCGACGCGCTCCTCGTGGGCACGCCCGCCCAGCGCAGGCGCTGACGGCCCGGCCCGGGGTTACGCGGGCTGCCAGGACCGCAGCCGCGCCGCCACGTCGTAGACGCTCACGCGGAGCATGCGGATGTCGGTGATCAGGTCGCGCCACTGCTCGTAGGAGGCCTCCACGGCTTCGCCGGAGGCCTCGATGTACGCGACGGCGACCCCGTAGGCGAAGTACTCGTTGGAATCGGGCAGCGGCCGGAGCAGGACGATCGCGTCGAGCAGGGCCGCCGCGCGCCAGTAGGCGTCGGGGTCGTCCACTTCCAGACTGGGCGTGTTCACCCGGTGCCGGGCGACGGCCGCGACCAGGGCGGAGTGGTCGGCCACCTCCACGTCCTTGAACAGCGCCTCCTGCCGCTCCAGCAGCCAGCGGTGATCGATGTGCAGTTCCACGCGTCCGAGTATCCCCGCCCGGAGCCCGGCCGTGGGGCTTTTCGGGACGGGCGGGGATGGACCGCGGCTACGGCTTCGGCAGCAGACAGCCGGGGCGGTTCAGGTCGATCTTGTTGCCGGGGGCTATGCAGGGGACGATGATGTACGTCTCCTGGGCGTAGTTGATGCCCTGGCGCACGGTCACGTTGCCGTTCTGGTCGACCTCGCACGGGTTGTTCACGGTGCAGCGTCCGCCGTCCTCATTGCCCGTGTTGTTGACGGCGACGACCTTGCCGGTCGTGGTGTCGATGACCGGCGAGCCGGAGGTGCCGCCGATCGTGTTGCACGACGAGGTGTAACGGACCGAGTCCTTCCAGGTCCAGTCGCCCTCCTTGAGGCGGTAGGCGAAGCCGTCCACGTTGCAGCTGTAGATCCGCTTCCAGTAGCCGGAGACCACCTTGATCGCCGAACCCTGCGCCGGGCGCACGTCGTTCAGGGTCAGCGCGGAGATGCCGTACTGGCTCTGGATCTGGGCGTAGGTCTTGGTGAGCTGGTAGATCGAGACGTCCGTGTCGGTCATCGTCCCGTACGCGATCTTGCTGGCCCGCAGGGTCGCGACCTTCGAGCCCGAGGCGTTGAGCAGCGAGAAGGAGCGCGAGGACGGCCGGTCCTTGACGACCTCGCCGGCGGCCGGGAAACCGGTCTCCAGGCAGTGCCCGTTGGACAGTACGAGCGCGGGGTCGTTCGGCTGGGAGGCGGGCGCGCGGACGACGGAGCCGGAACAGTTGCTGAGTGCCACGGTGCCGGCGTAGTCGACGGCGACGGCGGGCGCCGCGGGCGCGGCCTGGGTGTTCGGCGCGGCGACGGCCGGGGCGACCGCTGCTCCCGTCAGGAGCAGCGAGAGTAAGGCACCGGCGAGAGGCTTCTTCATGTGGGGGTTCCCCTCTGATGACAATGCGACCGAAGATCCTTCGGTTGTCATGTGCATTGTTGAGACACTGGCCCCAAGTCACAAGAGGGCACGGCGAGTTGGAGCCAGGGCTGGGGGAGGGGCCCCGGGCGGCCCCGGAGGCTCCCGGATCTGACCGCCGCACGGGTGTTCCGCAGCGGACGCTTTGCCTCCTACGGTCTGTGCACCATGGGTTCCGGATCGGGAGGCAGCGTGAAGCGCGAGATCGACATCGACCAGCTGGTGACGGCGATGAAGGCGGTCGACGAGGCGGGGCGGCTCTTCGAGGAGGCGCACGCCGTGTACGAGGCGCGCGGCCTCAAGCGCAACAGCGACGACTTCAAGGTCGCGGGCGGCTCCGTCCAGACACTGCAGGGCGCCGAGGAGATGGCCCTCGGGACCCGCAGGTTCCTCACCGAGCTGGCGCTGGTCGTCGGCTACGCGACCGCCGGCTTCGAGGAACGCGTGGGCGGGAGATCGGCGACGGCCCGTACCGGCTTCTCCGGCATCTCCGGCGGCGGCGCCCGGATGGCCCGCCCGCTGCTCGACCCGACCCTGCGGGGACTGCGGCTCCTGCTGTCCGTCGACTTCTTCGAGCCCGTCTTCAAGGCCGAGATCGAAGAGGTCCTCTCGGCCGAAAAGGCCACCTATCCCGATCCCTCGATGTTCCGCATCCCGGCGGTCGGCCGTACGCCCTGACCCCCCGGGGTGCCGGGCCGCGCCCTGGGGGCGAGGCTGGAGGTATGCGTCATGCGCCCGTCGTCGTACACCGGATCTTCCCGTCGGGAGGCCGGCAGGTGACCCTGCGGACCGCGAGCGGAGAGCAGTCCCTCGGGCTGGCCCACTCGGACGAGGACGTCATCGAGTTCCTGCGGCGGGCCGGCATGCCGGACCCCGACGACGTGGTCCTCGGCGGCACCGAGCTGGTGGAGTGGGACGCGGACACCCCGCACGTGTACGAGGCCGACCCACCCACCGATGACCTCCCGTGACGGGCCCGCAGCCCCGCGCGGTACGGCGCAGCCGAAGGACGCAGGGGCCGGAGTGGTGCGGCGCCGCTGCCGTGGCTCCGCCCCGCGCCTCAAACGCCGGCGAGGCTGGATTTGGTGCGGCGCGGCTTGATGGAGTGGCGGAGGGCGTGGTGCGGCAAGGCCGAACGGTGCGGCTCAAAGACCGGGGCTCCGCCCCACACCCCGCGCCTCAAACGCCGGCGGGGCTGGATTTGGTGCGGCGTGCTGAAGTAGTGCGGCGAGGCTGGACGGAGTGGCGGAGGCCGTGGTGCGGCAAGGCTGAACGGTGCGGCTCAAAGATCGGGGCTCCGCCCCGGACCCCGCGCCTCAAACGCCGGCGAGGCTGGAGTTGTGCGGCGGAGGCTGAATAGGGTGCGGCGGGGCTGAATAGGTGCGGCAAGGTCGCAGGTTCTGGGGTAGCAGCCGGGCCGGTTGGGACGGGGTCGGGTGTGTGTCGGGGTGTCCCCGCAGGGCGCCGAACACAACAAGGCTCCGCTCTCCGACCC
>NZ_JBVHWW010000066.1:0-19291 GCF_055563995.1 Streptomyces sp. NPDC029164 | reverse complement strand
CCCCCCCCCCCCCCCCCCCCCCCCCCCCCCCCCCCCCCCCCCCCCCCCCTCCCCCTCCCCCCCCCCCCCCCCCCCCCCCCCCCCGGCACCCGGACGCCGCCCGGGCGGCGTCACGCGTCAGCTGCTGTAGACGCCGACCTCGTGGAGCGAGTACCCCCACTGGGTGCCGCGCTGCAGCCCGTGGACCCGTACGTACCGGGCCGGGGTGCCGGCGAACTGCGCCGTGTCCAGCCCGCCGTCACCGGTGGTTGTGGACCATGCGGACTGCCAGTTCGTGCCGTCGCCCGAGAGCTCGACGCGGTACGACTTCCCGTGGGCGCGTTCCCATTCGAGGGTGACGCGCTTGACCAGGCCCGGTGTCCCGAGGTCGATCTGCAGCCACTGGTCGTCGCTCCAGTCGCTCGCCCAGCGGGTGCCCGTGTTGCCGTCCACGGCCCGGGAGGGCGCGTAGCTGACGAACGGGTTCCACTCGGACGAGCTGGCCGAGGCGGCGGCGCCCGCGGCGAGGTTCACCCCGGCCTTGTGCTTCTCGGACGAACCCCAGGTGGTCAGGTAGGACTCGGCGCCCCGGAACAGGTCGTCCACCACGTCCTGGCCGCCGGTGATCCGGATGTCCTCGATCCAGTCCGGGACCAGGCCGTAGTGCGAGGCGCCGTCGGTGTTGAGGTCCCAGGTGCGCACGCCGGTGGTCTGCTTGTCGATCACGGAGCCGCCGTCGGTGCTGCGGAACGGGTAGCGCACCGGGTTCGGGGCGTCCGCGCCGCGGGGGCCGGGCCAGCCGCCGACGCCGTTCATGTCGGTGCCGTAGCCGTAGCCGACCTTGTACTTCTCGCGCAGCGCGTCCGTGCGCCTGGCCTCCGCGCTGAAGGCCTCGGAGCCGCTCATGTACTGGGCGACGAAGCCGCCGAGCCGGTACACCCGCTCCGTCCAGTCGAGGTCCATCCAGCTGTGCGAGGAGATCACGCCGGGGTACGACTCGGATTCGAGGATGTCGAAGGCCCGGCCCGCGGCCTTGACCCCCATGTGGTCGATCTCCAGCATCATCTTGCGTTTCATCATGCCGCGCACCGCGTATTCGCCGAGCTCGGTGAGACCGCGGGTGTTGCACTGCGCGTCCGCCGCGTACGAGGGCACCGCCACGCCCGCCGGGAGCTGCTTCTGGGCTTCGGGCGCCGCCGCGAGACCGATGGGGTTGTCGTGCTGCGGGCCCTTGCACTTCTCCGTCTGCCAGAAGGTGCCGGTGGACAGGAACTGGCCCACGTTGATCGCCGTGCCGAGCGCGCCCTGGTCGAAGCGGACCCCGCACAGGGCGTTGTCGAACTTGTGGCACAGGAACATGCTGCGCACGCCCAGCTTGTGCAGCTCGTCCAGGCCGCGGTCGATGTCCTCCTTGCCGCACTGCGCGATGTCCAGGATCTGCTTGCAGCCGAACGGCTCGGAGGTCTCCACCCCCAGGACGACGGCCAGCTTGCCCTGCTTGACGACCTCGCGGGCCTGCGCGGAGTCGGTGACGATCCGGAACCACCCCTTGCCCGGACCGCCGTACATCTTGTCGACGTACGCCTGCATGTCGTACGTCTTCTGCGCCTCCAGGCGGATGGCGGTCATCTCGTCACAGCCGCGGTCCTTGAAGAAGTAGACCGAGCAGATGACGCCGTTGGTGACGAGGTCGTTGACGAGCACCCGCTGACCGCCGCGCCAGGCGCGTTCGACCCAGGCGTAGTAGTTCTGCTGGTGGGTCAGCGAGTCGTGGGCGGGCCAGTCCTTGAAGGTCGGCCAGCCGTCCGGGTCGTGCTTGCCGTCGCCGCCCTTGGTGATGAAGTCGAAGATGGCGAGCGTGCCGTCGGGATAGTGCTCGGGGCAGTCCTTGAGCGCGTCGGCCACCCCCTGCTCGGAGAACGGCTTGCCGCAGATGAGGCGGCCGCCGAAGCCCTCGTTGGACATCAGGTGGTCGTGCGCGTCGACGAAGCCGCGGACGCGTCCCTGGGCGTCGGTCCCCTTGAAGGGTTCACCGGTGACGTTGATCTCGGAGTCGGGCGCGGGCCGGGCGACCGGGTTCCACCAGCCGGGGTCGGCGGCGGAGGAACTGGGCACGGGGCCGAGCACCATGGCCACCACGGCGAGGAGCAATGACAGGACCGCCAGGGGCCTACGCCTGTGGTGCGTGTCTCGGGAAATGGTCATCACTCACGTCTTCGGTCAGTGGGGGGCGCGGTCGGGGAGCCGGAGCCGTCCGGGGGCACGACGGCCACGGCCACATGGCACGGCCATGGCGCGATTGTCATGGACCGCACAAGCAGTGGAACCGAGAATCGCCACTGGCGGCAGCAGAGTCAAGAGTCCGGGACGGATGACCTGATGACTCGTCAGTCCGGCCGGATCGGCTCCCTCCGGGCCGTGGCGTCCTGGGTGCCGGCGGTGTCGGCGGGGCGTGCGACGATCCCAGGCATGATCGCCTCGCTCGCCGCCCTGCTGCCCACCGCCGGTCCGCACGCCTCCACCACCTACGCCGACTGGGCCGCCGCCCACGACCCGGACGCGGCCGGGACCGCACGCGCCCTGCTGGACGACATGCGCTCCGAACTGGGCCGGTCCTACACCAAGCCCGGCCGCTTCCTCGACGCGATGACGGCGCGGGCGCGACGGCTGCCGCCGGCGCACCTGCCGTGGTTCTGGGACACCGTCGGCCACCGGCTGATCGGCTACGGGAGCCGGCCCGGCGGGCGGGCCTACGCGGCGGCGCGGTCGGCCGAGGACCGGCACGGGCTGCCGGTGGACCCGGCCTACCGCCGGGCCAACGCCCTGCTGTTCGCCAGGGGCGGGGCCATGCCGGCCAAGGAGTTCGGGGCCCACCAGCGCTTCCTCGCCGAGACGCTGGACCCGGCCGCCGCGCACGCCGCCCTCGACGCATTCCTGACCGCGTGGGCGGGCTCCGCCGCGGACCTCCCGGCCGATCTCGTACGCCGCGTACGGGCCTCCGCCAAGGCGGCCCGACACGGGGACGAGGAGGTCGCGCGCCTGGTGGGCGCCATCCTGTCCGTCACCCGGAAGAAGTCGGTGCCGGACGCGCTGCTGGCCGCCGCCGAACAGGTCCTGACGGCCCGTCCGCCGTCCGACACGGTCGCCGCCGGCCTGGTGGAGGTCTTCCCGGACGGGGTCACCGACGGCGGGGCCTGGCTGCGGATGCTGATCGGCTGCGGCGCGGCGGAGGCGATGGAGAGCGGGCGGGTGGTGCCGGAGGGCGGACTGCACCACTGGGTCGGGAACTTCGTCCGCATGTACCAGTACGCGGCGCAGTCCGGCGGCGGCGTCGCGCGGCAGCCGCTCCCGGCGGAGTTCCTCGACCTGGTGGGCCGGCTGGGGCCGCGGCTGCGGGCGGCGGCCGCCCCGGTGACGGTCCACACCACCCGGCACCACTACCAGGGCTTCGACGCGGACGTGCTGGACGCCTGCCTGGCGGCCGGGGTCACGGTCGTCGACCCCGGCCCGGAGACGCGGATGCGCTTCTGGGGCGAGCGGTCCCGGCGGGACCTCGCCGCCCTGGCCGCCGACCCGGTCTTCGGCCCCCGCCTGGAGGGGCGCGTACACCAGGACCTGACCCCCCGCTGGTCGCCGGCGCGCGGCCGCCGGCCCGGGTCCGCGGTGACGCTGCTGCCCGGCAACGAGGGCATCGCCCACGAGGTGGCCGGGCGGGTCGGCAAGCTCGTCGACACGGTCGCCGGCGGCGGCATGGCAGGAGCCGAGGAGGCCGTCGCCGAGCTGGAGGCCCTCCTCGACCGGCCCACGGTGACGGCGCTCGGCGGGATCGCCGACGCCCTCGCCGGAGCGGGCACGGCCGGCGCGCTGCGGCGCTCGCTGGCGGCCGGACTGCCCGAGGAACTGGCCTGGCCGGCCCTGGAATCGGTGTACGCGCGGTTCGCGGCGGACGCCGGGCCCGAGGCCGCGGACGAGGTGCTTCCGGGGGTGGCCGGAGTGACCTGCACCTGGCCGGTGCTGACGGTGTTCGGACGCGACCAAGCGGTCGCCGTCGCCCCGGACGGGGTCCGCGGCTCCTGCCGGTTCACCGTCCCGGACGGCGCGACCATGTACGCCGTCCACTACGCGGGCGGTTCCTTCCTGGTGAGCTGGACCCTCAAGGCGAGCCCCTGGTTCTGCGACACCGCCGTCTGGGCCGACCGTCCCGAAGAGCCCTTCACACCCGACGAACTGAGCGGCCTCGTGCCGTTCGGCGGCAGCCTGGACGGGGCCTACGGCTTCCAGTTCGAGACCGCCGACGGCGGCGGGCGGCACGGCGGCCGGCGCGTGCTGCGCCCCGGCGGCACCGAGGGCATCGACGGGGACGAGCTGCTGCTCGGCGACGGCTCCCGGATCTGGACCAACGCCGTCTTCGGACGGCGGCCCTGGGAAGCGGCCGACCCGGTCACCGGGGAGCGGCGGGGGCCGACGCCGCTGCCGGACTTCCCGGGGCGGCCCGCGAGCGCCGATCCGGCCGCGGAGCCGTCCGAGGCGGACATGAGCCTGGCGGTGGAGGCGCTGCAGCTGGCGCCGCTGCCCGCGGGCCTGGACGGCTCCCCACTGGGCAGCCGGGACGGGCTGGTCGGCACCCGGGTGCTGTTCCGCACCCGGCACCGCGACCACGCGCCGGACCACTACCTGCTGGAGAGCGTGGACGGGCGCACCGCCCGGTTCGACATCGACCGGCCGGGGCAGGAGCCCTGGGCCCTGTGGGCCCCGCCGGAGGGCGCGGTGGAAGACGTGGTGCTCGCCGAGGCGGAGACCCGGACGGGCGTGCGCGCGTACGCCGCCGACGGCGTCCTGCTGTGGGAACTGGACGGACACCACTCACCCCGGCACCCGCGGGTGAGGCCCGCCCGGCGGGCCACCGCGTCGGGCGGCGTGGCCGTGCCGCCGGCCTTCTGGTACCTGCTGCGGACCCGGGACGCGGCCGGATCCCGGGCACTGCGCGGCGTGGGACCGCAGACGGCCGACACCCTGCTGACGGCCGCCCTCGACAGCCCGGCGGCACTGCGAGCCGCCGTGGCCCGGGAGTTGCCGGAGGTCACCGACCCGGTCCTGGCCGAGGCCGTCGTGGCCGTGGCCGGTCGGGCCGCCCGCGTGGAGGAGCGCCGGCGCGCCCTGCACCGGCGCGTCACCCTGCTCACCGAGGCCGCGCCGGCCCTGCCGCGCCGGTCCGCGCCGGACACCGAACTGCTGCCCGCGCTGTTCGGACTGGTCTCGGCGGGGGACCGCGATCCGTGGCGGCGGACCCGGGACGTGGCCCTGCCGGCGACGCTCAGCGCACTGGCCTCCGACGGCGCCTGCCTGGCCGGGACGATCGCGGAGGAGGTGCGCCGGCTCTCGCCGCCGGCGCCGCCGCACGACTGGTCGCAGCTGCTGGGCACGATCGACGCCGCGGCCTGGCGGGCGGCGGTGGCACCGACCCCGGACGCGGACCGGGCCGCGCTGCTGGCACTCCTGGACACCTGGGCCGGCCTGCCGTTCGCCCGCGCGGACAGCCGGTGGTGGGCGGGCCGGGCCGACGCCGCGACCCTGG
The DNA here is from genome assembly GCF_055563995.1 of Streptomyces sp. NPDC029164. NCBI lineage: Bacteria > Bacillati > Actinomycetota > Actinomycetes > Kitasatosporales > Streptomycetaceae > Streptomyces > Streptomyces sp. NPDC029164. The sequence continues at coordinate 13,737 of NZ_JBVHWW010000066.1, read as the reverse complement.
ACGGCCTGCGGGCGGGCGGCACCGCCGTGGCGTCCGCCGCGATGCGGGCCGGCGGATCCGCGTGCTGGTTCGTCGCCCCCGCGGCGCGGGAGGCCGACGCCGATCCGGTCCCGGCGGCGATCGCCGGGGCCCGCCTCGTCCGCGTGGAGCGCGACGACGCCGCCCGGCTCCGGACCCTTGTCGAGACGGTCGACGCGCACGGGCCGGTCCCGCTGCCGGAGTCGGCGGCCGAGCGCTTCGCCGAACTGACGGGCGTACGAAGGACCGTGGCCCGGCTCGTCGTGGCCGGCCTGGTCGGCCGGCCCGACCGGGACGAGGACCGCTCCCTGGCGCGCAAGGCCCCGTACAAGGCGACCCCGATGACGGCCGAGTCGTACCAGGCGCTGCGCGCGCGGCTCGGGGGCGCGGGACGGCGGGCCGTCCTGGCGGCGGCCCTGCCCGAGGACCCGGCCGACCTGTGGCGGCCGGGCGGGATCCTGGCGGCCGTGGAACGGATGGCGGCGGTCTGGCGGGAGCTGCTCGGCGCCCAGCCCTCCGTGCACGACGAGGCGGCCGACGCCCTGGAAGCCGACCTCGGCCTCTCCGAGGTGTGGGCCCGGCGGCTCGCGGGCGGCTACGAGGTCGCCGAGGACACGACCGTGGAAGCGGCCGGCTGGGAGCTTGCGGCGACCCGGTACGGCAACAAGGTCGAGGTCAGGGCCGTGCCGCCGGCCGGACCCGAGCTGCCCTACGGCACCCCGGTGGGCCTCGCCCTCGACCGGATCGCGAGCGCACTGGTCTGGGCCTGGACGGACCGGCCCGTCGGCGATCCGGCGGTGGCCGGGGCCATGGCCCTGTACGAGCGGCTGAGGGCCGAACTGAAGCGCCCGGAGCTGCTGCTGGAACTGCCCGGCGGGAAGGTCCACGACAGCTCGACACCGATCGCAGAGCAGTTCGGGCCGGAGCGGCTGCCCGTGGTGAGGGGCCGCTTCGCGGAGGAGGGCCCGGTGACCGTGGCCGCGTACGACTCCGGGCCGCTCGTGGCCTGCGCGCCCGGCGGCGCCGCCTTCCTGCGGCCCGCGGCCGCCACCGGAGCCGAAGTGTGGGCGCGGCTGCGCGCGATCACCGGCCTCGCCGAGGCACTGGACCGGGTGGCGCCGCTGATGCCCGGCGGCGGGCTGGAGCGGATGATGCTCCGGGCCCGCTCGGGAGCGCTGCCGGCCGGCGCGTACGAGGCGGATCCGCGGCGGTCCTGCCCGGAGCTCGTCGCGCGGGTGGGGCGGGAACTCGGCACGGGTGCGGACGCCGCGGCGCTGTACCTCCAGCTGGCCACCCTGGCCGCGCCCACCGACCGCAACGTACGGCGCTGGAACGGCTGGACGGCCAAGGCGCACACGCAGGCCCGGACGGAACTGCTCGCCACCGGCGCGGTGGTGGAGGCCAAGCGGGCGCGGGCGGGCCGGACCCTGTTCCTGCCCGGGGACTGGACCGAGCTGAAGGCCCCGCACCTGCCGCTGGAGACCGTGAAGCTGGCGAGCCACCTGGTGCGACCGCTGTGGCGGAACACGATCCAGGCCCCGTTCGGCCGGGTCCTGCCGACGGCGCCCCTGCACGAGATGTTCACGCAGGCCTGGGAGCGGAGGCTGGGCGGCGGGGCCTAGCCGGTTGGCTGCGGGTTGGCTGCGCCGCCGGTTGGCTGCGCCGCTCGGGCCGGGGTACGAGGGGGCCGGTTGTGCCGGGGTCGGGCGCGCGCCGGGGTGTCTCCTCGGGCGCCGAACGTGGCGGGGGGTCGGATTGATCGGCCTTGTTGTGTTCGGCGCCCTGCGGGGACACCCCGGCACACACCCGACCCCGGCCCAACCGGCCCGGCTGCTACTCCAGTCCCTGCGGCCTTGCCGCACAAGTTCAGCCTCGCCGGCGTTTGAGGCGCGGGGTCTGGGGCGGAGCCCCGGTCTTTGGGCCGCACTGTCCGACCCCGCTGCACCACTTCCGCCACACCATTCGGCCGCGCAATCCAGCCCCTCCGGCGTTTGAGGAGCGGGGGTCAGGCTTCGCGGTTCATGACGCGGCGGGCCGCCTCGGCCTCGGCCGCGGGGGGAGACAGTTCGTCGAGGGTGTCGAGCTCGTCGTCCGACTCCAGTTCCCGCTCCCAGGCGGCCGCGAGACGCTCCTGCTCCTCGCGCGGTCGGCCGCTGACGGCCTCCCGGTGGTCGGGGTCCAAAGCCGCGAGGAAACGTCCGATCGGGTCGGCGGGCATGCCGTGCTCCTTCTCGCCGTGGGGGAGGGGCCGCGGCCCCTGCGGAACCGCGACTGGCCCAGGATGGCGAACCCAGGACGGCGCCGGCGGCCCGACACGCTGCTCGCCCCCGGCAGGTGAACCGAGCTCCAGCCGCCCGGTTTCCCGGTGTCGGTCCCGCGGGACGCCCGTGGGCGGCCTACCGTCGGGGCATGAGCGAATTCGTCGTCGTGTACGAGCTCGGCGAAGCGGCAGAGGGCGGTGAGCCGTCCGTACGCCGCGTGCACGCGGCGCCGGCCGCCCCCGGCATGACGGGCGTCCCCGGCCCGCGGACCTTCTGCGGCAGGGACACGTTCGCCATGCGGAGGGCCTCCGGGCAGCCGCCGGGGCAGCCCGGCTCCGCGTGGTGCGACCCGCAGTACGCGAGCCTGGTCTGTCCCGCCTGCGACGACGCGGCCGGCGACGGCTGAGGTGCGTCAGCGCACGTCGTGCTCGGGCAGGTCCACCTCGGCCGGGGCGAACCCGAAGCCGCGCTTGGTCGCCTTCGCTGCCTGCTTCCCGCAGAACGCGGCTTCGAGGGTCCCGCCGAGGGCGGTGTTCGCCTCGCCCTTGTTCGAGGTGTTCGCCATGGCGGCGAGACTGCGGCGGCCGTCGCGGGTGGAGAAGGCGTAGGTGTAGAAGCCCTGCACGGTGCCGGTGTGCCCGTAGACGGACGTGCCGCAGGAGAGGTCGTAGCGCCGCAGGCCGAGTCCATAGAACCGGGTGTTCGTGGCGTCGGTCGGGGTCGCGGTGATCATGGCGTCCAGCAGCGGCGCGGGCAGCAGCCTGCCGCCCAGCAGGGCCGAGGTGAAGGTGTTCAGATCGGCCGGGTCGGAGATCATCGCACCGGCGGACTGGGCCCACGACGCGGTCTGCTCGGTGGAGTCGACCAGCGGACCGCCGGCCTCGTCCGGGTGGAGGTATCCGCGCGTGTGCACTCCGCCGATCTGCGTGGCGGGGTGCACGTACGCGGTGTTGCGCAGCCGCAGCGGCTGGATGATGCGCCGCTCGTACTCCTTGGCCACCGGGTTGCCGGTGGCCTTCTCGATGAGCATGCCCACCACGACGAAGTTCGTGTTGGAGTACCCGTACGCCGCTCCGGGCTCGCCGGTCCGCGGCTTGGCCAGCGAGAGGTCCACCAGCTCCTGGTAGCCGAAGACCTTGTTGCGCACGGCCTCGAAGCCGGGCACGGTGTGCTCGAACATGGCATCGGTGTAGTCCGCCAGACCGCTGCGGTGGTTGAGCAGATGACGCACCGTGATGCGGTCGTCGGGCAGCAGGCCGGGCAGGTAGCGGTTGACGGAGGTGTCCAGGTCGATCCGGCCTTCGCCCACCAGCTGCAGCAGGACGACGGACGAGAACGTCTTGGTGACGCTGCCGATCCGGAAGCGGGCCTGGGGCTGCATGGGCGCGCCCGTGCCCCGGTCGCGTACGCCCACGGCCCGGGTGCGGGTCCCGTCGGGGCCGCTGAAACGGGCCAGGGCGCCCGGCGCTCCGGCGTCGGTCGTCTTCACCAGCGCCTGGGTCAGCGCCTCGAGATCGGGAGTGGTCCCGGCGGCGTGGGCGGTGGTCACCGGAGCCACCGCGGCCATCACCGCGAGCAGGGCTGTACTGAGGGCCAGACGGCGGTTCATGGGCAGGCGCACTGTGTTCCTCTGGTCAGAAGGTCGGTCGGCACGGGGTGATGAATCGAGGTGTCGCACCGTCCCGGTCCGACACCCATTGAAGATCATCGGGCAGAGCGGGCGGCGGGGCCGGCCGCAACGCGCCGCCCTAGGAGGGCAGTTCCAGCAGCCGGATCGCCGCCTCGCGCATCTCCACCTTGCGGATCTTCCCGGTGACGGTCATGGGGAACTCCTCCACGACGTGCACGTAGCGCGGGATCTTGAAGTGGGCCAGCCGCCCGTCGCAGTACGCCCGCACGGCGGCCGCGGTCAGCGGCTCGGCGCCCTCGCGCATCCGCACCCAGGCCATCAGCTCCTCCCCGTACTTCGCGTCGGGCACGCCGATGACCTGGACGTCCAGGACGTCCGGATGGGTGTGGAGGAACTCCTCGATCTCGCGCGGGTAGAGGTTCTCCCCGCCGCGGATCACCATGTCCTTGATCCGGCCGGTGATGCTCACGTAGCCGTCGTCGTCCATGACGGCCAGGTCGCCGGTGTGCATCCAGCGGGCCGCGTCCACGGCCTCGGCCGTCCGCTCCGGCTCCTCCCAGTAGCCGAGCATGACCGAGTAGCCGCGGGTGCACAGTTCGCCCGGCTCCCCGCGGGGCACCGTCAGGCCGGACCGCGGATCGGCCACCTTCACCTCCAGGTGCGGCCCGACGCGGCCCACGGTGGACACCCGGCGCTCGACCGAGTCGTCGGCGCGGGTCTGCGTGGAGACGGGCGAGGTCTCCGTCATCCCGTAGCAGATGGACACCTCGGTCATGCCCATCCGGTCGATGACCTCCTTCATCACCTCCACCGGACAGGGCGAGCCCGCCATGATGCCCGTCCGCAGGCTGGACAGGTCGTACGCGTCGAAGCCGGGGTCCGCCAGCTCGGCGATGAACATGGTCGGGACCCCGTAGAGCGAGGTGCACGCCTCCGCTTCCACCGCGGCGAGGGTGGCCGCCGGCTCGAAGGACGGCGCCGGGATCACCATGGCCGCGCCGTGGCTGGTGCACGCGAGGTTGCCCATCACCATGCCGAAGCAGTGGTAGAAGGGCACCGGGATGCAGACCCGGTCCTGCTCGGTGTAGTGGCACAGCTCGCCCACGAAGAAGCCGTTGTTGAGGATGTTGTGGTGCGAGAGGGTCGCGCCCTTGGGGAAGCCCGTGGTCCCCGAGGTGTACTGGATGTTGACCGCGTCGTCCGGGCTCAGCGCGGCCTGCGCACGGGCCAGCTCCGCCGGGTCGCTCCGGCGGCCCCGCTCCAGCAGGGAGGTCCAGAGGGGCCCGCCCAGCAGGGCCACGAACTCCAGCAGCGGGCAGCGCGGCCGCACCTCCTCGATCATGGCCGCGTAGTCGGAGGTCTTGAACCGGTCCGCCGCGGCCAGCAGCCGGATCCCGGACTGCCGGAGCACGTACTCCAGTTCGTGGGAGCGGTACGCGGGGTTCACGGTGACGAGGACCGCCCCGATCTTCGCGGTGGCGTACTGCACCAGCGTCCACTCGGCGCGGTTGGGGGCCCAGATGCCGACCCGGTCGCCCTTGACGATGCCCAGGTCCAGCAGCCCGAGCGCGAGCGCGTCGACGTCGGCGGCCAGCTCCGCGTACGTCCACCTGCGCCCGGCGGCCACGTCGACGAGGGCGTCGCGCCCGGGAAACCTCCGCACGGTGCGGTCCAGGTTCTCGCCGATGGTGTCGCCCAGCAGCGGCACTTCGCAGACCCCGGACGCGTAGCTCGATGCGGCAGACACATGACCTCCTGGACTGGGTGGCGAGAGCGGGGCCCGGCGGTCCGGTGTCCCCTCGTGAACCGCGCCGACCGGACTCTCGCACACGCCGCAGCGGGGACGTGTGCGCCGACCTGCGAGGATGGCCTGAAATATACTGTCGGGGTGACTGAGACCCCGTTGCCTCCCTGCCCCGAATGCGCCGGTGCGTACGCCTACGAGATGGGCGCGCTCCTCGTCTGCCCCGAGTGCGGGCACGAGTGGCCGCTCGCGTCCGGCGAGCCCGGCGAGGCCCTCGGGGAGCGGGTGATCAAGGACGCCGTCGGCAACGTACTGGCCGACGGCGACACCGTGACGGTCGTCAAGGGCCTGAAGGTCAAGGGCAGCCCGACGGGCATCAAGGCCGGTACCAAGGTGCGTAACATCCGCCTCGTCGAGGGTGTCGACGGCCATGACATCGACTGCAAGATCGAGGGCTTCGGGTCCATGCAGCTCAAGTCCGGCGTGGTCAGGAAGGTCTGACCGGACCGGACCGGACCGGAGCGCGCCGCGTGCCGCGGGGAAGGGAAAGGCGCCTGCCGGGCGGAGACCCGGTCAGGCGCCTTCGTCGTTCACGGATCAGGGCGCGGCGTAGACGCGGAGGGGGACGGGCGCCGCGGTGGTGATCGTCGCCGTGGCGGTGAAGACGTCCTCCCCGTTCTGGCGGGCCAGGACGCGGACGGGATGACGGCCCGCGGCGGCCGTCTCCCCGGTGGCGGGGATCGTCTCGATCCAGCAGGGCGAGTTCAGCTCCGCGTAGCGGAAGAACCGCATCTCGATGTCGGTCAGGACCCCCCGCCGGGGGAAGGCGGAGCCGTACGCGGCCTGCCGCACGGCTTCCAGGAGCAGCATGCCGGGGGCGTGGTCGACGGGGTGGTCGAAGAGGATCGGGTGGTTGATGTCGGCCCGGAGCTGCGTGCGGTGCGCGGAACTGGTGGGGGACAGGACCACGTCGTGGAAGCGGTCGCGGCCGACGCGGCGGGGCGTCAGCGGCGGCGGCAGCGGGATGATGCGGGCGGCCACCTGGTCGAGGTCCGCGTTCGTACCGCGAAGGCGCTGGTAGACGGCCTGCGGCTGGTTGGTGAAGCCGGCTTTGGCGGTGCCCAGGAACTCCCCGTCACGCGTCGCGGTGACGTGCATGGTGAGGCCCGCCAGTCTCCGGCCCCGGCGGGTGACGCCGGAGCAGCTGATGCGGAGCTCGATGTCGGCCGGCGCCGGACCGACGACGAGGGCCTGCGGGTTCGCCGAGTAACTGAACGTGTCCCAGATCTGGCGGTGGCCGAAAGGGACCTCGTAGGCGACGTGGCTCAGGAGCGGAATGGCCTGGCGGACCGACTCGGCGAGGAGGAGGGGGTCGTGGTGGCCCCCGTCCGGAGAGTAGAAGCTGTGGGCCCGGGGCCACTGGGCGGTGACGACGTATTCGTCGGGTGCGACGGTACGCCAACCGGTGAGCAGGACTTCGGAGTGTGCGCTCTTGTGTACGTACTCCCGCGGTAAAGCGCTGCTGAGTGCGGCGACGGACGGGACGGAGTGATCAGCTGACACAGTCATGGTTGAGCCCCCCTGGACATCGGACATGAGCTGGTGCTTGTGTGGCGCTGGGTCCTAAAATAAAGGATGTTCGTTTTTTTTGTCGAGAGAGATTAGGTGTCCATGTCAGAGCGCAAGCAGCAACGCGCGCCTCAACTCAGGGCAGTTCAGACCAAAGCGGCCATCCTGCGTGCCGCCGCGGAGGTCTTCGACGAGTTCGGCTTCAGCGGGGCCAGCATCAGCAAGATCATGAAGCGGGCGGACGTCACCCAGGGCGGGATGTACTTCCACTTCAGCTCGAAGGAGGAGCTCGCCTACGCCGTGATGGTCGGCCAGGGCGACGGCCTGGTCTTCCCCGAAGGGGAGGACGGACTCCAGCACCTGGTGGACATCACGCTGTACCTCTCGGAGGAGCTGCAGCACAATCCGGTGCTCCGGGCCGGCGTCCGGCTGGCCGTGGAACAGGGTGAGTTCGGCCTGCGCGACGACGTCGCCTACCAGGCCTGGGTGCTGGAGTTCCGCCAGCAGCTGCGCTTCGCCCGCGCCAAGGGCGAACTCCAGCCGGACGTCGACGACCACGAACTGGCCTGGGTGCTGGTCAGCTCCTTCACCGGCGCGCAGCTCTTCTCCCAGGCGTCCACCGGACGGGCCGACCTGCCGCAGCGCATCGCCTCGCTGTGGCGCTACCTGCTCCCCGCGGTCGCCACCGAGGAGACCCGCCGGAACGTGCGCCTGACGCTGCCTCCCACACAGCGGCCCAAGGAGCCGGAATCCGGGGCGGAGCAGCGGGGTTGAGCGGCCGTCACATCGTCGTCACCGGGGCGACGGGATTCGTGGGGTCGGCGGTGCTGCGCCGGCTGGCCGAGAAGGACCCGCAGGCCGTGGTGCGCGCGGTGTCCCGTACGCGTCCCCCCATCGCGTACGCAGGGGCATGGGTGGGTGCGGACCTGGCCGACGCAGAATCCCTGCGCGGGGTGTGCGACGGCGCGGACGTCCTGCTGTCGCTGGCCTCCTCCATCGGACCGGACGCCGACCGCTGTACGGCGGTCAACTCCACCGGCACCGCGGCCCTGATGGCCGAGGCGCGCCGGGCGGGCGTGCCGCGCATCGTCCAGCTGTCGACCTGCGCCGTCTACGGGCCGGGCCCGCACACGGGACAGGACGTCGGCGAGCTGACACCCGCCCCCGTGTCGGCGGCCAGCAGCAGCCGGCTGGCGGGGGAGGGGCCGGTGCTCGACGCCGGCGGGCTGGTCCTGCGCGCGGGGCTGGTGCTGGGCCGGGGCGACCGCTGGGTCGTACCGGCCCTCGCCGACGCCTTCCGGCGGGTACCGGCAGCGTGGGGAGGCGGCGCGGGACGGGCCTCGTTCGTCGACGTCGACGACCTGGCGCGGCTCATCACGGCGTTCGCGCTCGGGGACGCCTCCGCGCGCGCGGCCGCGGGCGTCCTGCACGCCCACCACCCGGTACCGGTGCGCAACGGCGACCTCATGGACGCCCTCGCGGCCCACCGGGTGCTGCCGGCGCGTCCCGTCGGGGACTGGCCGTGGCGCAGGTGTCTGGAGGCGCTGGCGGCGACCCCGGGATGGGTGAGCGAGCGGCAGTTCACGCTGCTGGCCGGGGACCATTGGTACCGCGCCGACGAGGCCTGGCGGCTCGCCGGGATCGCGCCGGGCCCGGGCCCGCTGAGCCGGCTCGGCGCGGCGGCGCAGTGGTACCGGGAGAGGGGCGGGACCGCCCCGGGCTGAGTCCGGCCCTGCCGGCGTTTGAGGCGCTGGGGTCCCCCCGGACGAAGTCCGGGGGAGGGGCCGGGCGGAGTCCGGTGCCCGGCGGAGCCGGTTTCGGCCGGGGCGGATCTCCCGGCAGGGCCCGGCTCACGCGGACTGCCGGTCCCCGACCCGCGCGAACTCCCGCCGCCCGCGCAACACGGGCACCGGTACGGGCATGGGCGCGGCCCGATACGCATACGCGGCGGACATCAGCGTCATGTGGTGGTGCCACCCGGGAAACGACCGCCCCTCGAAGTCCAGCAGGCCGAACTCGTCCGCCAGCGTCCCGAGCGTCACGGTCGACCGGGCGGACTGCCGTGCCAGGTGCAGCAGGTCGTCCATCCGGTGGCGGCTCATGTTGGTGAGCCAGACCGGCCCGCGCCGCTGCCCCGGCCCCGGCCCCGGCCCCGGCCCCGGCCCCGGGCGCCGTTCGCCGAACAGGCGGTAGGTCTGGTGCGTTCCCGGGGCTCCCGTTTCCCCGCCCGGTACGCGGACCAGCGCCGAGTGGATGCGCAGCCGCTGCGGGCGCGCGTCGGGTCGGGTGAGCAGCGCGGTGTACGGGTGGCTGGTGTTCCCCAAGCGGGCCAGGTCGCCCGCCGTGGACTCGCGCCCGGGCGAGCGGGGCGGCTCGCCGCCATGGACCGTACCGGCGGCGCGGACGCCGAGGGCCGGCGGGACGGCCACGAGGAAGTCGTGGCCCCGGCGGCCGAGCGTGCCGATCACCGCGGCCGCGTTGCCGAGGCGGCTGATGTCGGCGACCACGGGGACGCGCGCCGAGGAGGTGCGGGCGGCCACCCGGTCGGCGAGCTCGACCACGAGGGACTCGGGGCTCTGGTGCACCACCTCGGGCGAGATGCGCGCCCGGCGGCGCAGGGTGGGGTCCGCCGTCCAGGTCTCGGGGAGCACCAGCCGCCAGTCGACCGGCACGCTCATGCCGTCCAGGGACAGGAACAACCCGAAGCCGAACTGGCAGTTGACCATCCGTCCGGCGGCCGGATCGAAGCGGCGGTGCACGCCGACCGAGTGCTCACCGCGTTTGGGGAAGCACACCTGGCCGATCGTCCAGGCGCGCACCGTGTGCCGTTCCTCCGCCCAGCGGAGCAGTTCGGCGCGCGCCGGCTCCCAGTCCCAGGGGCTCGCGTTGATGAACTGCTGCAGGGACTGGGAGGCGGTGGGCGACTCGGTGACGGAGGCGGCCAGCCTGCGTACGGACTTCTTGCCCGGGGTGGTGAGCAGTCCCTGCAGGTAGACCCGGGCCCAGCGGCGCTGATCGGCGCGCGGTAAGTGGCCGAAGAGGCGTTCGGTGAACTCGTCGAGTGCCGTGTCACCGGCAACCAGGGCGCGGGTCCTCGTCTGTGCCGTCATCTGTCTCCCCCTTCACGGTGGACGCCGGCGTGCGTCGTCGATGAGTCAAGAATACAGAACGTTCGTTTTTTTTCTAGCGAACGTCTGGCGTCCTCCGCACGACTTCGGCACGTTGGTGACCCGGGGCCGCCGGCGCCGGCGGAGGTGCGGCCGCGGAGGGGCCGGGCAGGGGCGCTTCTTCGTCAAGTCGGCGTTGTGCGCGGTCGGTACCGGGGTGACGCTGGAGGTCGCCCGTCTCCGCGGAGGATGCGCGGGCGAGTCAGGAACAACCTGGATGGCAGTGATAGTGCAGTGGTAAAGCAAGAGCGTGCCGTGCGCACCCGTAATCATCTGATCTCGGTGGCCGCCGCTGAATTCGACCGCAACGGATATGACGGGACATCGCTTTCCCGGCTGAGCCGCTCCGCCGACATGTCGATCGGAGCGGTCACCTTTCACTTCTCGGCGAAGGGGGAGCTGGCGTCGGCGGTCGAGAATGCCGGCCGGAGCGCCACCCGCAGAGTGGTCGAGGGTGTGACCGCCCGCGGTGGCCCCGCGCTGGACGTCCTGTCGGCGCTCGTCCTCGCCCTGGGCCGGCTCGTCGAGACGGACGTGGCCGTACGCGCCGCCGCGCGGCTCACCCAGGAACGCGCGGGCGCCGGACCCGAATGGTGCTGCTGCTGGCTCCCGGAGGTCAGGGAGCTGCTGGAGCAGGCCGCCGCGCAGGGGCAGCTGGACCCCGAGGTCGACCCGCGCCCGGTCGCCTTGCTGACGGCGCATCTGGTGGGGGGTGTCGTCGCACGGGCCCGGCGCGGCCGGGCCGAGCGCCCCGACGAGGTCACCGGTGAGCTCGGGGAGCTGTGGTGGCTCGTCCGGCGGAGCATCACGGCGGCGCCGGGGGAGAGGTCGGGGGAGGGCCCGGCGGACACGGAAATGCCTAAGTAGGCGGAAAGGCGCCGGAATTCAGGCTGATGCGCCGCGATGCGGTCTAGCGTCAGCGGCATGAATTCCACACCCCCTCAGATAACCAAGGCAGTGATCCCCGCCGCAGGACTCGGTACGCGATTCCTGCCGCTGACCAAGGCCACCCCGAAGGAAATGCTGCCGGTGGTCGACAAGCCGGCCATCCAGTACGTGGTGGAAGAGGCGGTCGCGGCGGGGATGTCCGACATCCTCATGGTCACCGGACGCAACAAGCGGCCCCTTGAGGACCACTTCGACCGCAACTACGAGCTGGAGGAAGCCCTCCAGCGCCGGGGCGATCAGGACAAACTCAACAGCGTCTGTGCCTCCACCGAGCTCGCCGACATCCACTACGTGCGCCAGCGCGACCCCAAGGGGCTCGGGCACGCCGTCCTGTGCGCCGCCCCGCACGTCGGCCAGGAGCCGTTCGCCGTGCTCCTGGCCGACGACCTGATCGATCCCCGCGACCCGCTGCTGGCCCGGATGGCCGAGGTGCGCGCCCGGCTCGGCGGCAGCGTCGTGGCCCTGATGGAGGTGGATCCGGACGCGATCCACCAGTACGGCTGCGCCGCGGTGGAGCAGTCGTCGGACGAAGACGGCGTACACATCACGGAGTTGGTGGAGAAGCCGGAGCCGGGCACCGCGCCCAGCAACCTCGCGATCATCGGCCGCTACCTCCTCGACCCCGAGATCTTCGAGGTCCTGCGGGGTACGAGCCCCGGACGCGGCGGCGAGATCCAGCTCACGGACGCCCTGCGCACCCTGGTGCGGGCCGGACGTCCCGTGCACGGAGTCGTCTTCTCCGGCCGGCGCTACGACACCGGGGACCGGGCCGAGTACCTGCGCGCGACGGTCCGGCTCGCCTGCGAGCGCGCGGACCTGGGACCCGAATTCCTGGCCTGGCTCCGGGAGTTCGTGAGGTCGGAGCAGCTCACGGCGGTGTGAACGCCCGCCCGGTGGGCGACCGGGGATCTTCCGCGGTCGCCCACCGCACGTAACCGCGACCTTGCCAACTTGCCCAAATCTCAACGGGGTTCGGCCGCGAGATTGGTTACCGAACGGTAGTTACGTAATTTCTTCCCGGGGCCGGCGAACAGCACGGCGCCCAAGCATCGAGTGCACGAAAGGAGGTGAACTTCATGGGCAAGCCCCACGCGAGGCACACGAGGGACGCGACGGACACCCCCGACGCCGCGTTCGAGGTGCCGGTCGGCGCACTGCTCGCGGCGGATTCCCCCCGCACCGTCCACGTGAACGAGAGCCACGCACAGGACCTCGCGCACTCCGGGCGGGCGCTGCCGCCGCTGCTCGTGCACCGCCCGACCATGCGGATCATCGACGGGACGCACCGGTTGCGGGCCGCCGTGCTCCGCGGGCAGCACACGGTGGGAGTGACGTACTTCGACGGCAGCGCCGAGGACGCGTTCGTGCTCTCGGTCGAGGCCAACATCAGCCACGGGCTCCCGCTGACGCACGCGGAGCGGACCGCCGCGGCGTTACGGATCCTGCGGACCCACCCGGACTGGTCCGATCGCGGAATCGCGCGGCGGACCGGGCTGGCGGCCAAGACCGTCGCGTCACTGCGCCGCCGTGAGGGACCCGCGCCCGCGCCGCCCGGCCGCATCGGCCAGGACGGTCGCGTACGGCCGGCCGATCCGGTCCGCGGCCGGGAGGTCGCGGCCCGGCTGCTCGCAGGCCGCCCCACGGCTTCCCTGCGGCAGATCGCACGGGAGGCGGGCATCGCGCCCTCGACCGTACGGGACGTGCGGCGCCGGATCGGCGAAGGAGCCGACCCCGTGCCGGCCGCCCAGCGGCGCTCGGGCAACGCCCCGGGTCCGCCCCGGCTGCCGGACCGGGGCGGGGGGCAGGCACTGCCCTCGCTGGTCACCGGTCTCTGCAAGGACCCCCTGCTCAGGTTGAGCGAGGCGGGGAGGCTCCTGCTGCGCATGCTCGATCTCCAGGTGAGCGGGTTGCGCCAGTGGGAGCGCATCGTCGCCGCGGTACCCCCGTACCGCGCCGAGACCGCCGCCGCCGCGGCCGCCCAGTGCGCGCGCGGCTGGCAGGAGCTGTCCGAAGAACTACGGCGCCGGGCCTCGGCGCAGACCCCTGCCTGAGCCGGCTTCCCCGGCCAGTACCGGCCCTCCGAGCCGAGGGCCTCCGTTGTGATGGAAAGGACGTATGGCGATGTCGGTTGTCGAGGGTGCGCGTGTGGATGCGGGTGTGGGGGGTGGTGAGGGTCCGGTCCGTTTGGACGGGCGTTTGAAGTTGGTGTTGGTGGTGCTGCTGGTGGCGCAGTTCATGCTGGCGGTTGATTTCTCGATTTTGAATGTGGCGTTGCCGGTGATCGGTGACGGGCTCGGTTTCTCGTTGTCGAACCTGCAGTGGATCGCGACGTCGTTCGCGCTGTGTGCCGCGGGTTTCACCCTGTTGTTCGGTCGGGTGGCGGACCTGTTCGGGCGTCGG
>NZ_JBVHWW010000065.1:0-21115 GCF_055563995.1 Streptomyces sp. NPDC029164 | reverse complement strand
CCCCCCCCCCCCCCCCCCCCCCCCCCCCCCCCCCCCCCCCCCCCCCCCCCCCCCCCCCCCCCCCCCCCCCCCCCCCCCCCCCCCCCCCCCCCCGCTGCGCGGTGCCGGGACCGGCCCGGTGCTCAGTGCTCGTCGGCCAGGATCAGATAGAGCTTCTTGCGGGCGTCGTTGATGACCCCGAGCGCCTTCTCGCGCTGCTCGGGCGAGCCGGTCTTGAAGACCTGCCCGAAGGCTTCCATCAGGCCGATCCCGGCCGTCCGGATCTCGTGCATCGCCTCGAAGTCGAAGCCGCGGCCGGCGTCGGCCCACGGCGCGTCGGGGCCCGACTCGGCCTCGGTGCGGCCGGCGTCGGTGAGCGTGAACAGCTTCTTGCCGCCCTCGCTCGCGCTCGTGATGAGCCCCTCGTCCTCGAGCAGCTGCAGGGTCGGATAGACCGAGCCCGGGCTGGGCTTCCAGGCCCCGCCGCTGCGCTCGCCGATCTCCTGGATCATCTCGTAGCCGTGCATCGGCCGGTCGGCGAGCAGCGCCAGGATCGAGGCGCGTACGTCACCGCGCCGGGCCCGTCCGCCGCCTCGCCCACCGCGCCCGCCCCGTCCGCCGAAGGGCCCGCCGCCGAAGGGCGGCCCGAACGGTCCGAAGGCGGCGCGACGCCCCTTGAAACCCTCCCGACGATCGGGCCCGCAGTGGTCGTGGCCCCGTCCGTGGTCATGGCCGTGGTCGTGTCCGTGCTGTCCGTGTGAACGCATGACTGCGCTCCTTTCGTCACGTTGTCGCTCTTCGTGTCATCGGTTGTCCGATGACTCAACTATCGTTGATCCATCGCGATGCGTCAACGATATATCGGAAACTCGTCAGCGACAGGTGATCCGATGGCACACCTTGGGGTGGATTGGCGACCGAACTTTCGGGCGAAGGGCGTGCGGGTGTGTGCTGTGCTGAGCGCGAACATGCCCAAACAGCCCACAAAGGGGACATCCGTGCGCCTTCAGGGACGCGCCAGGAACTGGCTCGCCGCCGCGGCCGCCGCCGCACTGCTGCTCGTAGTGCCGGGACCGGCCACCGCCGACGGCCCCCGGCAGCTGGCCGGCCAATACCTCAACCTGCACCAGTGCGTGTACTCGTCCCCCCGCGTCGTCGACTACTTCACGACCGTGGTCCCGAGCCGCGACGGCCGGTTCACGACCGGGACCGCCACGTCCACCGCCCCCGACCAGACCCGGTCCTGCGGCGCCGGGGACGGGAACTTCACACCCCACCACCCGTGGGCGGCCGTCCAGGCCCTCGACCTGAGCGCCGGGCGCTACCTGAACCTGCACCAGTGCGTCTACTACTCCGACGGCCAGCGGGACCACCTGACCACCGTGATCTCGCTCGGCGGCGGAGAGTTCTCAGCCGGGACGAACGTCTCCGACACGCCCGACACCGCCCCGAACTGCGGACCCGGCCGGGGCCTCTACGCCCTCATCCCCCTGCTGTCGGACGTCAAGGCCCTGGACCTGTCCGCCGGGCGCTACGTGAACCTCCAGCAGTGCGTGTACTACTACGGCGCCGGCGGCTTCGACGACCACTTCACCACCGTCGTACCGACCCGCCGCGACGGCCGCTTCACGACCGGAACGAAGGTCTCCAACTCTCCCGACACGGCCCCGGCCTGCGGGCGCGGTGACGGGAACTTCGGCCTCATCCCGCTGCTGTCGGGCACGAAGGCACTCTCCCGGACCTGAGCCGGCCCGGATCCGAGCCGGTCGGCGCCCCGGGGCGCCGACCGGTCCAGTCACCCCGGATTGGCCTTTGTCGGCGATCAAGGAACCGCCCTACCGTCGAGACATGCGCATCCGAATCGTCGACGCCTTCACCGACCGGCCCTTCCACGGGAACCCCGCCGGAGTCCTGCTCCTCGACACCGCTTTCCCCCCGGACGCCTGGCTCCAGCAGGTCGCCTCCGAGGTGAACCTCTCCGAGACCGCCTTCGCCCATCCCCTTCCGCCCGGCGGGGACGCCGACTGGGCGCTGCGCTGGTTCACCCCGGCCGCCGAGGTCGACATGTGCGGCCACGCGACCCTGGCCACCGCGCACGTCCTGGCGTCCTCGGGCCTCGCCGCGGGGCTGATCCGCTTCTCCGCGCGCTGCGGGATCCTCACGGCCGAGACCGCCGCGGACGGCACGATCACCATGGACTTCCCGACGTCCTCGCTGACCCCGGTCCCGGCACCGGCCGCCGTGGACCACGCGCTCGGCGGGGCGCCGATCCTCTCCGTGCACGACACCGCCGCGCACATCGGCGACCTCGTGATCGAGCTCGCCGACGAGAAGACCGTCCGCGAACTGACGCCGGACCACGGCGCCCTGCGCGCCTTCGCCAAGCGCGGGGTCATCGTCACCGCGGCCGCCGAGGATCCCTCCCGCGGGTACGACTTCGTGTCCCGCGGCTTCTTCCCCGCCTTCGGCATCGACGAGGACCCGGTGACCGGCAGCGCCCACACCGCGCTGGCCCCCTTCTGGGCCGAGCGCCTGGGCCGTACGGAGCTGACCGGCCTCCAGGGCGGCGCGCGCCGCGGACTCGTACGGGTGACCCTGGCGGGCGACCGCACGCTGCTGGCCGGCCGGGCCGTCACCGTCCTCGACGGCGAGCTGTTCGCGTCCCCGCCCGGGGCCGCACAGCCGGGGTGACCACGGGCACGAAGAACGGCGCGAACGGCACCAGGGAGTCCACAACAGCCACCGCGCGCGCCTCCTCACTCCCCTCCAGCGTCGCACCGCTCGGGCCCGCGCCCCCGCCGGGCAGCGCCGAGCGGGTGTACCGGCCGCATCACGGCGTGCGCGGCCGCATCACGGCGTGGGCAGCCAGCCCACCTTGCCCGCGAGCAGGGCGTAGCCGCCGAAGGCCACGATGTCGAGGAGCGCGTGCGCGACGACGAGCGGTCCCACCCGGCCCCAGCGTCGGTAGGCCAGGACGAAGACGACGCCCATCACCATGTTGCCGATGAAGCCGCCGATGCCCTGGTAGAGGTGGTAGGAGCCGCGCAGGGCCGAGCTGGCCAGCAGCGCGGCCATCGGCGACCAGCCGAGCTGGTCGAGCCGGCGCAGCAGGTACGCCAGCACGATGATCTCCTCCACCACGGCGTTCTGCAGCGCGGAGAGGATCAGGACGGGGAACTTCCACCACACGTCCGGCAGCGCCTCGGGCACCACCGTGAGGTTGAATCCGGCGGACCGCGCCCCCAGGTAGAAGGCCAGCCCCGCGCTCCCGATCCCCGCGGCGACGAGCGCGCCCCGGGCCAGGTCGCCCATGGGCTGGGTGCGGTCGAAGCCCAGCACCCGCAGCCCGGGGGCGCCCTCGCGGGTCAGCAGGTGCGCCACCAGCAGGACGGGGACCAGCGCGCTCGCGATGCCGAACAGCTGCCACGCCAGGTCCAGCCAGGGCCGGCCCGGGGCGTACGAGCCGTTGAGGGTGGCGGCCTGGTCCTTCAGTCCCCCCGGCTTGGTGAGCGAGCCGATGAAGCTGATCAGCGCCGAGACCCCGCTCGCGCCCAGCGACAGCGCGAGGACGAGCAGCGTCTCGTTGCGCAGGAGCGCCCGCCGCCCGTCCTCGCCGAGCTCCACGAACACCGGCTCCGGATCCGCCCGCACGCCCGACTCCCGTCCTGCCATCCCGTTGCGACCACCCCATACTGCCTCCTCGGAGACCGGGAGGATCACTGCGGGGGGACAACGGGATCAACGGGATCAACGGGATCAACGGCATCGAGGGACCGCCGGACGGCCCCGGCCGCGCGCCCGCTCAGCGGGGCTCCGGCACCGAGGGGCTCACCTCCTCCCCCGGCCCCACGGGCCAGGTGTGCACGGGGTCGCCCTTGTGCATCAGCTCGCTGTACCTGCGGGTGGTCGCGGCCAGCGCCTCGTCCCGCTCCAGTCCGGCCGCCAGCGCCCGGTGGTAGGTGTCCACCTGCCAGGTCGCCCCGTTCACCCGCCGCCGGCAGCGCTCCTCGATGATCCCGAGGTAGTGGTCCCGGTCCGCGGGCTCGATGCCCCAGGCGTCCAGCCCCGCCGCCGCCATCGGCAGCAGTTCGTCCAGGACCAGCCGTACGGCGGGCACGCTCGCCAGTCCCCCGGCCCGGCCCCGGCGCGGCCACCGCAGCCGCGCGTCGATCCCGTACCGGCAGGCCGCGTCGAAGTTCGCCTCCGCCTCGGCGAAGGGCAGCCGGGTCCACACCGGGCGCTGTTCGTCCGCGAGGGTGCGCACCAGCCCGTAGTAGAAGGCGGCGTTGGCGACGACGTCGGCGACCGTCGGGCCGGCCGGCAGCACCCGGTTCTCCACCCGCAGGTGCGGCACCCCGTCCGCGACCCCGTACACGGGCCGGTTCCAGCGGTAGACGGTCCCGTTGTGCAGGACCAGTTCCTGCAGCCCGGGCACCCCGCCCTCGGCGAGCACCCGCAGCGGCTCCTCTTCGTCGCAGATCGGCAGCAGGGCGGGGAAGTAGCGGACGTTCTCGGCGAAGAGCTCGTACGCCGAGTCCACCCACCGCTCCCCGAACCAGGTGCGCGGCCGTACTCCCTGCGCCTGGAGTTCGGGCGGCCGGGTGTCGGTGGCCTGCGTGAACAGCGGCGGCCGCGACTCCCGCCACAGCTCGCGCCCGAACAGGAAGGGCGAGTTGGCCCCGATGGCTATCTGCGCGGCGGCCACGACCTGCGCCGCGTTCCACACGGCGGGGAACCGGGCCGGTGTCACCTGGAGATGCAGTTGTACGGAGGTGCAGGCGGCCTCCGGCACGATCGACCCGGAGGTCCAGATCAGCCGCTCGACCCCGTCGATGTCGAGCGTGAAGTCCTCCCCGCGCATCATCAGGATCTGCTCGTTGAGCAGCGAGTAGCGGTCCACGGCCGACAGGTTGGCGGTGACCAGGTCCGCGCGGGAGATCGTCGGCAGAATGCCGATCATCACCACGCCGGCATCGATCTCCGCGGCCTGCCGGTGGGCATAGCCCAGACCCGCGCTGAGTTCCTCGGCGAGCTGGTCGAATACCCGTCCGCCGAGCCGGTGCGGCAGGACGTTGACCTCCAGATTGAACATTCCCAGTTCGGTCTGGAAATCAGGGCTCGCTATCCGCTCCAGCACCTGGGCATTCACCATTCTCGGCAACCCGTCGGCGCCCGCGAGATTCAGCTCGATCTCCAGTCCCATCATGTTCTTCGGACGATCGAACCTCTTCTCCGCCAGGAGTCGCTCCAGCCCCTCCAGACACTCGTGAAGCTTCCTTCGATACCGCTGCCGATCGGACAGGTCGAATCCGCCCGCCACGACCTTCTCCCCCATCGAAGCGTCCCTCCTCGAGTGAGCCCGGCCCGGGCACCCAGGCGCGCATTACGGTCGATGATGCCCCGGCAGCGTGATCCATAACGCGGTGGGGGCGTGCGTGGCGAGGAGCGCGCGCCGGTTTGGCCGAAGGGCGCTTCGGCACATTCACCTGGCAAGTCGCCTCGCGCAAATTCCGCTTCGGCTTTGCGCGCTCCGCAAAACCGATGCTTTCCAGCCGAGCCCCCGTCCGGTAACCTCCGAGGTCAGCGCGGCACGTTCGCGCACATCCGGCATGAATGCCACGTGAGCGGGACCGGTAAGCGCCTTGTCGGCAATAGGCGGGACAGCTAGCCGAAACACTGCGTGAACACATGTCGTATAAACTCCGCAAACGAGGCAGAGAGTTGGCGCGCGGCCATTGCCCCTCGGCCCCCCTCTGGCCCCAGAATGCGACAGCGCCGTCCGCACCTGCCCCCGTTCCACCGGTCTCCCAAGTGAGAGGCGACCCACCATGCCGCTGCATGTCCCTCCGGCTCCCGCGCCCGCCCTGCGCAGCGTCCTCGCGGCACTCGGTTCTCCCACCGCCGTCCACGAGGCGCACACCCCGTCCCTGCGTGCGATCCAGGGGCCACTGACCGCCGAACTCCCCCTTCCGGTGCACGTCCTCGACCGGCTGGGCATGTCCGCCCTCGCGGCCGGCGGCAGGCCGCCCCGCACGCGGCTCACCGGCTGGCGGTTCCTGATCCGCAGCGGGGACCGTCACGTCGCGGCGGCCGACACCCGCCTGACCCCCGACGGCTGGGCCTTCTCCCACTTCTTCGAGGGGCCCTACGTCGCCGCCACCGAACGCGCCCTGCGCCAGGCGGAGTCCCTCGGTACGAACTACCAGCCGCGGCTGCTGTCCGTACCCGAGCTCTACATGCTGACCCTGTGGCTGCACGGGGCGGTGGGCGCCGACGCCTCCGCCGGACTGCCCGCCGGAGAGGATCTGCTGGTGCCACTGGCTCCGGCCCCGCCCGGCATCGCCCCGTTCCGCCCGCATCCGGTCTCCGAGCTGCTGCCCGTGCTCACCCGCCGGCTGACCCCCGCCACGGCGCCCCTCCCTCCGTCGCTGGCCGCACCCGCCGCCTGACCCAAGTAGCCCATTCGGCCTAGTCCGCTCGGACCACTTGCGAACCATCCGAAATGACAGGGGAGTTGGCCTGAACCGCCCGCACGAGTGATGCGTCATCAATCTGTGAGGACAGCTGCCGGGAAATACCTGCGAAGCGGCTGTCATGGGGGAACACTGATGACACGCTCCCCGCGGGTGCGGGGATGACCCAGGGGGACGGCCATGAACCACGCATCGAGCCGTAGCACGCAGACCACACCGCAGCGAAAGAACGCATCCATGTGCCAGCACCAGCCAGCCTGCCCGTCAGCCGAATCCGCCGACCGGGAGGCCGCGCGCCCGGTGGCCAACCACCCGGAGCAGGGCTGGAGCCTGCTGTGCAATGGCGTCCTGCTCTTCGAGGACACCGGTGAGCTCCTGCCGGACGGCCAGATCATCGCCCCGCACCGCCCGCTCGCGGCGGCGTAGGCGCTGAGGACGGCCCGGCGGACGCACGCCAACGCGGAAGGGGCCGGCCCGGGAGATTCCCCCGGACCGGCCCCTTCTTCATGTCGCGTTCTTCAGATCACCGCACCGCTGGGTGTCAGTGGTCGTAGCTGGGTGTCAGTGGTCGTACTCGTCCAGCGGCGGGCAGGAGCACACCAGGTTGCGGTCGCCGAAGGCACCGTCGATGCGGCGCACCGGCGGCCAGTACTTCTCGGCGGCCGTGACCCCGCCCGGGAAGACGGCCTCGTCGCGGGTGTACGGGTGGTTCCACTCGCCGCCCAGCGCCGCCGCGGTGTGCGGGGAGTTGGCCAGCGGGTTGTCGTCCGCCGGCCACTCGCCGCCCGCGACCCGCTCGATCTCGCCGCGGATGGCGATCATCGCGTCGCAGAAGCGGTCGATCTCGGCGAGGTCCTCGGACTCCGTCGGCTCGATCATCAGCGTGCCGGCGACAGGGAAGGACATCGTCGGGGCGTGGAAGCCGTAGTCGATCAGGCGCTTGGCGATGTCGTCCACGCTCACGCCCGTGGACTTCGACAGCGGGCGCAGGTCGATGATGCACTCGTGCGCGACCAGGTTGCCCGGCCCGGTGTAGAGCACCGGGTAGTGCGGCTCCAGGCGCTTGGCGATGTAGTTGGCACCGAGCACCGCCACCTGGGTGGCGCGCTTGAGGCCCTCGCCGCCCATCAGGCGCACGTACGACCACGAGATCGGCAGGATGCCCGCCGAGCCCCACGGGGCGGCCGAGATCGGGCCGACGCCCGTCTCCGGACCCGCGGTCGGCTGGAGCGGGTGGTTCGGCAGGTACGGGGCCAGGTGCGCCCGGACACCGACCGGGCCGACGCCCGGGCCGCCGCCGCCGTGCGGGATGCAGAAGGTCTTGTGCAGGTTCAGGTGCGAGACGTCGCCGCCGAAGTGACCCGGCTTGGCGAGGCCCACCAGGGCGTTCAGGTTGGCGCCGTCGACGTAGACCTGGCCGCCGGCCTCGTGGACCTGGGCGCAGATGTCGGCGACGTGCTCCTCGAACACGCCGTGCGTGGACGGGTACGTGATCATCAGCACGGCGAGCTCGTCGCGGTACTGCTCGATCTTGGCGCGCAGGTCGGCCGCGTCCACCTCGCCGTCGTCGGCGGTCTTGACGACGACGACCTTCATGCCGGCCATCACGGCGCTGGCGGCGTTGGTGCCGTGCGCGGAGGACGGGATGAGGCAGATGGTGCGCTGCTCGTCGCCGTTCGCGCGGTGGTAGGCGCGGACGGCCAGCAGGCCGGCGAGCTCACCCTGGGAGCCGGCGTTGGGCTGGATGGACACCTTGTCGTAGCCGGTGACCTCGCAGAGACGTTCCTCCAGCTCGGTGATGAGCGTGAGGTAGCCCTCGGCCTGCTCCACCGGGGCGAACGGGTGCAGCTGGCCGAATTCGGGCCAGGTGACCGGCTCCATCTCGGTGGTCGCGTTGAGCTTCATGGTGCAGGAGCCCAGCGGGATCATGCCGCGGTCCAGCGCGTAGTCCTTGTCCGAGAGCTTGCGCAGGTAGCGCAGCATCGCGGTCTCGGAGCGGTGCTGGTGGAAGACCGGGTGCGTCAGGTAGTCGTCCGAGCGCAGCAGGCCCTCGGGCAGGGTGTCGGCCGTGGTCGCGTCGAGCGCCTCGATCTCGGCGGTGACGCCGAAGGCGGCCCAGACGGCCTCGATGTCGGCGCGCAGGGTGGTCTCGTCGCAGGCGGCGGAGACGTGGTCGGCGTCGACCAGGTACAGGTTGATGCCGCCTTCACGGGCGGCGGCGACGACCTCGGCCGCGCGGCCCGGAACGCGGGCGGTGACCGTGTCGAAGTACGAGCCGTGCACGATCTCGACCCCGCCGGCCGTCAGGCCCTCGGCGAGCAGGGCGGCGTAGCGGTGGGTCCGGCGGGCGATCGTCCGCAGGCCGTCCGGGCCGTGATAGACGGCGTACATGGCGGCCATGACGGCGAGCAGCACCTGGGCGGTGCAGATGTTGCTGGTGGCCTTCTCGCGGCGGATGTGCTGCTCGCGGGTCTGCAGCGCCAGGCGGTAGGCCTTGTTGCCGTCCGCGTCCACGGAGACGCCGACCAGTCGGCCGGGCAGCGAACGCGCGTGCTTGTCCTGGACGGCCATGTATCCGGCGTGCGGTCCGCCGAAGCCCATCGGGACACCGAAGCGCTGGGTGGTGCCGACGGCGATGTCGGCGCCGAGCGCGCCCGGGGAGGTCAGCAGGGTCAGCGCGAGCAGGTCGGCGGAGACGGCGACGATGGCGCCGAGCTCGTGCGCCTGGTCGATGACCGGCTTGATGTCCCGTACGGCACCGGAGGCACCCGGGTACTGGACGAGGACGCCGTAGATGCCGCGCTCGACGATCTCGGCCGGGATGCCGGCGGACAGGTCGGCGACGGCGACCTCGATGCCGATCGGCTCGGCGCGGGTCTCGATGACGGCGATGGTCTGCGGCAGCGCGTCGGCGTCCACGAGGAAGACGTTCCCCTTGGCCTTGCCCACGCGGCGGGCCAGCGTCATGGCCTCGGCGGCCGCGGTGCCCTCGTCGAGCAGCGAGGCGCCCGAGGTCGGCAGCCCCGTGAGGTCGGCGACGACGGTCTGGAAGTTCAGCAGGGCTTCGAGGCGGCCCTGCGAGATCTCCGGCTGGTACGGGGTGTACGCCGTGTACCAGGCCGGGTTCTCCATGACGTTGCGGAGGATCACCGGCGGGGTGAAGGTCCCGTAGTAGCCGAGACCGATCATGGAGGAGAGGACCTGGTTGCGGTCGGCGAGCGAGCGCAGCTCGGCGAGCACCTCGGCCTCGGTCCGCGCCTCGGGCAGGTCGAGCGCCTCGGCGGTCTTGATCACATCCGGGACCGCGGCGGCGGTCAGTTCGTCCAGGGAGCCGTAGCCCACATGGGCGAGCATCTTCGCCTGCGCCTCGGCATCCGGGCCGATGTGGCGCTGTTCGAAGGGGATGCCTCGCTCCAGCTGGGAGAGCGGAATGCGGTTGGCGGTCATGTACGGAGGCCTCCTGGTCGTATGACCTGCGAGGGGCACCACGGCGCGGGCACCCGGACGGCCTCCCCCTCTGTCATCTGCACCTGAGAGTTTCACCGGAGCCACGGGGGTCGCCCGAGCGCTCCGGCTTTCACCGTCGGTGAGGAGGGGGACCGGCACTGCACGCCCGGTACCCGCTCCTGCTTTCCAGAGTGGCCTCGTCCGTGCGGTACGTATGCCTGAGAGATTCCGGGGAGGATTTGCTCCTTCGGCGCCTCCGTCTTGTTCACTCGGAGGACTCTCCCGCACAGGGTCGACAGCCATCACCCAGCCTACCAGCGACGTTCTGGGCCCTTCCCGAGTGGCCTCCGCTGCCGTTATGCACTTCTGTAGTCATTACGGAGGAGTTGCGACCATTTGGAGGGACCGTGCAGACCGACATCGATCCGCGCAGCCTGATCGGCCGCAAGGCGTTCGACCGCAATGGCACCAAGATCGGCACCGTCGACGAGGTCTACCTCGACGATGCCACGGGCGTCCCGGAATGGGCGGCCGTCCGTACGGGCCTGTTCAGCCGGGACGCCTTCGTCCCGCTGGAGCCGAGCGAGATGGTGGGCGACACCCTGCGGGTGCCCTTCGAGCGCTCCCTCATCAGGGACGCCCCCGACTTCGGCGTCGGCCGCCACCTCTCCCCCGAACAGGAGCTGCAGCTCTACCACCACTACGGCCTGGACACGACCCTGCCCGCGGAGTTCTCGCGCGACTTCGGCCGGCTGGCGGGCGACGAGGGCTGAGCGGCCCGGGCGCGCGGCCGGGGGCGGCCGTGGCCACCGCCGGACTGGCGGATCAGGCCGGGGCGGCCGCGGCTCCCGGCTCCCCCTCCCCCTCCCCCACCAGCGGCAGCGGATCGGACGGCTCCAGCTCGGGGTCGTCCACCCGGAAGGTCCGCACCCGGCCGGGCTCGGATCCGGGCTGCTCGAACCGTACGGTCACCCGCCCGACCCCGCTGCCCTGCACCCACCCGGGCCCGTACAGCGCGTGCCGTACGTCGCTCCCGGCCGGCCAGCGCCGCTCCGGGGCCGGTTCCGGCTCCCCGGGCCCCTCGGCGGCCGCCCGGGCCCCTGAGGCCTCCACAGGCGCCGCTGTGGCTCCGGGCTCGACGTTCCCGCCCGCCGCGACTGCCCCACCCGCCCCGGCCACCTCGCTCGCCCCCTCCGTCCCGTCCACCCCATCCGGCTCAGCGGCGAGCGACTGCGCGAACAGGTCCTCCTGCGTGTAGTCCGCCAGCCCCGTCACCCCCACCCCCAGCAGGCGCACCCCGCCCGTGGTGTCCACACCCTCCAGGAGCCGCGCCGCGGCCTCCCGCACCACCGCGGGGTCGTCCGTGGGCCCCCGCAGCGTCTCGGACCGCGTCAGCGTGGAGAAGTCGTACCGCCGCACCTTCAGCACGATCGTCCGCCCCGAGTGCCCCGACCCCCGCAGCCGCTGCACGCACCGGTCGGCGAGCCGCTGCACCTCGTTCCGGATCCGTACGCGGTCGTGCAGGTCCACGTCGAAGGTGTCCTCGACCGACACCGACTTCGCGTCCCGCTCCGCGACCACCGGCCGGTCGTCCAGCCCCAGCGCCATCCGGTACAGGCCGACGCCGTGCGCGCGCCCGAGCATCCGGACCAGCTCGTCCTCCCCCGCCTCGGCCAGCTCCCCCACCGTGGTGATCCCGGCGCGGCGCAGGTGCTCCCCCGTGGCCGGCCCGACCCCGGGCAGGGTCCGTACCGACATCGGCGCGAGCAGCTCGCGCTCGGTCCCCGGCTCGATCAGCAGCAGCCCGGCCGGCTTGGCCTCCTCGGACGCCACCTTCGCCAGCATCTTCGACCCGGCCAGCCCCACCGACCCGCTGAGCCCCGTGGCGGCCCTGATGTCGGCCCGCAGCCGCTCGCCCGTCGTCCGGGCGGTCCGCGAGTCGAAGGCCACGCCGCCCGCCTCCAGGTCCACGAAGGCCTCGTCCAGGCTGAGCGGCTCCACGAGCGGCGACAGCTCCCGCAGCAGGGCCATCACCACGTCGCTGACCTGCCGGTAGAGGCTGAAGCGCGGGATCAGGTACGCGCCGTTCGGGCACAGCCGCCTCGCCTGCCCCATCGGCATCGCCGAGTGCACGCCGAAGCGCCTGGCCTCGTACGAAGCCGTGGCGACGACCCCGCGCGGCCCGAGCCCGCCGACGATGACGGCCTTGCCCCGCAGGCTCGGCTTCGACGCCTGCTCGACGGAGGCGTAGAAGGCGTCCATGTCCAGGTGCAGGATGGTCGGCGCGGCTCTCACGCCACCGATGCTGCCCTACGGCACTGACATTTCCCCGGCCCGGATCAGACGGCGCGGTTGCGGCGGGCGGCCAGCTCGTCCGTCGGGTGGTGCCCGACCAGGGTCTCGCCGGTGTCCACGCGCTCCCCGTGCAGCTGCGACAGCGCGCTCTCGACATCGCGCCACACCACGCCCACGGCGATGCCGAAGACGCCCTGCCCGCCCTGGAGCAGGCTCACGACCTGGTCCGGGGAGGTGCACTCGTACACGGTGGCGCCGTCGCTCATCAGCGTCATCCGCTCCAGGTCCGAGAACCCGCGGTCACGCAGGTGCTGCACCGCCGTACGGATGTTCTGCAGCGCCACCCCCGTGTCCAGGAAGCGCTTGACGATCTTGAGGACCACCACGTCGCGGAAGCTGTAGAGCCGCTGCGTGCCCGACCCGTACGCGGGCCGCACGCTGGGCTCCACCAGCCCGGTCCGCGCCCAGTAGTCCAGCTGCCGGTACGTGATGCCGGCCGCCGCACACGCCGTCGGCCCGCGGTATCCGATCTGCTCGGGCGCCGGGTCACCGCTCACCGGTCCGACCGGCGTCGACTCCGGCTGACGGCGCGCGGACCCGACCGCGCCGCCGTGCAGCGGGTACGGCCCAGCGTCACTCCGTACGGGGATGCCCCCGGTCGTACCGTCGCCCGTGATCCTCACGCCGACCCTCCGTCCTTGACCTGCCACCTTGAAGGTAGGCAGTCACCAGGGGTGCGTCAACGATCGCCACACTCGGCACGCCGAGTGATAATCACCCTGAGAGTGGTTTCCCGTATCCCGTTATGGGGAAAGGCTAATCGAATGGGCTGAAAGTCCCCCGCTGATCGCGGGGGCGACGCGGCCCGCGCCTCACTGCGGGCCGGTGCCGAAGTCCTCGGGCGAGATCTGGTCGAGGAACTCGCGGAACTTCTCCACCTCGTCCTCCTGCTCGTCCGGAATGGCGATTCCGGCGTCGTCCAGCACGCCGTCACTGCCGTAGATCGGCGTCCCCGTCCGCAGGGCCAGCGCTATGGCATCGGAAGGCCGCGCGCTCACCTCGACCCCGCTGGCGAAGACAAGCTCCGCGTAGAAGACGCCCTCCCGCAGATCCGTGATCCGGACCTCGGTGAGTTCCTCACCGACCGCCTCCAGCACGTCCTTGAACAGGTCGTGCGTCAGCGGTCGGGCAGGAGCCATCCCCTGTTGGGCGAAGGCAATGGCGGTCGCCTCCCCCGGACCGATCCAGATGGGGAGGTACCGGTCGCCTCCCACTTCACGCAGGAGCACGATCGGTTGGTTGGAGGGCATTTCCACCCGGACACCCACAACGTCGAGCTCGTTCACACAGCAACCCTAGGACCTGCCCGGCAGGTTTGGGTAGTCGGGGCTCCACGCCGACCAGCGCGGTCACCGCAACCGGACCCCCAGAGCGGTCTGCACGAGGGCCTCGTGCAGCCGTACGGAGAGCCCCGCCAGCTCCTTCAAGGTGGCCTCCGCATGCGCCCTGGTCTGCGGGTTGCGGTGCCGGCGCAGCGGTGCCACCACCTGCTCCACCAGACCCGCCTCACGGTCGGCCGCCGCCTTCATCGCACGCAGGTGCCGCGGCTCCAGCCCGAAGCGCCCCAGATCGGCCACGAGCCGGGCCACCGTGACCGCCTCGGCGTCGAAACCACCGCCCGGGGCCTCCGCCAGCAGCCCGTACGACTCCCACTCGACCAGCTGGACCTCGTCCACCTCGGCGGCGGCGATCAGCTCCGCCCGGCCCACCCGGGCCACGGCCGGCCGCTCCCGCCCGACCTCGCCGTACACCGCCGCCGGGCTGGTGGGATCGTCGGAATCCCCGTGCGCCGTGGGCGCCGGGATACGGATCTGCTCACCGCGGGCGAGCGCGTCGAGCTGCTCGCGGATGACCTTGAGCGGCAGGTAGTGGTCGCGCTGCAGACGAAGGATGCGGGCGAGGCGCTCCACGTCGTCGGTGCTGAACTTGCGGTATCCCGAAGGGGTGCGCCGCGGCTCGACGAGCCCCTCCGCCTCCAGGAAACGGATCTTCGAGATGGTGACTTCGGGGAACTCGTCACGCAGCGTGGTGAGCACCGTGCCGATGCTCACCAGCCGCCCGGCCGAGCCGGTGGTGCCGTTTCCGGCACCCCCTGTCGGGTTGCGCAGCATGGGACCTTCCCTGGGAAGCCGCCGGACCGTGTCCGGGGGTGGGGGTCCCCCCGGACGGAGTCCGGAAGGGGTCAGATGCCCCGCAGGCTCGCGTAGAAGACCAGCCGGTACTTGCCGATCTGCACCTCGTCGCCGTTGTGCAGGGCGACGGAGTCGATCGGTTCCCGGTTCACGTACGTGCCGTTGAGGCTGCCCACGTCGGAGACGGTGAAGCCGCCGTCCGGGCCCCGACGGAAGTCGACATGGCGCCGGGAGACGGTGACGTCGTCCAGGAAGATGTCGCTCTGCGGGTGCCGGCCCGCGGTGGTCAGCTCGCCGTCCAGCAGGAAGCGGCTACCGGAGTTGGGACCGCGCCGCACGATGAGCAGGGCGGAACCGGGCGGCAGCGCTTCCACCGCGGCCTGGGCCTCGGGGGACAGCGAGGACGACACGTGCGTTTGTCCCGACACCTCGGCCTCGTAGGCCTCCAGGCCCGAGATCGAGATGGTGGACGTGGTCTCCGAGGCTCGCTCCGGCGTCAGACCCGGCCGCAGCGGCGCCCCGCAGTTGGAGCAGAAACGGCTGGCCGCATCGCTGCGGTGTCCGCACCTGCTGCAAATCTGCTCGGCCGACATGGACGGCTCCTCGCGCCGCGGCTGCCCCGCGGAGGCGTTGGTGGCGTACGGGTCGGGGGCGAACCCTCCACCCGCAGTTGAGGTTGATGGTTCGCCGAAACCTATGCCTCCGGTACCGGCAGGGTCAACGGCCGACGCGCCGTGGCCACCCGGAACATCACCCGCGCCGGCGACCTCGTCGCGGAAGAGCGGCCGGTCGCCCTGCCCTTCCACGTCCCCGTGACCGGCACGGTGCCGTGCCGAACCGCTGTCCTCGCGGTTCTTCTTGCCGAACAACTTCTCAAACAACTTCACGGGCGATTCCCCTTGACCGAAACAGACCCGCCCGTGGGGCAGGACGAACTCCGAATGCAGACACCTGCCGACCCGGACATTCTCACAACGTCCGTAACCACCAGACAGTTTCCACCACGCACCGCGACTTCGGTGCGCCGACCCCCCGCAGGCATCCGCCCGCGTGAGCCGCTCCACCCTTCACTCCAGTTCCTCACGATGACGACCGAGCGTAGTCAGGCTGCTTCGCAGCCCGCAAGGCATCCACAACGATCTTGGCCGACCGTGTGACGGCAACGGTCGCCTGCTCCTTCTCCAGCGTCTGGACGACACCGCCGGGAATGTTGAGCGCGGGCTCCAGATCCTGGGGCTTGCCGATCACCTTGAACTCATAGGGCTGTGTGATCTTCTTACCGTCGATCGCGACCCCGCCGTTCTCCTCCGAGAAGTACGAGCCGGCCACGATGCGCACACCGTTGATCTGGATCGCCTCGGCCCCGGCGGCCCGCAGCTCCTGGAGCGTGTCCAGCAGCTGGTCGGACTGCACCTGGCCCGTCGGATCGGTGATCTTCAGCGTGATGCCCGGCCCCTGCGCTGCCACGGTACCGGCCAGGATGCCGAGTTGACGCTCCTTCTCCACGGTCTGCCTGCGGGCCTCCTCGGCCTGGTTGGAGCTGCTCTCCAGCTCCTTGCGCTGATCCTCCAGCGCCTGCTTCTCCTCCTCCAGGCGCTTGGTCCGCCCGTCGAGCTCGTCGAGGATCCGTACCAGGTCCTCCTGACGGGCCCCGCGCAGCGCGCTGGAGTCGCTGTTCGACCGCACCTGGATCGCCAGGCCCAGCCCCAGGACGAACAGCAGCAGCGCGACGATCAGTTGCGCCCGGCTCACCCGCGGCGGCCACAGCCCGGCCGCGAGCCGCTGCCGCCCGGTCTCCTCGGGCTGCGCGGCCGGCACGGACTGCTGCACCGGCTGCGCCGGCTCGTCCTTTTCGGGCACGTCGTGCGAAGGCACATCCCGTGGCGGCACATCCCGTGGCGGCACGTCGCGCGGGGGCACGTCCTGCGGGGGCACGTCCCGCGGAGGCACGTCCCGCGGAGGCTGTCCGGCGGGCCCCGACCCCGACTCCTCGGGAGTGTCGTTCGTACTCATCGGCCTCACGCCCGGAAGACGTGCCGGCGGATGGCCGCGGCGTTGGAGAAGATGCGGATGCCGAAGACCACGACCACACCCGTCGACAGCTGCGAACCGACGCCGAGCTTGTCACCGAGGAAGACGATCAGCGCCGCCACCACCACGTTCGACAGGAACGACACCACGAAGACCTTGTCGACGAAGATCCCGTCCAGCATCGCGCGCAGACCGCCGAACACCGCGTCCAGCGCCGCCACCACGGCGATCGGCAGATAAGGCTCCACCACGGCCGGTACTTCGGGCCGGACCAGAAGTCCGACCACCACTCCGGCCAAGAGGCCCAGTACCGCGATCACGATGCACCCTTCTGCTGCTCTACCGGTGTAGCTGTACGTACGGTCAGACTCGACGCGGCCGGCAGCCGCACCTCGTCCGCGGCGGAGAGGCTGTAGCGGATCCCGTAGCTCTCCTGCAGCACGTGCAGGTACTGGCCGTCCGCCGAGTCCTGGAAGGCCGTGCCGAGCCGCTTCTTGTCCCCCACCGCCAGCACCTCGTACGGGGGCACCAGCGGCCTGTTGTCGACCAGTATCGCGTCACCCGCGGCCCTGATCGCCGACAGCTCCGTCAGCCGCTGCCCGTTGATGGAGACGGCCTCCGCCCCGGACTGCCACAGCCCGTTGACGATCTTCTGCATATCGCGGTCGCGGAGCCGGCCGGTGTCCGAGAAGCCGGAGCTCTCGCGCGGTTTTCCGCCACCGCCGGAGGAAGCGCCCTTCGCGTCGTCCACGACCAGCTTGATCCCGGGGCCGCGGATCTCCGTGGCACCGGCCAGCAGCGCCACGAGCTCGCCCTGGCCCCCGCCGGGCTGCTTCAGCGCCGCACGCTGGCGGGCCGCGACATCGGTCCTCAGACGGTCGATGTCCCGTTCCAGGGCGTCCGCGCGCTCGTCGGCCCGCTCCACCCGGTCGATCAGCTCGTGGCGCTCCTTGGCCAGCACCGGCGCGGCTATCCGCGCCTCGGCCGCGCCGAGCGTGACGACCATGGCGGTGATCACGAGCCCGGCGGCGAGCCCCAGTTTGGCCTTGAGGCTGCGGGGCAGGCCCGCCGTACCGTCCGCCTCGCGCCGGGCCGTGGCCTCCGCGTAGCCCTCGTCGAGACCGTGGTCCATCACGTGCGTCAGCAGCGACATGGAAGCGTCCGGGCGCGGGGGCACAGGAGACGCCGAAGTCCGGTTGGGGGGCGGCTGCGACATGCCGCACATCGTCGCATGTCGGCGCCGTACACACCCAATGCGTCCGCCCGGTGGGCCGGAGCGGGACGCCCGCACCCGGCCCACCGGACCACTGCCCTACGCCGTCACCCGGCGCCCGGCGCTCAGTGCCCGGCCCCGTCCACCACGGCCGCCCACTCGTCGAGCAGGGCCTGCGCGGAAGCGTCGTCGGGACCCTCGGCCCACAGGTGGGTGACCGCCTCCGCCGGGTCCGGCAGGACCAGCGCCCACCGTCCGTCGGTCTCGACCACCCGCACCCCGTCGGTGGTGTCCACCTGCCGCTCTCCGGCCGCCTCCACGACCCGGCGCATGACGAGCCCCTTCACCGCCCACGGCGTCGGAACGTCACGCTTGAGCACGTGGGCCCGCGGGATCCGGGCGTCGATCTGGCTCAGGGTGAGCTGTGTGCGCGCCACCAGCCCGAGGAGCTGCACGAAGGCCGCCGAACCGTCGAAGACACTGCTGAACTCCGGAACGATGAACCCGCCCCGGCCGTCCCCGCCGAAGATGGTGTTCTCCGCCCGGCCTACCCGGGTCAGGTCGTCGGGCGAGGTCGTCGTCCACTCCACCTGCGTGCCGTGGTACGCCGCCACCTGCTCGGCGACGCGTGTCGTGGTCACCGGCAGCGCGACCTTGCCGCTGCGCTTCTCCGCGGCCACCAGGTCGAGCATCACCAGCAGGGCGCGGTCGTCCTCGATGATCCGCCCGCGCTCGTCGACCAGGGAGATCCGCTCGCCCACCGGGTCGAAGCGCACCCCGAAGGCCGCCCGCGCCGAGGCCACGATCTCGCCGAGCCGCACCAGACCGGCCCGCCGGGACTCGGTGGTCTCCGTCGGCCTGGACTCGTCGAGCCCGGGATTGATCGTCAGGGCGTCCACCCCGAGCCGTCCGAGCAGGCTCGGCAGAACGAGCCCGGCGCTGCCGTTGGAGGCGTCCACGACCACCTTGAGCCCGGCATCGCCGATCCCGGTGGTGTCCACCCGGCGCAGCAGCGAGCCCGTGTACGCGTCGAAGACACTGCCGGGGAACTGCAGGTCGCCGATCTCGCCGGGGAACGCCCGCCGGTACTCCTGGCGCGCGTACACGCGGTCCAGCTTGCGCTGCTGCTGGAGCGAGAGGTCCGCTCCCCGCTCGTCCAGGAACATGATGTCCACCGAGTCCGGGACGCCCGGTGAGGTCCGCAGCACGATCCCGCCGGCGGTGCCGCGCGCGGTCTGCTGCCGCGCCACCGGCAGCGGTACGTTCTCCAGGTCCCGTACGTTGATGGCGCTGGCCTGCAGCGCCGAGATCACGGCCCGCTTGAGCGCTCTCGCGCCTCGGGAGTGGTCTCGGGCCGTGGTGACCGTCGCCCCCTTCTTCAGGGTCGTCGCATAGGCGCCGGCGAGCCGGACCACCAGCTCCGGGGTGATCTCGACGTTCAGGATCCCGGAGACCCCCCGCGCGCCGAACAGGTGGGCCTGGCCGCGGGACTCCCAGATGACCGACGTGTTGACGAAGGCACCGGCCTCGATCGTCTTGAAGGGGTAGACCCGCACGTTCCCCTGGACGATCGATTCCTCGCCGACGAGGCACTCGTCGCCGATGACGGCCCCGTCCTCGATCCGCGCGGAACGCATGATGTCGGTGTTCTTGCCGATGACACAGCCGCGGAGATTGCTGTGGGGGCCGATGTACACGTTGTCGTGGATGACGGCCCTGTGCAGGAAGGCCCCGCTCTTGACGACGACGTTCGACCCGATGACGGTGTGCTCGCGGATCTCCACGCCGGCTTCGATCTTGGCATAGTCCCCGATGTACAGCGGCCCGCGCAGCACCGCGTCCGGGCTCACCTCGGCCCCTTCGGCGATCCACACCCCGGGTGAGATCTCGAAGCCGTCCATCTCGATGTCGACCTTGCCCTCGAGCACGTCGGCCTGCGCCTTGACGTAGCTCTCGTGCGTGCCCACGTCCTCCCAGTAGCCCTCGGCCACATAGCCGTAGATGGGCTTGCCTTCCTTCATCAGCTGCGGGAAGACATCGCCGGACCAGTCGACGGAGACGTCCGGATCGACGTAATTGAAGACCTCGGGCTCCATCACGTAAATACCGGTGTTGACCGTGTCGGAGAAGACCTGGCCCCAGGTCGGCTTCTCCAGGAAGCGCTCGACCTTGCCTTCCTCGTCCACGATCGTGATGCCGAATTCCAGCGGGTTCGGCACCCGGGTGAGGCACACCGTGACGAGTGCGCCCTTCTCCTTGTGGAAGCGGATCAGATCGGTGAGGTCGAAGTCGGTGAGCGCATCGCCGGAAATGACGACGAAGGCGTCATCCTTCAAGGCGTCCTCGGCATTCTTCACGCTGCCGGCGGTGCCGAGTGGCTTCTCCTCGTTGGCATAGGTGAGCTCCATGCCGAGCTCTTCGCCATCCCCGAAGTAGTTCTTGACGAGCGACGCCAGGAACTGCACGGTGACCACGGTCTCGCTGAGCCCATGGCGCTTGAGCAGCCTGAGCACGTGCTCCATGATCGGCCGGTTGGCCACCGGCAGGAGCGGCTTGGGCATGCTCGAGGTCATGGGGCGAAGACGCGTACCTTCGCCACCGGCCATCACGACGGCCTTCATGTCGGAAGAATCCTCCTTGAGAGATGACAGTCGTGCCGACTCTCACCCGTCTCGGTCGGTGACTCCGCAACTCCTCCGCGTCATCCGGCGCCGGTCGGGCTCAATCGGCCGTGGCGTCTGCCTTCACGAGACGGCGGACTTGAACCACGTAAAGGATTCCTGCCCACCAATAGAGGGTTGTACCCCATCCCGCGAACGCCCATCCGAAAACTGACCCCAACCAGGCCAACCAACCCGTGCCGTCACTGAGGAGTAGCAAGGGAAACGCGTACATCAGGTTGAAGGTCGCCGCCTTGCCGAGGAAGTTGACCTGCGGCGGCGGATAGCCGTGACGGCGCAGGATCCACACCATGACCAGCAACATCAGCTCACGCAAGAGCAGAGCTCCGGTGAGCCACAGCGGCAGGAGCTCGCGATAGGTCAGACCGAAGAGCGTCGACAGGATGTAGAGGCGGTCCGCGGCCGGATCCAGCAGCCGGCCGAGCTTGCTGATCTGATTCCAGCGCCGCGCGAGCTTCCCGTCGAGGTAGTCACTGACCCCGCTGAGCATGAGGACGGCCAAGGCCCACCCGTCGTGCTCGGTGAGGATCAGCCACAGGAACAAGGGCACGCCTGCGAGACGAGCCATGCTCAGGATGTTCGGAATGGTGAAAATTCGGTCAGTCTGAACCCGAGTCTCCTGGACCTCCACCCGGGGGCCTCCACTGTGACTGTAGAAAACGGTCGTTCGATGCCCCCTGACCCTACAGGAGACCGCACACGTGCCCTGAACGCAGAAAAGCCCCGCACCGAGCCCGAAGGCTTGGTGCGGGGCTTTCCCACAATGATTGTTCGGCGGCGTCCTACTCTCCCACAGGGTCCCCC
>NZ_JBVHWW010000064.1:0-21700 GCF_055563995.1 Streptomyces sp. NPDC029164 | reverse complement strand
AAACCCCGACAGAGGGGAATTCCCGGGGTCGTGGGGCGCCCAAGCCAAAACCCCCTGTGGGACGGACCTGGCCCCTTTCCCACCCCCCCGGCCCCCCCCCCCCAGGGGGGGGCCCCGGCGGCTTTCTAGAGGCCTTCGCGGTCCCCGTCGGGGTCCTGGTCCAGATCCTCGCCGCAGTCCCGGTCAGGGGCGGACGGCCGGCCCAGGATGCCCGACTGGGCGATGAGGTAGCCGAGCTGGGCGCGGCTGCCGCTGCCGAGGGTGGTGGCGAGCTTGGCGATGTGCGCCCGGCAGGTGCGGACGTTCATGCCGAGGCGGCGGGCGATGGCCTCGTCGACGTGGCCCTCGATGAGGAGCTGGGCGATGGTCCGCTGCACGCCGGTGATCCCGCCGGGGGTGCTCCGGTAGGTCACCTCCTCCTGCAAGGGCACGGCACGGTGCCACAGCTGCTCGAACACCTTGATGAGGTAGTCGACGAGGCCCGGGTGGCGCAGCTCCAGTGCGACCCGGCGGTCGTCGCTCACCGGGATGAAGGCGACCGTGCGGTCGAAGATGATGAGCCGCTCTATCAGTTCTTCGAGCGTGCGGATCTCCACCTTGCCCGTGGAGATGCGGTCCACGTAGGCGAGCGTGCCCTGGCTGTGCCGGGCGGTGTGCTGGTAGAGGGTCCGTATGCTGACCCCGCGGTCGATCAGCGGCTGGTCGCGCTCCAGGGCCTGGGTCAGGGCCTCGGAGGGGCGGGCCCCGCCCGGCTGTACCGTCAGCACCTCGGTGTGGCATTCGGCCGTCGCGAGGTTGAGGGCGGCGTTGATCCGCTCGAAACCCTCCAGCACGGTGATGGCATGGGTGTTGGCCGGGCTCTGCGCGCTGATGGCCAGGAAAGGCTCGAAAGTGTCGGTGAGATCTACAGCGCTGCGCCGGCGGTCTTGGATCTCGCGTTCAATCGGGTGGAGCCGTTGAGCCAATGCGACGGACGGGGGAACCGGTCGTAGTTGGTTCGCGTCATCCGGGTCGGGCTGCAGAAGGGCGAATTCAAGCAGGCAGGGGGCGTTCTGGATCTCGCCCCGGGCGATCCGGCCGGTGCTCAGCGCAGTCGCGTAGAGCCGCGTTCCCTCGGCGCACATGGACGTGACGGGGTGGGGATGTGTCGCCTTTGTCTCGTTTCGCGTCAAATCTCCACCCCCCAGGGTCCTGAACATGCAAGAACATGATGCATCGTCCCTGTGGCATTGACGTGCCTGAATGAGCCATCGTCTGACACGCGGGGGAGAGGATTCCATCAAGTGAGGACGAAGCCGACCATGTTCAAGAGAATGCTTCGCTCGGTGCTTGCCATAGGTTTCTCCGCCGTTGCGGTTTTTGGGGCAGTCAGCGCCGTCGAAAGTGACGCGGGGAGCGCTAGGGGCGGTCAGGGCACCAGCCTGACGAGCACGGAGTTCGACACCGGCTGGACCACGGCGCCCGTGGGCAAGTACGCGGACACCGGCTGGACCAGCGGCCAGCTGGGCGGCAGCGGCGGCGATACGGGGTGGACCGAGGTTCCTGTGACGGTGTCCGCGTGACCCCCGACGACCGCGGCTTCCGCCGCGAGATGGCATCCGCATACCGCTCGGGCTGGCAGTTCATCGATCTCGCCACGGCCATCCCCCACCCCGGCGACTCGTTGATGGTCACCCTGTTCGGCCAACCGATCGTCGTCGTGCGCGAGGAGGACGAGGACGTACGTGCCTACCGGTGCCTGCGCCGCCCGCGGGGCGCGCCGCAGCCCGTCCGCTGCGAGGTGCGCTACGGAATGGTCTTCGTCAATCTCGATCAGCGCGACCACCAGCTCTTCGAACCCGATATCACCACCGCCACCCCCCGCAGTGCCTGAAGCGATTCCCCCGTCGTTGCAGATCGCTCAGGCGCTACCCCCACACAACGGCGCCATCGTGGACCTGACCACGATGGCGCCGTTGTGATGCCCGCGTCCAGTGCCTGAACCGGACAAGATGAAGAATCAACGGCTCACGCGCGCCCCATGGCCCGGTCCAGGGTGATCTCGATGACCACGCGGTCCGGATTGGGTGACGGCGTGCGGCCGTACCGCACCGCGTAGCGCGCCACGGCGTCGGCGACCGACGCCTCGTCCGTACGGACCACCGCGCGCCCTTCGAGGGTGGCCCAGCGGCGCCCTTCCATCTGGCAGACCGCGACCCGGGCCCCGCCCGCCGGCGCCTGTGCCTGCGTCGCGAGGACGTTGCGCACCTTCTTGCTGTGCTTGTTGCTGATCACCCGTGCCAGCCCGGCCTCCGGGTCGTACGTCACGCCCACCGGCACCACGTGCGGAGTGCCGTCGGGGCGCGGGGTGGTCAGCGTGCAGACGTGCCGCTCCCGCCAGAAGGCGAGGTAATCGGGCGTCGGGTTGAGTACGTCATGGGACATGCGCCGAAGGGTACGGGCCGGTGGTGTCCTCACCTGCCTTGAGTGGAATAGACTCAACTTTGCATAGGTTGACTCTGTCAGAGTTCATACTTGAGTTCTGATCCCTCCGGAGAGGAGAAGACGCAGTGGACGCCGAGCTGACCAACAAGAGCCGGGACGCGCTGAACGCGGCCACCAGCAGGGCCGTCAAGGACGGCCATGCCGATCTGACCCCCGCGCACCTGCTGCTGGCCCTGCTCGCCGGCGAGGACAACGAGAACGTCACCGACCTGCTGGCCGCCACCGACGCCGACCAGGCCGAGGTGCGGGCGGGCGCGGAGCGGCTGCTGGCCGCCCTGCCCAGCGTCACCGGCTCCACCGTCGCGCCCCCGCAGCCCACCCGCGACCTGCTCGCCGTACTCGCCGAGGCCGACGCCCGGGCCGGCAAGCTCGGCGACGAGTACCTCTCCACCGAACACCTGCTCATCGCCATCGCCGCCAAGGGCGGCGCGGCGGGTGAGGTCCTTTCCGCCCAGGGCGCGAGCGCGAAGAAGCTGCTGGCCGCCTTCGAGAACGCACGAGGAGGACGGCGGGTGACCACCCCCGACCCCGAGGGTCAGTACAAGGCCCTGGAGAAGTTCGGCACCGACTTCACGGCGGCCGCGCGCGAGGGCAAGCTCGACCCGGTCATCGGCCGCGACCACGAGATCCGCCGCGTCGTGCAGGTGCTCTCGCGCCGCACGAAGAACAACCCGGTGCTCATCGGCGAGCCCGGCGTCGGCAAGACGGCCGTCGTCGAGGGCCTGGCCCAGCGCATCGTCAAGGGCGACGTCCCCGAGTCCCTGAAGAACAAGCGCCTGGTCTCCCTGGACCTCGGCGCGATGGTCGCGGGCGCCAAGTACCGCGGCGAGTTCGAGGAGCGGCTGAAGACCGTACTCGCCGAGATCAAGTCCAGCGACGGGCAGATCATCACCTTCATCGACGAGCTGCACACGGTCGTCGGCGCGGGCGCCGGCGGCGACTCCGCCATGGACGCGGGCAACATGCTCAAGCCCATGCTGGCCCGCGGCGAGCTGCGCATGGTCGGCGCGACCACCCTCGACGAGTACCGCGAGCGCATCGAGAAGGACCCGGCCCTGGAGCGCCGCTTCCAGCAGGTGCTGGTCGCCGAACCGTCCGTCGAGGACACCATCGCCATCCTGCGCGGGCTCAAGGGCCGCTACGAGGCCCACCACAAGGTCGTCATCAACGACAGCGCGCTGGTGGCCGCCGCGACCCTCTCCGACCGGTACATCACCTCCCGCTTCCTCCCCGACAAGGCCATCGACCTCGTCGACGAGGCCGCGTCCCGGCTGCGCATGGAGATCGACTCCTCCCCGCTGGAGATCGACGAGCTCCAGCGCTCCGTGGACCGGCTGCGCATGGAGGAGCTGGCGCTGAAGAACGAGTCCGACCCGGCCTCGATGGAGCGCCTGGAGAAGATCCGCAAGGACCTCGCCGACAAGGAGGAGGACCTGCGCGGCCTGACCGCCCGCTGGGAGAAGGAGAAGCAGTCCCTCAACCGCGTCGGCGAGCTCAAGGAGCGCCTGGACGACCTGCGCGGCCAGGCCGAGCGCGCCCAGCGCGACGGCGACTTCGACACCGCCTCCAAGCTGCTCTACGGCGAGATCCCGACCCTGGAGCGCGAGCTGGCGGAGGCCACCGAGGCCGAGGCCGAGGCGTCCAAGGGGACGATGGTCAAGGACGAGGTCGGCCCCGACGACATCGCGGACGTGGTGGGCGCCTGGACGGGGATCCCGGCGGGCCGCCTGCTGGAGGGCGAGACCCAGAAGCTCCTGCGCATGGAGGACGAGCTGGGCCGCCGCCTGATCGGCCAGGGCGAGGCCGTACGGGCCGTCTCCGACGCCGTGCGCCGCACCCGCGCCGGCATCGCCGACCCCGACCGCCCGACCGGCTCCTTCCTCTTCCTCGGCCCGACGGGCGTGGGCAAGACGGAGCTGGCCAAGGCCCTGGCCGACTTCCTCTTCGACGACGAGCGGGCCATGATCCGCATCGACATGTCGGAGTACGGCGAGAAGCACAGCGTGGCCCGCCTCGTCGGCGCCCCGCCCGGCTACGTCGGCTACGAGGAGGGCGGCCAGCTCACGGAGGCCGTCCGCCGCCGCCCGTACAGCGTGGTGCTCCTGGACGAGGTGGAGAAGGCCCACCCCGAGGTCTTCGACATCCTGCTCCAGGTCCTGGACGACGGCCGCCTCACGGACGGCCAGGGCCGGACCGTGGACTTCCGCAACACCATCCTGATCCTGACCTCGAACCTGGGCAGTCAGTTTTTGATCGAGCACAGCCTGATGGATCCGGCCACAGCCGCCGAACAGAAGAAGCAGCAAGTCCTGGACGTGGTGCGGTCCACCTTCAAGCCGGAGTTCCTGAACCGCCTGGACGACCTGGTGGTCTTCTCCGCCCTGTCCGGCGACGAGCTCGCGCACATCGCCGAGCTCCAGATCGGCCGCCTGGCCAAGCGGCTGGCCGACCGGCGCCTCACCCTGGACGTCACGCCCGAGGCCCTGGCCTGGCTGGCGGACAAGGGCAACGACCCGGCGTACGGTGCCCGGCCGCTGCGCCGCCTGATCCAGACGGCGATCGGCGACCGGCTGGCCAAGGAGATCCTCTCGGGCGAGGTCCGCGACGGCGACACCGTACGGGTCGACGTGGCGGGCGAGGACCTGCTGGTCGGCAAGGCGCTCTGAGCGGGGCGCCCGCCGTCAGGACACCAGCTCAGGACACCAGCTCAGGACACCA
The DNA here is from genome assembly GCF_055563995.1 of Streptomyces sp. NPDC029164. Lineage (NCBI taxonomy): Bacteria > Bacillati > Actinomycetota > Actinomycetes > Kitasatosporales > Streptomycetaceae > Streptomyces > Streptomyces sp. NPDC029164. The sequence goes on along the minus strand of NZ_JBVHWW010000064.1, from coordinate 16,498 downwards.
GCTCAGGACACCCCTCAGATCGCCGTCGGCCGCCTCAGGAGGCGTCGAAGCGGATCTTCGAGGTCGTCCCGACCTCCGGGGTGATCCGCAGCCGCAGCCCGGCCGCCCGGCCGGGCTGCGGCTCGTCGTGGACGAGGGCGAAGCACCCCTCGCTCTCCGGGTCGTAGTTCTCGGGCCAGGGACCGGGGCAGGCGACCAGCTCCGGTGCCTTCGGGAAGGACGCGACCCACGCCTCGACATCGGCGTGCTCCATGCGGAACGTGCCCAGGACCGTCGCGCGGCCGTCCGCCGCCTCGGTCCGGTCGCACCGGCCGTCCCGCAGACCCGCCGGCGGGGCCATCCGGGCGAACGCCATGGCCTGCGCGCAGTCGGCCGTCCCCCGGGGGCCGCCTTCGTCGTCCGGATCCTCCGTGGCCTGCCACAGCACCACGGCGCACACGGCGGCACCGACGGCCAGCGCCGGCCCCAGGACCGGCTTGAACGTACCGCGCAGGGGCATGCGCCCTCCCTCACCTGGTTCTTACTCGGTTCCTACTCGTTCTGCCCGGAGCGGATCGTACGTGCGGGGCTGGACACGGGGTGGGCGGGATGGGGGAGGATGGATGTATCCGCACGAAGGGAAAAACACGGTGAGCATCGACCCGGCCTCGATTCCGAACTTCGGAGGGCAGCAGCCCGATCCGCAGGCCACAGGACCGGCGGGCCCCGTCGTCCCCGACCAGGATCTGGTCAAGCAGCTGCTGGAGCAGATGGAGCTCAAGTACGTCGTCGACGACGAGGGTGACCTCGCGGCGCCGTGGGAGGAGTTCCGCACGTACTTCATGTTCCGCGGCGAGGACGAGCAGCAGGTTTTCTCGGTGCGGACCTTCTACGACCGTCCGCACAAGATCGACGAGAAGCCGCAGCTTCTCGAGTCGATCGACGACTGGAACCGCCGCACCCTGTGGCCGAAGGTCTACAGCCACACGCACGACGACGGCTCGGTCCGCCTGATCGGTGAGGCGCAGATGCTGATCGGCACCGGCGTCAACCTGGAGCACTTCGTGTCCTCCACGGTCAGCTGGGTCCGCGCCTCCATCGAGTTCGACAAGTGGCTCGTCGAGCAGCTCGGTCTGGAGAAGGACATCGACTCCACCGACGGCGAGAACGACGGCGAAGGCGACGCCGACAGCGACAACTGACTAGAGCGGCACCCGGGCCACCAGAAGCAGGTACAGCCCGTAGCCGTAACCGAGCCCGGCCACCACCGCGGTCACCACGACCGCGGTGCGCGGCCGGGCTCGCGCCATGACGGCCGCCAGCGGCAGGAGCAGCGGGAAGGCCGGCAGCAGGAAGCGCGGCTTGGACTCGAAGAAGCCGGCCCCGCCGAAGGCCATCACCAGCAGGACGGCCGTGTAGACGAGCAGCGCGAGCGGGGTGCGGTCCAGGACCAGCAGCACGGCGAGCAGCCCGGCCGCGGCCAGCAGCACCACCGTCACGGTGGTCGCGAGCGCCACGTGCCCGCCGGTCAGCACCCGCTCCGCCGAGCGCAGCGCCCCGACGCCGAAGTCGAAGCGGGAGCCCCAGCTGCGCTGCACGGCGAAATAGCCGCCGAAGGGGTCGCGCGCCTTCACCCCGACGGCCAGGACGTACGCCGCCCAGCCCGCCGGCGCCACCAGCCCGGCCACCCACACCTCGGGTGCCCGGGATCTTCGTACGAGGATCGCGTGGAGGGCCATGGCCGACACGGCGGCCGCGACGGCGAGCCCGGTGGGCCGGGTCAGCCCGGCGAGTCCGGCGAGGCCGGCGGCCCACAGCCAGCGGCCGCGCAGCAGGGCGTGCAGGGCCCAGGCGGCGAAGGCGGCCAGCAGCGCCTCGGTGTAGGCGAGGGTGAGGACCACCGAGTGCGGCAGGGCCGCCCACAGCCCCACGAGCAGCAGCCCGGCGCGCGGCCCGACGACCCGCTCCCCGACCCGGTAGATCCCCACGGCGGCGACGGCGGCGGCCGTCCAGGTGACGAGGAGCGCGGCGGGCACGGGCCCGCCGGGCAGGATGCCGGAGACGGCCCGTATCAGCGCGGGGTAGAGCGGAAAGAAGGCCTGGTCGCTCTGCACGGGCCCGGTGCCGGTGGCGGCGTCGGGCCACATCAGGGTGCGCCCGTAGCCGTGGGCCGCGATCCGCAGGTACCAGTCCGCGTCCCAGGACCGGCCGAGCACCCGCAGCGGATCCCGTCCGGCCCACCACGACCCGAGGGCGAGCACCAGCATCCCGGCCCCGCGCACGGCGGCGAACACGCCGAGCGCTATCACCGCCGGCGGCGCGGCCGACCGTACGGCCCGGACCGCGCGCATCTCCAGGGGCGACGCGGACACGGTCGCTCTGCCCGTTGCCATGAATCCCGACTTCCGTCTCTCGGTGAGGTCCGCTCACCGGGAGGTGAGGCTTCGGGCACTCGTGCGGGCGACAGCTTCACACCGGCCTCGGCCGGCCGCAAGCACCCGGCGCGGCCGGCGCCGGGCGGCGGGGGCCCGGGGGCCGGGTGTCAGAGGCCGCGCAGCCGGGAGGCGGCCTCCCGCAGGACGTCCTCGCGCTTGCAGAAGGCCCAGCGGACCTGGGTGGCGCCGGCGGACTTGTCGTCGTAGAAGACCTGGTTCGGGATGGCGACGACGCCGCAGCGCTCGGGCAGGGCGCGGCAGAAGGCGAGGCCGTCCTTCTCGCCGAGGGGGGTGATGTCGGTGGTGATGAAGTACGTGCCCTGCGGGCGGAAGACCTCGAAGCCGGCCGCCGTGAGCCCGTCGGCGAGGATGTCGCGCTTGGCGGCCAGGCCGGCGCGGAAGGTCTCGTAGTACGTGTCGGGGAGGGCGAGGGCCTCGGCGATCGCGTACTGGAAGGGGCCCGAGGAGACGTAGGTGAGGAACTGCTTCGCCGAGCGGACGGCCGTGACCAGCTCCGGGGGCGCGGTGACCCAGCCGACCTTCCAGCCCGTGAAGGAGAAGGTCTTCCCGGCCGAGGAGATGGTGACCGTGCGCTCGCGCATGCCCGGGAGGCCCGCCAGGGGGATGTGGACGCCCTCGAAGACCAGGTGTTCGTACACCTCGTCCGTGACGACCAGCAGGTCGCGCTCGACCGCCAGCTCGGCGATCGCGGCGAGCTCGGCCGCGGTCAGGACGGTGCCCGTCGGGTTGTGCGGGGTGTTCAGCAGGAGCAGGCGGGTGCGCGGGGTGACGGCGGCGCGCAGTTCGTCCAGGTCGAGGGCGAAGGCCCCGGCGTGCGGGCGCAGGGTGACCGGGACGCGTACGGCGCCGGCCATCGCGATGCAGGCCGCGTACGAGTCGTAGTACGGCTCCAGGGCGATGACCTCGTCACCGGGCTCCAAGAGGGCGAGGAGGGAGGCGGCGATGGCCTCGGTGGCGCCCGCCGTGACCAGGACCTCGGTGTCGGGGTCGTAGGACAGGCCGTAGAAGCGCTGCTGGTGCGCGGCGATCGCGGTGCGCAGCTCGGGGACGCCGGGGCCGGGCGGGTACTGGTTGCCCCGGCCCGTGAGGACCGCGCGGGAGGCCGCCTCGGCGATCTCCGCCGGGCCGTCGGTGTCGGGGAAGCCCTGGCCGAGGTTGATCGAACCGGTGCGGGCGGCCAGTGCCGACATCTCCGCGAAGATCGTCGTGCCGAAGGCCGCCAGCCGGCGGTTCAGGAAGGGGCGGTCGCTGCTCACGGGTGCGCTCATGGGCGTCATCCTGGGGTCAACCTCTGGACTTCCTCAAGTGTGCTTTGGGCCGTGCGGCCCGGGGGCATCCCCCCTTCACGCGGGACGAGGGGATCCCGCTCCCCGGGAAGACCGGGGCGTGAGAGAAGGGCGGACTGCATGTTCGTCTTCATCGTTGGCGCATTCCTGATCGTCGCGTTCGTCGTGGTGGTCGCGGCCCGCTCGGCCAAGAGCGGGCAGAGCGGCGGCCGCCGCAAGCGCAGCGGCAGCTCGTGGGTGGACGGGGGCGGCGGCTCGGGCTGTGGCTCTTCCTCGTCCTGTGGCTCGTCGTCCTCGTGCGGCGGCGGGGGGTGCGGTTCCAGCTGACACGGGGCAGCCGGCACCGCGTGGAGGAGGGCGTTCGGCGGTCCCGTTTCCGCCGGGCGTCCTCGTCGTTCGCCCCTGCGTGACGACTCGTTCGTCGATGCATGACGACGCGCGGGACGCAACCCGTTGAACACGTGAACTGTGGAGCCCCCGGGGGGATGTAAACCCCGTCAAGTTGGGTAAAAACGCTGTGAGTGCCGTGCCTTTCATGATTCCCTCGGTTGAGTAGACCAGTCCTCGGACCTCCCTGGACTTCCTGTGGACCCGTGCCGGTGTCCCCCCACCCGTTGACTACCGCTGGCGGGCCCCGGCCCATCTCCCTCGCGCGTTTGCGGAGCCGACTCATGCTCACGACCCTCCAGACCTCCTACACCGACACGCGTGCCGCCGATCTCGCCTGGGCCCTGGGTCGGGACCGGCTGCCCGCCCTGGCCGTACTGAACCTCGAACTGTCCGGAGCCAAGGTGGAGTTGCGCCTGCTCGGGGCCTCCCACCAGGTTCTTCTGGAAGAGGCCGAGGTGCTCTGCTCGGAGACGGTCGCCTGTATGCCCGGCAGCAGTACGCCGCTGCCGCTCGGCGTGGCCAAGCGGGTGGGTGACTGGGAGTACGAGTTCGCCGCGCGGGTCGAGACGCTGTCCCGCGGCTCCTTCGCGGGGCGGGCGCAGGAGCTGCTCGCACTGGTGGCTGACCACCCGAACGGGCTAGCGGGGACGTTTCCCGGAAGTCCGCACGCCTTCACGGCCATGCTCGCGCAGCGCTACGAGGGCCAGGTGCGCTGGCGGACCTGGCACGCGTACCCGCAGGAGGGCCAGCTGGTGGCCACCCGGACCCGGGTGGGCGTACGGGCGGGGGCCCCGGCGGCCGCGGCGCTGGAATCGCCGGCGCTGCTGTAGCGGCCGAGGGGCCGGGCGGCGCCTCCGGGGCGCGGAAGGCCCCTCGCCATTACGCCAACTGGCTGGATCGATGCGCCACTTGCACCCATGTGGGTGACCGGCTGTAGGTGAGCGGTGACGTACGGTTCGCTGCATGATCGACCGTTCCGTCCCGCGCCGGGTGCTCCCGGCTCCGGAGCCGCGGGGCGCCGCGACCGTCCCGGCCGCCCTGCCCGTACGGCCCCGGACCGGCCGACTCCTCGTCCTGGCCACCGTGTTCGTCTGCGCCGCCTGCGGGCTCGTGTACGAACTGGAGCTGCTCGCCCTGGGCACCTACCTCATCGGCGACTCCGTCACCCAGGCGTCGGTCGTGCTGTCCGTCATGGTCTTCGCCATGGGCGTCGGCTCCCTGCTCGCCAAGCGCCTGCGCCACCGGCCCGCCTTCGGCTTCGGCGCCATCGAAGCCGGGCTCGCCCTCCTGGGCGGGCTCTCGGCCATGGCGCTCTACGCGAGCTTCGCCTGGCTGGGGGAGTCCCGTCCCGCCCTCGTCGCCTTCTCCTTCGCCATCGGGGTGCTCATCGGCGCGGAGATCCCGCTGCTGATGGTCCTCATCCAGCGCATCCGCAGACAGGACGCGGGCGGGGCCGTCGCCGACCTGTTCGCCGCCGACTACGTCGGCGCCCTCGTCGGCGGCCTCGCCTTCCCGTTCCTGCTGCTCCCGATGCTCGGCCAGCTCACCGGCGCCATGCTCACCGGCACCGTCAACGCGGCCGTCGGCGGCGGGCTGGTCTTGTGGCTGTTCCGCCGCGACCTGAGCCGCCGCTGCCGCTGGCTGCTGATCGCCGCCAACGTGACCGTGCTGGCCGTGCTCGCCTCGGCGACCGTCCTCGCCGACGACTTCGAGCGGGTGGCCCGGCGCGCCGTCTACGGCGGGGAGGTGCGCGTCGCCGTCCGGACCGGGGTGCAGGAGCTGGTGCTCACCGGCCCCCCGACCGGCTCCCCGCGCTCCCTCGACCTGTACCTCGACGGACGGCTGCGGGTCAGCGGCTACGACGAGTACCGCTACCACGAAGCCCTGGTCCACCCCGCGATGACCGGCCCGCACGCCCGGGTCCTGGTCCTCGGCGGCGGCGACGGGCTCGCCGCCCGCGAGGTGCTCCGCTACCGGGACGTCGCCTCCGTCACCGTCGTCGAGCTCGACCCCGGCGTGGTCGGCCTCGCCCGCACCGATCCGATGCTCTCCGCGCTCAACGCCCGGGCGTACGAGGACCCCCGCCTGGCCGTCGTCACGCAGGACGCCTTCCACTGGCTGCGCGGGCCGGCCGCCGCCGGCCGCTTCGACGTCATCGTCTCCGACCTCCCGGACCCGGGCATCACCCCCAGCACGAAGCTGTACTCGCAGGAGTTCTACGGGCTGGCCGCGCGGGCCCTGCGCCCCGGGGGCCGGATCGCCGTGCACGCCGGTCCGCTGGCCACGCGCCCGCGGACGTACTGGACCGTCGACTCCACCCTGCGCGCGGCCGGTCTGCGGACCGCCCCGTACAGCGCGGGCGGCCGCCTGTCGGGCTTCGCCGCCGGACCCGACCGCACCCCCCTCGGCGTGGCCGAGGCACCGCCACAGGACTGGGGCTTCGTCCTGGCCGCCCGCGACGGGGTCCCCCCGCTGCACGTGGACCGCGACACGCCCGCCCTGCGCTCGCTGTCGGCGCGCTCGCTGCAGGACGCGGCGCGCGACGCGGAACGCACCCGGGTGCCCGGGCTCCCGCCGTCGACCCTTCCGCACCCGCGGTATTCGTGACCCGGCGCGCTGTCGTCGGTAGGCTCGTCCACATGGAGCATCAGGTGTTCGTCCCGGTACCGGCAGACGATCTCCGCGCCGTGCTGCGCGACCCCGCCCGGGTCGCCCGGTGCGTGCCCGGACTCCAGCGTGACGCCGACACCGACGCCGGGCCGGTCTCCGGCCGGCTGAAGGTCCGCGTCGGCGGGAGCACCGTGACCTACCGGGGGGCCCTCGCCGTCATCGAGCGGGACCCCGGCCACTTCACCTTCGAGGGTGAGGGCACGGAGGTCCGCGGCAGCGGGACGGTGAAGTTCTCCGTGGACCTGCGGCTTTCCCCCGCCGAGGACGGGACCCGGCTGGACTTCACCGCCCGGGCCACCGCCGACGGGCGCGCCGCCGCCTTCACCCCCGAGGCCGCGGCCGCCACCGTACAGCGGCTGCTGGACCGGGTCGCCGGCCAGCTGAGCGCCGGATCCGCGCTCGGTGACCCCGTCGCCGAGGCCGAGGAGGCGGAGGAGAGCGCCGAGGCCGGTCCGGGGTTCGTCGAGGACGATGTCACCGAGGTCAGCGCCTCCCTCTCCGACACCGAGGTGCCGCCCCCGTCGCTGGACCCGTTCCTGGCCGGCGGGTTCGAGGAGCTGGACGGGGCCCCGCGGCCTCCGGCCGAGGCCGCGCACGCCCGCCGCACCATGATCGGCCGCAGTGCGGAGGAGGTGGACCACGCGCCGCCGCGCGGCCGGTACGCCCCGGTTCCCGCGCCCGCCGCCACCACCGCCGGCGACAGCCTGCGCTGGATCGCCCCCGCCGCCGCCCTCGCGCTGGCCTCGGCGGTCGTCATCGGCCGGGCCCTGCGCCGCCGCCGCTGACCTGCGGCCGCGGCCCGCATTAGGGTCGACCGCATGAGTACGCAACTGAGCGCCGGCGGCGCCGAGGTGACGGTCGACCAGGAGAACGGCTGCCGCATCAGCAGCCTGCGCATCGACGGGACGGAGCTGCTGCGCCAGGGCCCGCGGTACGGGGCGTTCCCGATGGTCCCGTGGTGCGGCCGGATCGAGGACGGCCGGTTCCGTGACGGCGGCACCGTTCACCAGATGCCGGTCAACCACCCGCCGCACGCCCTCCACGGGTTCGGCCGCGACGCCCCCTGGCGCCCGGCGGGAGCCACCGCCACCGAGGCGGCGTTCACCTACGACCTCGTCGAGCCGTGGCCGTACCCCGGCCGGGTCACCCAGGTCCTCGCGCTCACCGAGGACGCGCTCACCCTCACCCTGGGCGTCGAGACCTACGGGGACTCCTTCCCGGCCCAGGCCGGCTGGCACCCCTGGTTCCTGCGCGACCTCGGGACCGGAGGCGGGGCGGCCGAGCTCTCCTTCGAGCCCGCCTGGCAGGAGGAGCGCGGCGCCGACCACCTCCCCACCGGCCACCGCATCGACCCGAAGCCCGGCCCCTGGGACGACTGCTTCGGCATGCCGCACGGCGTCGACGTCACCCTCACCTGGCCCGGCACCCTGGAACTGAGGCTCACCAGCCGGGCCGAATGGGTGGTCGTCTACGACGAGGAGTCCGAGGCCGTCTGTGTGGAGCCGCAGTCCGGCCCGCCGAACGGGCTGAACACCCTGCCGCGCCTGGTCACGCCGGTGGATCCGCTGGAGGTCTCCACGACGTGGACGTGGCGGCGGCTGCGCTAGGGCGCAATTAAGCTCAGGGCCATGAGTGACGTACGGGATGCGCTTCTGCAGCAGATCAAGGACAAGGCCGTCGTGCACGGCAAGGTGATCCTCTCCTCCGGCCGGGAGGCCGACTACTACATCGACCTCCGCCGGATCACCCTCGACGGCGAGGCGGCCCCGCTGGTCGGCCAGGTCATGCTCGACCTGACCGCCGAGCTGGACTTCGACTGCGTCGGCGGTCTGACCCTGGGCGCCGACCCGGTCGCGACCTCGATGCTGCACGCCTCCGCCGCGCGCGGTCAGCGCCTGGACGCCTTCGTCGTCCGCAAGGCGCAGAAGGCCCATGGCATGCAGCGCCGCATCGAGGGCACCGACGTGAAGGGCAAGCGCTGCCTCGTCGTCGAGGACACCTCGACCACCGGCGGTTCCCCGCTGACCGCCGTCGAGGCGGTCCGCGAGGCCGGCGGCGAGGTCGTCGCCGTCGCCACGATCGTCGACCGCGGGGCGGCCGACGCCATCGCCGAGGCCGGTCTCCCGTACCTCACCGGCTACCGCCTCGAGGACCTGGGCCTGTCCTAGGGAGGGCCTCTTCCGGTCTCCTTTCGGGTCCCGGGGGCGCCGGACCGGCCACCGCGACAACGGGTGACGAAGGTCCTCGCCTACGTCTGATACGGCCCTGACCTGCCCTTTCGCGGGCGCCCGGGATGTTTCACGTGAAACATCCCGGGCCGTTCGCCCAGCACGTGAGACCGGCGGGCTGGACCCCCGCGCTGAGTCTGGAAAGATAGGCGCGACGATGACGTCGCCCCCAGGTCAGGGCCCGTAATAAGCACACTCCCCGCACATCCAAGGAGCGGACAGATGCCCATCGCAACCCCCGAGGTCTACAACGAGATGCTCGACCGGGCGAAGGCAGGCAAGTTCGCCTACCCGGCCATCAACGTGACCTCCTCCCAGACCCTGCACGCTGCACTGCGCGGCTTCGCGGAGGCCGAGAGCGACGGCATCATCCAGATCTCCACCGGTGGTGCGGAGTTCCTGGGTGGCCAGCACAACAAGGACATGGTCACCGGTGCGGTAGCCCTGGCCGAGTTCGCCCACATCGTGGCCGCCAAGTACGACATCACGGTCGCGCTGCACACGGACCACTGTCCCAAGGACAAGCTGGACGGCTACGTCCGCCCGCTGCTCGACATCTCCGCCGAGCGCGTGGCCCGCGGTCTGAACCCGCTCTTCCAGTCGCACATGTGGGACGGCTCCGCCGAGACCCTGGCCGACAACCTGGCCATCGGCCAGGAGCTGCTCGCCAAGGCCGTCGCCGCGAAGATCATCCTTGAGGTCGAGATCACCCCGACCGGCGGCGAGGAGGACGGCGTCAGCCACGAGATCAACGACGAGCTGTACACGACCGTCGACGACGCCATCCGCACCGCCGAGGCCCTGGGCCTGGGCGAGAAGGGGCGCTACCTGCTGGCCGCGTCCTTCGGCAACGTCCACGGCGTCTACAAGCCCGGCAACGTCGTCCTGCGCCCCGAGCTCCTCAAGGACCTCCAGGCCGGTGTCGGCGAGAAGTACGGAAAGGCCTCGCCGTTCGACTTCGTCTTCCACGGCGGTTCGGGCTCCACGGCCGAGGAGATCGCCACCGCGCTGGAGAACGGCGTCGTGAAGATGAACCTCGACACCGACACCCAGTACGCCTTCACCCGCCCGGTCGTGGACCACATGTTCACCAACTACGCCGGTGTCCTGAAGGTCGACGGCGAGGTCGGCACCAAGTCGAAGTACGACCCCCGCACCTGGGGCAAGGCCGCGGAGGCCGGCATGGCCGCGCGTGTCGCCGAGGCGTGCGCGAACCTGCGATCCACCGGTACCAAGCTGAAGTAGCCGGCCCCAGCGGCCACCCCGCACCACCGAAGGGCCCGGCCCCCCGTCCACGACGGAGGCCGGGCCCTTCGCGCACCTGCCGGCGTGCTGTACGGCCCGAACGAGGCGGACCCGTGCGACGGTCCGGGGGCGCGCCGGGGCGCCGGCGGGGACCGCGGATCCACACCTCCCGCGGCGGAGCGCGACCACCACTGCGCGGCCCAGCGGCAGCGGCCCGGCAGACTGGGGGCATGTCCATTCACCAGAACCTGCTCGGGGGCCCCGCCCCCACCCACCTCCCCGACGAGCCGGGCCGTGAGGCCATCGCCGCCGGCACCCCCGCCGTCGAGGTGGCCGCCGCGCACCCGACGTCCTCCCTCGCCTGGGCGATCCTCGCCGACGAGGCCTTCGCCGCCGGCAGCACGGTCGAGTCGTACGCCTACGCCCGCACGGGCTACCACCGCGGCCTCGACGCCCTGCGCCGCGCCGGCTGGAAGGGCCACGGCCCGGTGCCGTGGGAGCACGAGCCGAACCGCGGCTTCCTGCGGGCCCTGCACGCCCTGGCCCGCGCGGCCGGGGCGATCGGCGAGAAGGAGGAGTACGAGCGCTGCTCGACCTTCCTGCGCGACTCCTCCCCGACGGCGGCGGACACGCTGAGCGCCTGATCCCGTACGGCGGGGAGTGACGCGGACCGCATTTGTGTGGTCTGCGTCACTCCCCGCTGGAGCGCCGGCGCGAGGGTGTCCTATGCTGCGGGCAGGGGACCGGGGCTCCACTCACCTCACGGAAGGAGCGGACCGCTACCCGGAAGCACGTGTCGAGGAGACAGAAATGTCGAACACCCTTGATGCCTCCGGAGTCGGCGGGTCGGACACCCCGAACCTCGACTTCGACGGCACCACCCCGTACGAGGACTACGTCCAGGCGGACGTTCTCACCCACCTCCAGCACCTCCGCTCGGACGACCCGGGCGAAATGGTCTTCCTGGTCACGACCCAGGTCATGGAGCTGTGGTTCACGGTCATCGTCCACGAGTGGGAAACCGCCGCGAAGGCCCTGCGCGAGGACCGCATCCCGGTCGCGATGGATGCGCTGAAACGTTCCCTCCGCGAACTCGAAGCCCTCAACGCCTCCTGGCGCCCGCTCGCCCAGCTCACCCCGGGACAGTTCAACGCCTACCGCTCCGCGCTAGGCGAAGGTTCCGGCTTCCAGTCGGCGATGTACCGCCGGATGGAGTTCCTGCTCGGCGAGAAGTCCTCCTCCATGCTGGTCCCGCACCGCGGCGCGCCGCGCGTCCACGCGGAGCTGGAGAAGGCCCTGCACGAGCCGAGCCTCTACGACGAGGTCCTGCGCCTGCTCGCCCGCCGCGGCCTCCCGGTCCCGGCCGCCGTCCTCGACCGCGACCTCTCGCTGCGCTACGAGCCCTCGGCCGAGGTCGAGGCCGTCTGGACGGGCCTCTACGCCACCCCGGACGAGCACCTGGACCTGCACCGCCTCGGCGAGGTCCTCACGGACGTGGCCGAGCTCGTCTGGCGCTGGCGCAACGATCACCTGGTCGCCACCCGCCGCGCGATGGGCGCGAAGACGGGCACGGGCGGCTCGGCCGGCGTGACCTGGCTGGAGAAGCGCGCCACGAAGAACGTGTTCCCGGAGCTCTGGACGGCCCGCAGCCATGTCTGAGACCTCCGGCCCCGCCGACCTGGCGGCCCGCGCGGCATCCCTGGACGCCGCCGACGAGCTGGCCAAGCTCCGCGGGCGCTTCACCCTCCCCGACGGCGTCGTCTACCTGGACGGCAACTCCCTCGGCGCGCTCCCGGCCGGCGTCGCCGACACCACCGCGGACGTCGTCTCCCGGCAGTGGGGCGAGCTCCTCATCCGGTCCTGGGACGAGAGCGGCTGGTGGACCGCCCCCGAGCGGATCGGCGACAAGATCGCCCCGCTCGTCGGCGCGGCCCCCGGCCAGGTCGTCGTCGGCGACTCCACCAGCGTCAACCTCTTCAAGGCCCTGGTCGGTGCCGCCCGCCTCGCGGCCCCCGGCCGGACCCGGATGCTGGTCGACGCGGCCACCTTCCCGACCGACGGCTACATAGCGGAGTCGGCGGCCCGCATGACGGGTCTGACCGTCACCCCGGTGGATCCCTCGCACGCGGCCGAGGCGATGGACGCGGACACCGCGGTGGTCCTCCTCAACCACGTCGACTACCGCACCGGGCGGCTCCACGACCTGCCCGCCCTCACCGCGGCGGCCCGAGCCGCCGGGGCGATCACGGTCTGGGACCTGTGCCACTCCGCCGGGGCCCTCCCCGTCGGCCTCGACGCGCACGCCGTCGACCTCGCGGTCGGCTGCACGTACAAGTACCTCAACGGCGGCCCCGGTTCCCCCGCGTACCTGTACATCGCCGCGCGCCACCAGGCCGGCTTCGACTCCCCGCTCCCGGGCTGGAACGGTCACGCGGATCCCTTCGCGATGACCCCGGCCTTCGAGGCGGCCGAGGGCGCGACCCGCGGCCGCGTCGGCACCCCGGACATCCTGTCCATGCTGGCGCTGGAGTCGGCGCTCGACGCCTGGGAAGGCGTCTCCGTCGAGGCCGTACGGGCCAAGTCGCTCGCCCTGACCGACTTCTTCCTGGCATGCGTGGCGGCGTACGTCCCGCAGGGCCGGGTCGAGTCGGTCACCCCGGACGAGCACGGGCACCGCGGCAGCCAGATCTCGCTGCGCACCGAGAACGCCCGTGAGGTCATGGGCGAGCTCATCTCCCGGGGCGTCATCGGCGACTTCCGCGCGCCCGACGTCCTGCGCTTCGGCTTCACCCCGCTCTACGTCGGTTTCGCCGACGCCGAGCGTGCCGCGCGCACACTGGGTCACATTTTCGGGTGACTCGGTAGCGAAACGTCACATCACCGGGCGGGCGGGGCTACGGCTCCGTCCGCCCGGTCACATCCCGGACCCTGCACGGAACCTCTCGTTCCAGACTGATACGGTCCCGCTCTGCCGGAACACCGGAACATCTGTCCCCGCTGTCCCACGCGTTACCGAGAGGTTGAGCCGATGACGGACCCCGCCGCCGTGGAACGGGACGCCGCCGAGGCCGCCTCGGCCTTCTCCCATCCGGCCGTCGCGCCGGACGCGACCGGCGCGTACGGGGAACACCCCGACCAGGTCGTCGACTTCTACGCCCCGCGCACCGAGACCCCGGGCGGCCCGGTGCCGCTGGTGGCCGTCCTGCACGGTGGCGCGTGGCGGGCCCCGTACGACAGGCGCCACATCACCCCCTTCGCGGACTTCCTGGCCCGGCGGGGTTTCGCCGTCGCGAACGTCGAGTACCGGCGGGGCAGTTCCCTCCCGCACCAGCACGCCGACGGTCCGGTCGCCGGGCGCTGGCCGGAGACCTTCGACGACGTCGCCGCCGCGATGGACGCCCTCCCGGAGCTGGCCGCCACCGCGCTCCCGCAGGCCGACGTCCGCCGTCTGGTCGTCACCGGGCACTCGGCGGGCGGGCACCTCGCGCTGTGGGCCGCGGCCCGGCACATGCTCCCGTACGGCTCCCCGTGGAGGCTGCCCTCCCCGCCGCCGCTGCGCGGCGTGGTGGCGCTGGCACCGATCGCCGACTTCGGGGTGGCGGAGGAGCTGGGCGTGTGCGGCGGCGCGAGCGCGCAGCTGCTGGGCGGCGAGGAGTGCTTCGCGGACCGCCTGCCGTACGCGGACCCGGCGGCGCTGCTGCCGACGGGGATCGCCACGGCGGTGGTGCAGGGACGGGACGACATCGTGGTTCCGCAGCAGGTGGCCGAGGCCTACGTGGCGGCGGCGGCGAAGGCGGGCGAGATGGTGGGGCTGACCCTCCTCGACGGCATCGGGCACTTCCCGCTCATCGACCCGGCGGCGGACGCGTGCGCGGTGGTGTCGGAGGAGATCGCCCAACTGGCCTGGTAGCCGCTGCCGTCCGGCGGTGTGCGAGGATCCGCGCAGGCACCGAGCCCCCGTGGATCCAGGGGGCTCATCGAGCGGTCGGCGGGAGAGCGGACATGAGCAGCAGCACCCCGCGGTGGTTCGGGGAGCGCGCGTAATGGCCCGGTGGGGGTTGCTCGTCGAGCAGCACACAGGCAGCGGCGAGGGCCGGGAGTGGTCCATCAAGGTCCTGGGCCACGTCGAGGGGACGCGCGAGGAGGCGGTCGCCGCACTGCGGGAACACGCCGAAGACTACAAACCCCAGCATCCGTACAGGCCGAAGCGGCGGGTCCTGTACCGGGACGGCGATTCCTTCCTGTTGGTGCTGGACGGACGCTGGCAGGTCTTCCACTGCCGGTTCACGGTGGCGGAACAGCTCCACGACAGCGCGGGCTGACGCCGGACGGAATCTCGCCAACTCCCCCTCTTCGCGGGGATATCGGCTGATCATGCGACGAGGATCTATGTACTGTGACCCAGACAGTTCCTGAGCATGTTCAAAAAATGGGGGGAACGGTGCGCAGTCGCCGTCTCGTAATTTCCGTTGCCGTCATAGCGGCCACGGTCGGTCTCGTCCCGGGGATGGCCCACGCGGCCGGTCCGGTCGCTCCGGTCGCTCCGGGCGCGCAGGGCGTGGCCGCTCCCGCCGTGGATCTGGGGAAGGCCGCGGCGCCGAACTTCAAGACCTTCAAGAGCCCCGCCGAGCGCTCGGTCCGCAAGGGCCTGCCCGGCGGGAAGGCCGGGGCCAGCGCCTCGCAGGCCGCCGGCAACCCGGACCTGGCCATCGTGCTGAACGCGGCGAGCACCACCGCGCACGCACTGGACCTGGAGACCACCGTCATCAGCGCGGACTCCACGCTGAAGGTCACCGTCGACTGGGGCGACGGGAACACGGACGGGATGGACGCCTACGGCTCGACCGTCCTCAAGAGCACCCACACCTACGCCGAGCTCGGCGAGTACACCGTCAAGGTCACCGTGACGGACCCGGCGAACCAGACCGAGGTCGTCAACGAGTTCCAGGTCATGACCGCGGGCTCGGACTTCGTCCCGTACGCGCCCACCCGCCTCCTCGACACCCGCGACGGGACCGGCGCCGCCCAGGGCAAGGTCGCCCCGTACGGCTCCACCCGCGTGAAGGTCGGCGGCAACGGCGCGATCCCCGCCGGGGTCACCGCCGTGGCCCTCAACCTGACCGTCACGAACACGACCGCCGGCGGGCACGTCACGGCGTTCCCCGAGGGCACCGACCGTCCGACCACGTCGAACGTCAACTTCGAGGCGGGCCAGACCGTCCCGAACCTGGTGATCGTGCCGGTCGGCAAGAACGGCTACGTGGAGCTCGCCAACCGCGGCGCGGAGTCCGTCGACCTGATCGCGGACGTGACCGGCTACTTCACCCGGACCGAGGCGAGCGGCTACGCGCCGATGACCCCGGCCCGGTTCGTCGACACCCGCGAGGGCCTCGGCACGGTCAAGGGCCAGCTCGGCGGGCGCAAGACCTTCTCCACCCAGATCGGCGGCCTGCGCGGCGTGCCCCAGGGCATCACCGCCGTGGCGCTCAACGTGACGGTCACCAACCCGAAGGAGTCCGGCCACCTGTCGGTCTTCCCGGGCGGCGGCGCCACCCCGACCGCGTCCAACCTGAACTTCACCCCCGGTCAGACGATCGCCAACTCGGTGATCGTGCCCGTCGGCGCGGACGGCAGGATCAGCGTCTTCAACGGCGCCTGGGCGGGCACCGACGTGATCGTCGACGTCGTCGGCTACTACAGCAAGGACAGCAAGGCGTCCTTCATGCCGCTCCAGCCGGGCCGCATGATCGACACCCGTGACCCCGCCTGGCCCTACGGCCAGCTGCGCGCCCGGAACTACATCTACACGTACAACGGGACCTCGCCCGGCGAGGTGGGCATCGACGGGTACGTGCTGAACACCACCGTGACCAACACGACCGGCACCGGCTTCCTGTCGGTCGCGCCGGACCCGAACACGGTGCAGCAGTACAGGGACCAGACCGCGGTCTTCCCGCCGCGCCCCACCTCCTCGACCCTGAACTGGACGGCCGGCAAGACCGTCCCGAACCTGGTCCAGGCGAGCTCCGGCAAGAACGGCATCGTCGACTACTGGAACCAGGGCTGGGAGGACGTCGACCTCGTCGTCGACATCTTCGGTTACTACGAGTCCAAGTGAACCGCGGCTGAGGGGGGGGGGGGGGGGGGGGGGGGGGGGGGGGGGGGGGGGTGTGTGGGGGGGGGGGGGGGGGGGGGGGGGGGGGGGGGGGGGGGGGGGGGAGGGAAGAGGGGGGGGGGGGGGGGA
>NZ_JBVHWW010000063.1:0-22559 GCF_055563995.1 Streptomyces sp. NPDC029164 | reverse complement strand
GACGGCGAACATCGAGAAACGCTGCTTCCGAGAAGTGCGAGCCATGAGGATTACTCCAAATAAAGGGGGGTGGGGGGAAGATTCGAAGGACTGTGACGAAATGTCTGGTTTGTCCTTCTGTTAAAAGACTGACCTCCGCACTTCACGACGCTGTCCGCCGACTGTCACAGCCGCGTGACAGGCCCCCAAGCGTCGGCAGAACTGCGCTTGCGACCCAGCTGCCCGCGGGATCACCCCCAGACTCCAGCCGGAGACTGGGCTGCCCACAGGGACCCCGTCGGCGAACCCCGGAGGGGCATGTGGTGGGCGGATTGCCCGGCAGCCGCACTTCGGCGTCCTCACTTTGCGCCCCACACGCACAGGCCCGGGGTCACGGCACGGAAACTCGGGGCGTGACAAGCCGGGCCATCAGGGCAGTCGCAAATCCCTCACCCCACTGCATCCTCCATGGCGCTGCCGCCTCGCGTGCGGAGCACTGTCCACTCTCCTCACAAGCGGCATGAAGTGTACAGTTCTGTACATGAGTGAGACTCTGCCGATCACCGAAGCGCGTGCCAAGTTCGGATCGCTGGTACGCCGCGCGTCCCACGCTCGCGAACGCATCACCATCACCGACCACGGCCAGCCCGCGGCCGTGCTCATCAACCCTCAGGAACTCGCCGACCTGGAGGACGCCCTGGCTCTGGCCCTGTACCGGGAGCGCCAGAGCGCCGGCACCGCCGCGGTAGGCGTTGCCCACGACGACGTCCGCGCCCGGCTGGGGCTGGAGCGCGGTTGACGTACGCGGTCATCTGGGACGAGGCCGCGATTGACGCGGCCGCCCGGTTCCTCAAGGACGACCCCGACGGGCTGCGGCAGCTGATGGACTCCGTCGACCTGCTCGCCGTGCAGCCTCGCCCCGAGGGCAGCGCCGAGTACGGCTCCGCTGACCTGCGCCGGATGCATGTCGGGCGATACCGGGTCCTGTACGAGATCACCGATGCCACCGTCACCATCGTGGTCATCCACCTCGGCCGCCTCGGCTGACACCCGCAACGCGCAAGGCGAAGGGCCGGACCGGTCGCGCGCCAGGGTCCGGCCTTCGCGCTGCCTGCGCCAGGCCGGTCGGGGCAGCCGGTATGTGCAGGCTGCGCCATTCCTCCAGGGCCGGGTAGCACCTTGTTACCGTGCCTGCCAGCCGGGCGCGGTCCCCGACTCGTCGCTTTGTTCCTATACGGTGCGCCGGTACACCTGCCGGAGTGTGGTCGGGGAGCGAGTGATGGGCGCGGTGTCGGGGCCTGCGGGCACGGGCGAGTTGAAGCGGCACCTGGGTGTGTTCGATGCCGTGGTGATCGGCCTGGGGTCGATGATCGGGGCGGGGATCTTCGCGGCCCTGGCTCCGGCGGCCGGTGCGGCCGGGTCGGGGCTGCTGGTCGGCCTGGCGCTGGCCGCGGTGGTGGCGTACTGCAACGCCATGTCGTCGGCGCGCCTGGCCGCCCGCTACCCGGCCTCCGGAGGTACGTACGTCTACGGGCGGGAGCGGCTGGGCGAATTCTGGGGCTACCTTGCCGGATGGGCGTTCGTGATCGGCAAGACCGCCTCCTGTGCGGCGATGGCACTGACCGTCGGCTCGTACGTGTGGCCCGGTCAGGCGCACGCCGTCGCGGTCGCGGCCGTGGTGGCGCTGACCGCCGTCAACTACGCCGGGGTGCAGAAGTCCGCCTGGCTCACCCGCGTCATCGTCGCCGTGGTCCTGGGCGTGCTGGCCGCGGTGGTGGTCGCCGCGGTCACCTCCGGCGGCGCGGACACCGCCCGGCTCGGCATCGGTGACGACGCGACCTTCGGCGGGGTGCTCCAGGCGGCGGGCCTGCTGTTCTTCGCCTTCGCCGGCTACGCCCGCATCGCCACGCTCGGGGAGGAGGTCCGTGACCCCGCCCGCACCATCCCGCGGGCCATCCCGCTCGCTCTCGGCATCGCCCTGGTCGTCTACACGGCCGTGGCCGTTGCCGTCCTGCTCGTGCTGGGCCCGCAGGGGCTCGCGGACGCGACGGCTCCGCTGTCGGATGCCACGCGCGCCGCAGGCGTGGACTGGCTGGCGCCGGTCGTACGGGTGGGCGCCGCGGTGGCCGCGCTCGGCTCGCTGCTCGCCCTGATCCTCGGGGTCTCGCGCACGACCCTGGCCATGGCCCGCGACCGGCACCTGCCCCACACCCTGGCCGCCGTCCACCCGAAGTTCCAGGTGCCGCACCGCGCCGAACTCGTGGTCGGCGCCGTCGTCGCCGTACTCGCCGCGACCACCGACGTACGCGGGGCGATCGGCTTCTCCTCTTTCGGAGTGCTCGCCTACTACGCCATCGCCAACGCCTCCGCCTGGACGCTCGCCCCGGACGAGGGCCGACCGGCGCGGCTCATCCCCGTTGTCGGGCTGGTCGGCTGCCTCGTCCTCGCCTTCGCCCTCCCGGCCTCCTCGGTGGTCTCCGGCGCCGCGGTGCTGGCCGCCGGAGCCGCTGCCTACGCGGTACGTCGCGCGGTGACCGCCCGCAAGGCCTGACCGCTCACCACGCCACCGGTGCTCTCGATCTGTGACTCACGTCACATTCGATTCCTGTCAGGAATCGGGTCCCTGTCCCGCTCAAGTCACCGACAGCCCAGCGGAGCGAACCGACAGGAGCACCACATGAAGCACCGCATCGTCGTCCTCGGTGCCGGCTATGCCGGGTCCTACGTGGCCGGGAACCTGGCCCGCCGCCTGTCCCCGGCCGACACCGAGATCACCGTGGTCAACGCCGTGCCGGACTTCGTCGAGCGGCTGCGGCTGCACCAGGTCGCGGCCGGCCAGGAGATCGAAACCCAGAAGCTCGCCGACATCTTCGCGGACACGGGGATACGGCTGCACCTGGCCCGTGTCACCGCCGTCGACCCCGAGCGCCAGGTCGTCACCGTGGCCGGCGCCAACGGCGGTGAGGAACTCGGCTACGACACGCTTCTTTACGCGCTCGGCAGCCACGGTGACGACCGGAGCGTCCCCGGTGTGGCCGAGCACGCCTTCGATGTCGCCGCCCGGCCCTCGGCGCTCCGCCTGCGCGAGCGTCTGGACGGCCTGCGGGAAGGCGGGAGGGTGGTGGTCGTCGGCGACGGGCTGACCGGCATCGAGACCGCCACCGAGATCGCCGAATCCCGGCCCGGCCTGTCGGTGACGCTGATCGCCCGCCGCGAGCTCGGCGCCCAACTCTCCACCGGAGCCCGCGGCCACCTGCGTCTGGCCTGCGACAGGCTGGGGATCACCGTCCTGGAGCACACCGGCGTCGAAGCCGTCGAAACGACACGGGTCCTGTGCGCCGGCGGCACCGCCCTCGCATCCGACGCCACGGTGTGGACGGCAGGGTTCGCGGTCAACCCGATAGCCGCCGCCGCGGGTCTGGAGGTCACCGAGAACGGCCGGATCGTCGTCGACCGCACCATGCGCTCGCTCTCGCACCCGAACGTCTACGCCGCCGGCGACAGCGTCCAAGCCATCGGCGACAACGGCCGGCCGCTGCCGATGTCCTGCGCTACGGCCGGCTACACCGGCATGCAGGCCATGAAGGCCATCGTGGGACGCCTCACCGGCAGCAGGATCGGACACGTCAAGCTGGACTACCCCGGCAACCACATCAGCCTCGGCCGGCAGGACGGGATCCTGCAGATGGTCGACCACGAAGGACAGGCAAAGCCGAAGTACATGGGCGGCCGCAAGGCCGCACGGATCAAGGCGGGCATCCTCAGGATGTCGCTGTGGACCAACTCGCACCCGACCTTCTGCATGCCCAAGCGCAAGCGCCACCTGGCCACCGCACCGGACGCGTCCGCCGCGCACACGGTCCCGTACGCGCCGGATGCCCGGCCGGCAAGGCGGTCGCGTAGCCGCCTAGGGTGATCCACATGGACAGCACCGTCAGTGACCGCTTCGACACCAGTCGGTTCGAGGCCAGCCGGAACCGGCTGGCCTCGCTCGCGTACCGTCTGCTCGGCTCGGCCTCCGACGCCGAGGACGCCGTACAGGACGCGTTCCTGCGCTGGCAGGCCGTCGACCGGGAACGGATCGACGTGCCGGAAGCGTGGCTGACCAAGGTCGTCACCAACCTGTGCCTCGACCGGCTCCGCTCGGCACAGGTGCGCCACGAGCGAGCGGCCGGCGCCTGGCTGCCCGAACCGCTCCTGGAGGGCGACCCGATGCTCGGCCCTGCCGACACCTTCGAGCAGCGCGAATCGGTGTCCCTGGCCGTACTGGCGCTGATGGAGCGCCTCTCGCCCCTCGAGCGGGCCGTCTACGTCCTGCGCGAGGCCTTCTCCTACAGTCACGCCGAGATGGCCCGGATCCTCGACATCACCGAGTCCGCGAGCCAGCAGCACGTCCACCGGGCCAGGACCCGGGTCGCCGACGAGCGCCGCCGCAGCGGCGAGGCCGACCCCGCGTCCGCGCGCCGGGTCGTCGAGGAATTCCTCGCCGCCGCCGCGTCCGGGCGTACCGAACGGCTGGTGGCGCTGCTCACCGACGACGTGATGGCACTCTCGGACGGCGCCGGGCTGGCCAAGCGGCTCTTGCAGTACACGACGCCCAAGCAGGTTGCCTCCTACGTGCGGGCCGGCTTCAAGCCGACGCCGGCGAAGCGGCGGCTGGCAGGCGGCGCGCCCACGTTTCATTTCGCCTGGGTCAACGGCTCCCCGGCCGTCCTCGCCGTGGTCGACCACCGGGTGGTGGGCGCCGTGGCGTTCGAAGTCCGTGACGGGAAGGTCGCGTCCCTGCGCGGCATCGGCGCAGCGGTCCGGCTCGGGCGCCTCAACGAGGCCTGGCGGCAGCACGAACCGGACGCGCCGGTCATCGCCGCGTGGTGACCAGCTCGACTGACCAGGCCTCCGGTCGTACGTACCCTGCTGCTGCCTCGGCAGGGCGTGACCGCGCCGGTCAGCCGGTGCGGCGGGAGCGGGACAGAGCCCGCCAGCCGAGCACTGTGCCGATCAGCCCCAGCAGCAGAGCCACGTAGGCGCCACCCAGCCCGTTGCCGGTGCCGAGCCCACCGTCGGCGGTGGCCGCGACCAGCCCGCCGAGAGCCATGGCGATCAGCCCCGCGACCACGGCCGCCGTGGCCCCGAAAGAACCGCTGACGATGCCGAGACGACCGGCGGGACGGGTCAACGCCAGCACAGCGATGACCACCGCGGCCAGCCCCAGCACCCCGCCGGTGGTGGCTCCGAGCCTCCCGAGGCCGAACTCGGTGACGCCGACGGCGACCGGCTGGACCGAGGCGTGCGCTGTCGCTGGTGTGGCAAGACCGAGCCCGGCGAGCAAGGCGGTCGCGGAGGCGGCGGACAGGCGACGAGCGGACATCAGGGTGCTCCTTCTCTTCCCACGACTGGATGTGGTTCGAGCATGTCGGCCGGGCCCCTGGCCAGTCGTCCAGCAGGCGCAGGCACTTCGCGCTACCACGGACGCGGCAGCTGCAGCCGGGCTACTGCGTGCGTGGTAGCCGGCCGCTCGTCCGCGAGCGGGATTCGCCCGCAGCAGCCTCCGGCTACGGTGCGCGCATGAGCAAAGGACGGTTCCGCGTTCGGGCCGGTGTCAGGGACTGGCTGATCGCCGTAGGCGTGGCGGCGGCGCTGCTGGTCACCGGTCTGTCGGGGCAGCACTCCTCCACCGGACTCGGCCTGCTCGGCTACGTGCTGTTGGCGGTGGGCGGCCTGGCGCTGGCCGCGGGCCGCCGGGCTCCGGTCGCCGTCCTTGCCGTCACCGGGCTCTGCGCGGTGGGGTACCAGGCGGCGGGGTTCGACGTGGCTGCCGTCGCGTTCCTCTTCGCGGTGTACGCGGCCATGCGGGCCGGACACCGCATCGTCACGGTGGCGGTGAGCGTGGCTGTGCTGGCCGCGCTCCCCCTCGCGGCCCTCGCCTCGGGCCTGCACGACACGGGCGAGGCGTTCGCACAGGCCCGGGGCGCCCTCCAGATCGCCTGGCTCATCGCCGCCGGCGCCGCTGGCGAAGCCCTGCGGCAGGCCGAGCAGCGGGCTGACGAAGCCGAACGCACCCGCGAGGAGACGGCGCGGCGCCGCGCCGACGAGGAGCGGCTGCATATCGCGCGGGAGCTGCACGATTCGCTCACCCATCAGATCTCGGTCATCAAGGTGCAGTCCGAAGTCGCCGTCCACGTGGCCCGTAAGCGCGGTCAGCCGGTACCGGAGGCCCTGCTGGCGATCCGGGAGGCCGGCCGGGAGGCGTCCCGGGAGCTCCGCGCGACCCTGGAGGCGCTGCGCGACGACGACACCACCCCGCCGCACGGGCTCGATCACGTCCCCGACCTCGTCGAGCGGGCCGGCAAGAGCGGCCTGGAGGTGACGCTGACGATCGAGGGAGAGCGGCACGACGTGCCCACCGCAGTGGGCAGGACCGCCTACCGGGTCGTTCAGGAATCGCTGACCAACATCTCCCGTCACGCGGACGCCGGGACGGCATCGGTCCACATCGACTACCGGCCGGACACCCTCGCGATCCGCATCGACGACGACGGCAAAGCCACGCCGGACAGTGCGCCGGAGCCCGGCATCGGGCTCCTGGGGATGCGCGAACGCGTCACCGCCCTTGGCGGCCGACTCCGCACCGAACCGCGCAGCGGGGGCGGCTTCACCGTCCAGGCCGAACTCCCCGTGGAGCGAGCATCATGATCCGTGTCCTGCTGATCGACGACCAGCCCCTCATCCGCAGTGGATTCCGCGCGCTCCTCGACCTCGAAGACGACATCGAGGTCGTGGCCGAGGCCGCCAACGGGCAGGAGGGCCTGGAGCTCGCCAGGGAGCACCTGCCCGACATCGCACTCATCGACATCCAGATGCCGGTCCTCGACGGCATCGAGGCGACCCGGCGCATCGCAGCCGACCCGGCTCTGGCCGGGGTGCACGTCGTCGTCCTGACCAACTACGGTCTGGACGAGTACGTCTTCAACGCCCTGCGCGCCGGCGCGGCCGGATTCCTCGTCAAGGACATCGTGCCGGAGGACTTCCTGCACGCCGTACGCGTGGCCGCCCGCGGCGACGCCCTCCTCGCACCCTCGATCACCCGCAAACTCATCAACCGGTACGTCACCCAGCCACTCCCCACCGACACGGGCACGGCGCTGGGGGAGCTGACCGGCCGCGAACGCGAAGCCGTCGTCCTGGTCGCGCAGGGTCTGTCCAACGACGAGATCGCGGACCGCATGGTGATCAGCCCACTGACCGCGAAGACCCACGTCAACCGGGCCATGACCAAACTCCAAGCCCGCGACCGCGCCCAGCTCGTGATCCTCGCCTACGAATCCGGCCTGGTAACCCCACGCAACTCCTGACTTCCATCAGCAACACCTGGACCGCATTCGCTGAATGCCGTTGTCATGAAGGCGCGGGAGACTGGCGGTCACGGGCCGCGCCGAGGGGTTGCGGGCGCGGCATGCGAACCAGGCCGGCTCGGCAGGGCCGAGGCTCCTGCTTTCCCTGACCTACTGCTTCCTCCCAGGCAGCCAGATCCGCAGCGACCGCCGACCGCCGAAGGGGGTGCCCGCACCAACGCGATGCGTCGATCGTTGCTCTCCTGGCCACGTGGAAGCGGCATTCCGAATCGGAATCACCTCTCCGGCGTGAGCGGCCGTACGCCGTAGGTGGCCGCTCACGGGGGTCAGGTGGAGATGTCTTCGAGGAGATCGCCGACCTTGGGGTCCGGCAGTGCGCGGGCGACGTCCGCCTGGGAAACGATGCCCACCAGCACGTGGCCGTCGATGACGGGAAGACGACGCACCTTGTGCTGGCTCATGATGCGCAGGACCTCGTCGGCCGTGTCGTCGGCGGCGACCGTCACCACCTCTCCCTGAACGAATTCCCCGGCTTTGACCTGCGCGGGGTCCTTCTGAGCTCCGAGGACCTTCACGACGATGTCGCGGTCGGTGAGCATTCCCTTGAGTTTTTCGTCGGTACCACAGATGGGAAGGGACCCGACGCCCAATTCCGTCATCTTCTCCGCCGCAACCTGGACGGATTCGTTGGCGCCTATACAGGTGACGTCGGGGGTCATGAGCATGCGCGCGGTGATCACGCCAGGCTCGTCCTCCCGTCCATCCGGCCGAGGCGTGGCCTGGGTGCCGGGGGCTGTGCCGACGGGTTCGGAGAGGACGCCGCCGTCGTGCCGCAGGACGGCATAGCCGAGGCCGATACCGGCGGCGACCGGCCAGGCCAGTACGTCGGCAGCGGCAAGCACTCCCAGGCCCAGGTAGAGCGGGAGGCCCTTCTTCGCCGGGAGTACCTGGCGGGCGACGGTGACGGGCAGCATGGCGGCGTTCATTGCCTCGCTCCCTACCTTGCCGAGGGAGGGCAGGGTGAAAGTAACCGTGCGCTGCTGGAGTGCGGATGAATCCGAGCCGGGCTGGGGTGAGGCATCCATCAACTGGTCGTTCGGCATGCCGGCTGCAGTCGGGTGGGAGGTCACGGCAATCGCCTCGCTTGCTTCGATGAGACAGCTCCTCCTACTCCTCTGTCCGGTTTGTGGGCTTTTATAGCTGCCTTGGCCGGGGACAGGTGCCCGTTGCCACCGGACGGCGGGAGGGCCGGGGAGGGCCGGGGAGGGCCCCCAAGGATGCCGGCCGAAGGCCTTCGCCCCGACGAGCCGGGGTGGGAACGCGCTACGGGGCGGGCAGCGGCTGGCGCATCTCCGATAGGCCTACCTCGCCTCGCTCCTCCTTCCGGCGTCGATCAGACTGCCTGTGAAGGTCGATGCGTACACCGCTCGGATGCGAGGAGAACGGTCCATGCCGCCGGAGCCCGCCTCGCCGCCGTGGACGCCGCCCTTCCTGCGCCCGATCGTCACGGAAGCCGCCTCCCATGTGACCGTAGGAGCACGAGCTCTGTGGGAAGCGGCACAGAAGCTGCTCGACGGGCCCGGCCGGGATGTGTCGTGGACGCCGGGGCGGTGCTACGCCGCTGTGTCCGGAGTGCACGGCGCTGGGGGAGCGGACGTGGCCGAGCGGGTGCGCCGGGCCTTGGAAAAGCATCCGGGAGTGCTGTGGGCGCGGGTGAACGCGCCCATGGAACGGGTGATCATCGCCGTCGCGTCGCCGGCTCCGCCGCAGAGCGAACTGGTCGAGCTGGTGAAGGCGGCCGAGGGCGAGCACACCGCCGATGCCCAGGCCTTCGACGCGTGGCAGCCCGAGCCGCATCACCCCGCGGAAGGTCCGCCGCACCCGGCTGTGCCGGCGCTGGTGGCGGACACCCTGGGACTTGCTCTGGTGACACTGCGGCGGCTCGCCCCGTTCGGGCTGCCGCCGGAGATCGCCGCCGCCATCGACGCCGTCCGCTACCACCCGCGGCTTCGGCATCTGGTCGAGGACGCCGGAACCGACGAGCACTCCGCCTCGCTGCTGCCGGTGATCGGCGCCCTGGCGCAGGGCCTGGCGACAGGCGGCGGCGGGCTCGCCCTGGACGTGCTGCAGCGCCTGGCGGTGTGGCGGGAGGCGAGCGCTGAGGACGCGGCATGGCGTAAGGGTGAATCCAGGCTGGTCCGCGGCCCGGATGAGGCCGCAGCCGATGCCGCGACGGCCGCCCGGCCGGGCCCCACTCCGCAGGACGGAGCGGACCGGTACGCGGAGCGGTCGATGGCGGCGGGTCTCGCCGCCGGTCTCCTCACCCTGCCGTTCGCCGGTGTGCGCAAGGCGGTCGCCGTAGCCGTGGCCGCCGTACCCAAGGCGCCCGCGGCGGGGAGGGAGGGCTTCGCCACGGCTTTGGGCCGGTACCTGGCGCTGCGCGGAGTGGTGACGATGGACCGGACGGTCCTGCGCCGCCTGGGCCAGGTGGACACCATCGTGCTGGAGGACGACGCCCTGCGGGGCAGCCGGTTCGAGCCGGTGGATCTGGAGCTTGTCGGGGATGCGGAGCCCGAGCCCGAGCAGGCATCGGAGCGGCTGTTCGCGCTGTTCGACTCCGACGAGCCGCTGGCCGTCCGTCAGGACGGCGACTGGGTGCTGGGACCGCTGGACGGCCTGGACCTCGAAGGCCGGACCGGCGGCAAGGCGGCCAAGCGGCTACGACGCCACGGCAGCGAGAAGGTCCTCGGGCTGGCCCAGGGCCGGCGTCTGCGGGCGGTGGTGGGGCTGGGGACCCAGTCGGCCCCCGGGGCCGAGGCCGTGGCCGCAGCAGCACGGCGATCCGGGGCGCGGGTCGTGGTGGCATCCGACCGTGAAGGCGACGGTCCCGCGTTCGCCGATGCCGTGGTTCCGGCAGGAGACGGCCTCCTCGCCTCGGTGCGGGCTCTCCAGGCCGACGGCGCTGTCGTACTGCTGATCTCCGGGAACCGTGCGGCCCTGGCCGCGGCCGACTGCGCGATCGGCACCCACGGTGAGGACGAGTACACGCCGTGGGGTGCTCACCTCCTGGTCGGGACAGACCTTGAGGCAGCCGGCTTGATCGTCGACGCCGCCGGGGTCGCCGCGGTGGTGGACCGCGACAGCCACCACCTGGCCGCGGGCGGGAGCGGGATCGCTTCGGTGGCCGCCTTGCAAGGTCCTGCCTGGCGAGCGACCGCCCGGGTGCTGGCAGTGAGCAACACCGCCGGTGCGGCCGCGTTCTGCATGGGCGCCTGGCGGGCCCGGCAGCTGATGAGCCGCCCGCTGACCCCGCCGGTCACCAGCACCCCCTGGCACCTCATGCCCACCGACCGCGTACTGGAGCGGCTGCGCAGCCGTAAGGAGGGCCTCACCCGGCAGGAAGCCACCGCCCGCCGCTCCGGCGCCCAAGGCGGCGAACCGGCGAGGCTGACCCTGCCCCACGCCTTCGTGGAGGAACTGTCGAATCCGCTCACGCCCATCCTCGCCGCAGGCGCCGCGCTGTCCGCGGCCGTGGGATCCCGGACGGACGCCGTACTCGTCGCGGCCATCACCGCCGTTTCCGCCCTCGTCGGCGGCTTCCAGCGCGTACGCACCGACCGGGCCCTGGCCGAGCTGTTCGCCCAGTCCGCCATCGGTGCCCGCGTGCGACGCGAGGAACGGGAGCGTCTGGTCACCTCCGCCGACCTGGTTCCCGGCGATGTCATTTCGGTGGGACCCGAAGACGTGGTGCCCGCCGACTGCCGCCTTCTGGAAGCCGAAGGCCTCGAAGTCGACGAATCCTCCCTCACCGGCGAGTCACTCGCCGTCAGCAAGGACCCGGCCCCCGTGGTCGCCTCACACCTCACCGAACGCCGCTCAATGCTCTACGAGGGCACCACCGTCTCCGCCGGACGGGCCACGGCGGTGGTCGTGGCGACAGGGTCGGCCACGGAAGCCGGACGGAGTCTGGCCACAGCCCGACAAGGCGCCCCCGAGACCGGTGTGGAGACCCGACTCTCGTCGTTGACCCGCGCCAGTGTGCCCATCGCCCTGGGTTCCGCCGTCGCCGTGTCGCTGTCCGGGCTCCTCCACGGCCGTCCCCTGACCGACAACCTGTCCTCCGCCGTCAACCTGGCCGTCGCTTCCGTGCCCGAAGGCCTGCCCTTCCTGGTCAGTGCCGCCCAACTGGCCGCCGCACGCCGCCTCGCCGACGCCGGCGCCCTGGTCCGCAACCCCCGCACGATCGAGGCGCTCGGCCGCGCCGACATCCTCTGCTTCGACAAGACGGGAACCCTCACCGAAGGCACCCTGGAGCTCACCGGCGTCAGCGACGGCGAGAACACGACCCCCCTCGGCCAGCTCGGCCCCTCCGGGAAAGAGATCCTCGCCGCCGCCCTGCGCGCCAGCCCGCCCGCGCGGCAGGCCGAACCGATGGCCCACCAGACCGACCGGGCGATCGTCGACGGTGCCCGCCGCGCACGGGTCACCACGCGCACGGGAGCCGCACGGTGGCGCCGCACGGACGCTCTCCCCTTCGAGCCGGCCCGGGCCTACCACGCCACCTCCGGCCACACCGGCGGCGGCGCTCTCCTCAGCGTGAAGGGAGCCCCGGAAAACGTCGTCGACCGGTGCGCGCGCCGACGCCACCCCCACGGGGACGCGGACCTCGACGACACCGCCCGCAGTGCCCTCGCCGCGGCAGCCGAGGAACTCGCGGCAGCGGGGCGAAGGGTCCTGGCCGTGGCCGAACGCCGCATGCAAGCCGGCGAGGACCTCACCGACGACACCGTGCGGGACCTGGTCTTCCTCGGCTTCCTCACCCTCGCCGACCCCGTCCGCGACAGCGCCGCGCCCGCGACCGCGCGCCTGCGCGAAGCCGGAGTGCACACCGTCATGCTCACCGGCGACCACCCCGCCACCGCCGATGCCATCGCCTCGACGATCAGCGACATCGCCGAACCCCGGGTCTGCACAGGGCCGGACATCGACGAAATGGACGACGACGCTCTGGACGAACTGCTGCCCACCGTCGACGTCATCGCCCGCTGCAGCCCCAGCCACAAAGTACGAATCGTCCAGGCCTACCAGCGCCTCGGCCGCGTCGTCGCGATGACCGGCGACGGCGCCAACGACGCCCCCGCCATCCGCCTCGCCGACGTCGGCATCGCCCTCGGCCGCCGCGGCACACCGTCCGCGACCGCGGCCGCGGACCTCGTCGTCACCGACGACCGACTCGAAACGATCGTCGCGGCCCTCATGGAAGGCCGCGCCATGTGGACATCCGTCCGCGCCGCCCTCGCCATCCTCATCGGAGGCAACCTCGGCGAAGTCACCTTCAGCGTTCTCATCTCCGCGATCACCGGCAGCACCCCCCTGAACGCACGCCAGATCATGCTCGTCAACCTCCTCACCGACCTCGCCCCCTCCCTGGCCATCGCTGTACGCGAACCCTCCGAACAAACCGGCGAACGCCTCCTCGCCGAAGGCCCCCACCGTTCCCTGGGCGTCTCACTCACGCAGGAAATGCTGCTCCGCGGCGTCATCACCGCGGCCGGCGCCGGCCTCGCCTGGACAGCGGCCCGCCTCACCGGGCGCGGCCGCCGCGCCTCCACCGTCTCCCTGGCAGCCGTCGTCGGCACCCAGCTGGCCCAGACCCTGATCGCCGGCGGCACAGACCGCAACGTCATCATCGCCGGACTCGGCTCCGCAGCCGTCCTCGCCGCCATCATCCAGACCCCCGGCCCCAGCCAGTTCTTCGGCTGCACCCCGCTCGGCCCCGTCGCCTGGACGATCACCCTCTCCTCCATCACCACCGCCACCCTCCTCGGCCACTTCTTCGCACCCCTGCTCATCTCCCGCCTCATCCCCGACACCACCGACCAGGCGCCGGCCGATGCCCGGAACGAACCGCCGCCGGCCCCGCGGGAACAGCACGAGAAGGACACACCACCGCACGAAAGCGCCCAGGCCCACGACGCCATGACGCTTCTCGACGGAGCTCTCAAGCGGCCGGAGTGACGGCCGGTACGGGGCCGGCCGGCTACGGCAGCGTTGCCTCAGGCGGCGGGCGGCGGGCGGCGGCCGGCTGGCTGCGGCCGTCGCAACCGGCCTGGTGCCGAAGAGGAGGTCCACGTACGTCGACCGGACGAAGGAGCAGCCCCCGGCCCGACCAGGGCGCGTCGTGCGTTCCCGGGTGTCAGCCGATGCCCAGAGCCACCAGGCACGTGTCGTCCTCATGCTCCTCGGGCGCGTACGCGTCCATGATTCGGTCGAGCGTGTCCTGGGGACCGAGCCCGCTGCAGCCCGCCAGCACCTTGCGCAGGACGTCGATGCTGTCTGCGATGTCCTCGCCCCGGCGCTCGACCATGCCGTCCGTGTAGAGCAGGAGGAGATCGCCGGGGAGAAGGTCCGTGGTCGTGGTCTCGTACTCGTGCCCGGGCAGCAGCCCGAAGAGGGGGCCGCGGTGCTCCGTGTCCAGCACCGAGGCCGCTCCCTCGCGCAGCAGCAGCGGCGCCGGATGACCCGCGCACGCCCAGCGGAACCGCCGCTCCTGGTCGATGTGCCCGATGATCGCGGTCGCGGTCTCGGCGGCCGGGTCGGCGCACAGCAGCTCGTTGAGCCAGGTGGTCAGCTGGCCGGCATGGGTCTGCGGGGCATGGGCGAGGCCCGCCAGGGCGTGCCGCTGCTGCGCCATCCGGGCGACCGCGCTCAGTCCGTGGCCGCAGGCGTCGCCGATGGCGAGCAGGATCCGTCCGTCGGGCAGCAGGCGGCACTTGTACCAGTCCCCGCCCACCGCCGCGTCCGTCTCCGCCGGCAGGTACGCGGCGGCCACGGACAGGCCCGCCTGGGCGAGCTCGGCGGAGTGCGTGGGGAGCAGGGCCTCCCGCAGGGCAGCGGCGACCCGCCGCTCGGCGGCCGCCTCCTCCCGCAGCCGGTCGGACTGCCTCCTGGTCGCGGCGAGCCGCTGCCGACTGCGTACCTGGGACGTCAGATCGCGTGCGATGACGTGCAGCGACCAGGGAAGCCCGTCGGTCGCGATCACGGGATGTCCCACCAGATGAAGGGTGCGCACCTCCCCGAGCACGCTGAAGCGGATCTCGGTCCCCGAGGGCTCCTCTCCGTCGACCAGGGCGAGCAGGAACCTTCCGAAGCGCGGTACGTCGTCCAGCAGGACCGTGTCGCACAGTTCGGCGAGCGACAGGGGCCGGGACGGATCGTTGCGGAAGATCGAGGACAGCCCTTCCGACCACGCGACCTCGCCGGACAGCAGGTCCCACGTACCCCAGCCCATGGACGCGATGTACTGGGCGTCGAGCGAAAGCAGTTCCATGCGGTTGTGGGCCGCCCGCCACGTCGCCAGTACCTTGCCGCCGCAGGACGAGGCGTCGTACAGCAGTTTCGTGCGGTGCAGACCGTCGCTGCGCTGCTCCGTGTAGTCCAGGGCGTGCCCTTTGAGGGCGCGGCCGGTGCCCAGGACGGAGTCCAGGGCTTCGACGAGCCCGCCGACCGCCGCCCCGGGCTGGACTTCGAGCAGCCGTCGGCCGATCTGGCGGTCGGGAGCCTCCAGCCACTCGGCCGCGCGGACGTGGTTGCCGGCCTTGACCGTGAAGTCGACCGTCCGCCCAGCCTCGTCGCGCAACGGCGTGAGCAGCGCGGCCGACACCGGGATGGCGGGCAGGGTCGCGCAGATGCACTCCCACGGGTCGTGCCCTTCGCCTTCGTCACCGCAGCCGTGCCCGGGCCCTCCGGTACCGCACGAGCAGAACTCCTCGCCCTCGGCCGCCGGGACCGCCCCGGCTGGTCCGGGGCCTTCGTCGAGCCGGACGCCGGCCCCGTGACGGGCGGCCTCCCGCAAGGCTCTCACCTCACGTGCGAGGTGCTGCTTGAGCGTGTCGGGGTCCTGGGGGATCAACGGGCTCATATGTCATCACCGGCAGGGTAGCGGGCACGTACAGGATCGCCCGCCTGGCTCGGCGACAGCGACAGCGACCGCGGCAGCTGGAGCGGCCTCAGCCGGCCAGGGCGCCGCCCCTTCGGTACTCCGGCTGGTCGGCCCGCCTGGCGGAGAGGTGGACGTGAACGTCGGGGAGGAACACCTTGAGCGCGGTAGCACTGAAAACTCCAGCCGCGAAAGAACGGGGAACCGGCCCGTGCATCCTCGCGCGGGCACGCACGCGGCGCAGCAGTACCCGGCCGTGGGCAGGTGCGCGGTCACCCGGGTGGCCGCGAGCCGGCCACCGAGGGCCGCTGGACGACGGTGGACACCCTCATCCCGCTGGAACACGCCGCGTGCCCGGCAGCGCCCTGCGGTGGAGGCCGGTGCCGTCCCGGATACCTCCTGACGCGCACCGGCCCGGCCCCGAGGGCCGGGGCCGGGCCGGTGCGTTGCGACGGGAGCTCGGGGAGCTCGTGGTTTCAGCGCAGCGTGAACGGTGCCACGTGGGTCGTGGTGTCTGCTCCGCTGATGGTGAATTCGAGGTTGTAGTCGCCGTTCGGCAGGTTCCGGGTGCTGACGGGGAGGCTGTAGGAGCGGAACAGGCCGTTGAAGTTGAACTGGCCGGTGACGGGCCTGGTGACGGGGCCGGTGATACGGGCGGCCGTCAGCGTGATGTTGGAGCTGGAGAGGTTGTTGCCGTTGGCGTCGCAGATCCGCAGGCTGATCACGACCTGGCCGAGGAGGCGGGTCGGCCGGTTCGGGTCGTAGAGCAGGCAGATCCGGTACGCCACGTTGTAGGTGACGCTCTTGGTGGACGGGTTCGTGGCGACGTCCCTGGCGTTGACCGTGAACGTGTGCGAACCGAGCGTCGAGGTGTTGATCGGGCTGCCGTTGGGGACCGTACCGACGCAGCTCGCCAGCCCGGAGGTGGCGTCCGTGCACGAGTAGGACGCGGTGACCGGCTGCCGGTACAGGTAGGTGCCGGCCACCGGGCGCACGATGGTGATCACCGGCCCGGCGGTGTCGAGCCGTACCGTGATCGTCTGCGGTGCGGAGGTGTTGCCGGCGGCGTCGGTGGCGGTGTACGTCACCGTGGTCACGCCGTTGGTGGTGATGGCGACTGCGGCGGCCGCGCCGGGGACGTCGGTGGAGCCGGCCGGCTGGGCGCCGCTCGCACTGTAGGTGATCTTCTGGACGCCGGAGCCGCAGGATCCGTCGAGTGCGCCGATGCTGACGAGGGCGGGGCTGGTGGTGTTCCAGCCGGCGCCGTTCGGAGTCGGCGAGATACTCGCGAAGGTAGCGGGTGCGGAGGTGTCCGGGTCGTAGGTGAAGCGGCCGGCTGCGGTGACCGGGCTGGTGCCGTTGGCGTTTGTCACGGTGACGTCCACGGTGCCCCGCGCCTGCGGGGGCGCCTGCGCGGTCAGTTCCTCGGGCCCGATGACGTTCACGTTCGTGGCCGCCACGGAGCCGAAGTTGACGGTGGCGCCGCTCGTGGGAAATTCCGTGCCGCGCACGGTCACGGTGTTCACGCACTGCGCGAGTTCGGGTGCGTGGTCGGGGGTGACGCCGGTGACGGTGGGCGGGGACAGCGTGACGCGGTCCATCGCGGTGCCCCAGCCGCCGCCGGCGAGGCCGCCGATCTGCTGGACGGTCCAGACGTCCTTGGGGTTGGCCGGGTCGCGGGCGGTGCCCGAGTAGTCGCCCCAGCGCGGCCCGCCGACGCAGTTGCACACGTAGGCCTGGGTGCCCGCGGCGTAGAAGTCGCCGAACGTGTTCGCGGGGAAGTTCCCGGACGGCACTCCGATCGCCACCCCGGTGGGGAACATGGTGGAGGAGGAGGCGGTGAATCCGGAGAACAGGTCGTCCTCGTCGTTGAGCGTCAGCGAGCCGTAGTAGATGTCTCCCCCCACCATGCCGAGGTCGAGGTTGGTCGCCAGGGTCTGGGTGCCGCCGGTCGAGATCTGGATGTAGCGCTGGCAGGCGTGGACCGCGGTGTCGCCGACGGGGGTGCAGCTGACGTTGAAGACGCCCCACAGGCGGTTGTTCTGCCAGGCGACCGACAGCATCCGGTCGTCGTTGGTCTCGATGGTGGCGTCACCTCCGGCCGGCTGGGCGGCGTCCGGCGGTGCGGCGGCGGCGCCGATGGCGATGGTGTTCTCGGTCTGGTTGACCGGGCTGACGCCGGGCACGCCGGTGAACGTGTGCACCACCACGTTGGTGGGGTCGCGCGGGTCGTGCTCCATCGCCAGCTGGTCGTTGACGCCCGACAGCGAGACGGCCGGGACGACCTGGAACACGGTGTTGTCCTGGCCGAACGTCGTCAGATCGATCGTGCCTGCGGCCAGCAGGTCCGCCTTGCTGACGACCACGCTCACCACGCCCAGGAACGTCCGGGGGGTCGTTGCCCGGTCGTAGTTGTTCCAGCTGAGCGTGACCTTGTCGTTGGAGTAGCCGAGTTTCGGCTGGTCCTGCAGGACGTTGGCGGTGTTGCTGCCGGCGATGTAGACGGTCCAGTTCCCGCGCGGGTCGGAGGTGTCGCTGACCGCGACGTCGACCTCGTCGCCGCCGGCGAGGAGGCCCTCGTACGCGGCGAAGAAGCGGCCGGAGCCCGCGTCGTAGTGCACGCGCGGATCACCGCCCGTGTTCGCCGCGAACCCGAAGAAGGCGCCCAGGTCGAAGGGGGTGCCGACGGCGGTGCCCGCCTTGTCGTAGATCTGGCCCGAACGGTTCACGAACTCCACGATGTGGGTGGGGCCGACCGCGAGCTGCGCGTCGGAAGGAACAGCGTTGTCCACGTCCCCCAGGGAGGGGAACGTCTTCAGCCGCTGGATGACGGCCGTGGACGGCACCGCCTTCGGCCACGCCCCGGCCTTCGTGGCCTTCGGGGTCAGGGACGCGCTGGTGACCGGCAGACTCGCCTGTCGCTTCGGTCCCTCGGGCGCCGTCCGCTCCGGAGGCGCGAGGTACGGCTCAACCTGCGTCTCGGTCGAGCGCTTCGGCCGCGGCAGCGTCTTTACGTCCACACGCCGCTTCACCAGGACCCGCTCCAGCGTTCCCTCGCCGTCCGCCCGCGACGCGTCGGCGGCCGTGGGCGGGACGTCGGGACGCGGCTCGGCGACCGCCACACCGGCCGGCGCCACCACCGCGAGTGCGACGGCGAGCGCGAGCACCAGGGCACGCGGCCGGCCGCGTGCCGCGAGGAGTCCCTTGCGGTTCACTCCGGGAGGCCGTCTCAACGACATGGACTCCCCCCTTCGGACCGCTTCGGAAGCCCGGTGCCGCCCGCGGATCGCCAACGGGCGGTCGTCGTCCTGCAAGAGCCGATGACCATGCGCCGGTGTCTAGCGGAAAGACCGCTCTGCTTCTTCCGAACTGCCGCGCGCCGTGCCGAAGCACCCCCCGACGGACTACGCCCGGGGCACTGGGTCACCCGCCGCAGGTCTGGTGGCACAGCGCGGCGGTGGCGGGGCTGGTGGCGCCGCGGGCTCGGCCGGGATGTCCGGCTGTCCGAGCGGGCGGAGCGCGGCCGGGCGGGCCCTGGGTGGAGCTGTCCCAGGCTGACCGCGCCCGGCACGTGCCGCAGGTTGTGGCCAGGAAAGGCGACCCGGTACGCCGTACGCCGGTCACTGCTTGAACGCCACAGGCCCGTCTAGCGAGGCAGGCCGTCGGGGTGTCCCGTCGGAAGGTGGCCGTCGGCCGGCGGGTCTGCGTCCACGGGGAAGAGGGGCAGGGCGCCGGTCATCTCCAGGAGGCGCTGGAGCTGGTGGTTGGGGGCGGCCAGGCGGATGACGGTGTCGGTCTCCTGAGCTGCCCGTCGCGCGGTGAGGAGCGCGTTGAGTGCCGAGGAGTCGCAGAAGGTGAGGCGGCTGCAGTCGACCACCACGGGCTTGCCCGGCGAGGCGTGGGCGAGAGCTTCGGTGAGGGCGAGCCGGAGGGAGGCCGCCGTCTCGATGTCGATCTCTCCGACGGGCCGGACCGCGACCGTGTGGTGCAAGTCGTCCACGGCGACGCCGCTGCCGCCGGCCTCCCGGGGAGGGTGTTCGGGCATGGTGGATCACTCCTTGAGTCGACGGGCGTGGTCCCGACGCCGGTCGAGGGTTCGGGGTGCGGATCACACGCTGCGCTGGTCGTGGGTGTCCTGACGGAGCTGGTCGGCGTGCCGGGTCAGGGCGTCGATCCGTTCGGCGAGCTCGGCGTCCCCCGGCCGCAGATGGGGCCGGGCGTCGGCCAGAGGCCGGACGAGGCGCGAGACGTCGTTGTCGGCAAGGGCCAGGTTCAGGTCGCCGACGACGGCATCGGCGCTGGCGGGGAGACCGGTGAGGGCGGTGACCTGGCCGGCGAGCCGGCGCAGGTCGGCCGCGTTGTCACGGGCCCAGCCATTCACGGTGCGGTCGGCGGCGCGCGTGTCGCGGGTGGCCTGGACCCGCTGCTCGCCGGTGCTTCCGGCGGCGCCGGGGCGCAGTCGCAGGTAACGGCGTTCGGCGGCCTGGCGGCTGGCCACCCCGAGGGGCCCGGCGAGGTCGGCCCAGCTCGCGCCCTGCCCGCGGGCGGTTTCGATCAGCCCGCTCTCCCAGCCGGCGAGCTGCTCACGGACCTCGCGCAGCATCAGCAGTGCGGCCAGAGCCGGGCGCGGGCCCGAATCCGGCGTGAGCCCCGCCGGGGCGGTCAGCGATTCGTCAGAGGGTCGCTGGGCCTCCCTGACCGCCTGGTCGATGGTCTCCAGCGCCGCTGCGGCGGCAAGGAAGTGGACCTGGGTGGGCGTGGGTTCGGCCTCGTTCATGGCACTCTCCGTCGTCTGTCATCCTCTCGATGACTGCCTGCTTGTCATCACTTCGATGACATGTTACAACGGAAGCACGTTGAAGCGCATGGGCAGTTCCTGCCTGAACCAACTGGAGGTGTTTCGCGATGTTGATGCGCACCGACCCGTTCCGCGAGATGGACCGGATCGTCCAGCAGCTGTCGGGTGCGTCGGGCACGTGGTCGAAGCCGTCCGTGATGCCGATGGACGCCTACCGCGAAGGTGACGTGTACGTGATCGCCTTCGACCTCCCCGGCGTGAGCACCGAGGCGATCGACATCGACGTCGAGCGGAACATGCTGACGGTGAAGGCCGAGCGCCGGCCCACGGGGAAGTCCGACGGCGTGCAGATGGAGCTCTCCGAGCGGCCCCTCGGTGTCTTCTCCCGCCAGATCGTGCTGGCCGACACACTCGACACCGAGCACATCGAGGCCGACTACGACGCGGGTGTCCTGACCCTGCGGATCCCGATCGCCGAGCGCGCCAAGCCCCGCAAGATCAGCATCGGTGGCGAGTCCGGCCGCAAGCAGATCTCCGGCTGAACACTCCCGCACCAGCGGCGGAGGACGGGGAACCGACCCCCTCCGGCACCCCGTCCTCCGCGCCCCCTTGCACCCTCACCCTCACCCTCACCCTCACCCCTTCCCGGAGGTGACGTGATGCCGATGCGCCGGGAGGCGTTCCTGGCCCACGTCCAGGAACGCGGCGAGTACACGACCCTGCCGGAAGCCGAACGGGCGGCCCGCGTCGTCCTGGCCCTGCTGGGCGCGCACCTGGTCGGCACCGTGCGAGCCGAGCTCGCCGCCCGGCTCCCCGAGACGTACGCCCTGATCCTCCTCAACCCCCTGCAGGCCGCGGAACCGCTCTCACCCGAACGCTTCGTCCGCGCGACCGCGGCCTGGATCGAAGGCGCAACTGAGAAGACGGCCCTGTGGGACATCGGCGCGGTCCTCTCCACCGTGGCCGCCGCCGCTGGTGACGTCCTCATGCGCGAGGTCCTGCTCCAGCTCCCGCCCGGGTACGACCTCCTCTTCGGCCATCCCCAGCCCGTCTGACCGCCGGCACCGGCCGGAACGAACCTTCGAAGAGAAAGGCAACCGCAGCACCATGTACGACCAGCCTCGAGCGAACCCGCCCCTGACGGCCATGACGTTCGACCAGATGCTGGAACGCGTGCGCTACGAGGGCGCCTACCCCACCCGCGAGCGCGCCGAGGAAGCCGTCCGCACCGTCCTCGCCGCCCTTGGCCGCCAGATCACCGGCGACGAACGCGTCGACCTCGCACAGTGCCTGCCCGTCGAGGCCGCCCTCACCCTGACCGGCCAGATCCCCGACACCGAACAACTCACCGGCTGGGGTTTCGTCAAAGACATGGCCGCCCGCGCCGGCGGCACACCGGCAACCGCGCGGTGGGACACCGGCGCCGTACTCGCCGTCGTGGCGCGCCTCGCCGGACCGGGCCTCCTCGCCCGCATCCTCCACCGGCTCCCGGACGGTTACGCGCTGCTCTTCGGCCAGGCCGAACTGCGCCGACCCCAGCCCGCCGCCTGATCCCGCCCTCGCAGCAGTCGCGGCAGAGCCCTCGAACCCGGCAGAGGCCGCTCGGCAGGACTTCGGCTGCCGCACGCTCCGCAATGGCGAGCCGAGGCTGCCCCCCCCAGCAGATGCAGGCCGCGTTCGAGGCCGATTACCTCACCGTCGAACACGCGAAAATCTATGGCGGCCGGAGTAGACATTGGGCGGTGGCGTGGTTATGGTTTCTCTCGTAGCCAGAGAGACAGAAGGCCCGGCAGAGACGAACTGCCGGGCAGCGGTACCCGCAGTACCCGCAGTACACGTAGTACCCGTAAGTGCAGTGCGCATGACGGTGCGGTGGTGGAGTTCCGAAGCCAGGGCTGTTGCAGGACGGCGACGGGACTGACGACCGGACCGGGTGGCCCGCAGTGATCAGGGGCCGCCGTAGTGGCAGTACCCGTAAGTAAGTGCAGTGCGCAGTACCCAGCAGTGAAGTCAGTGAGCAGCACCTCGGTGAAGGCGTCGGCTGCGGGCGCGCGCACCGGGAAGTTCGGCAGTGGGGTTCCAAGCCAGAGCAGACGCAGGACGGGCAACGGGGCTGGCTGCCGAAGAGTGGCGCTGTCACAGGCCACTGAGCAGTACGCAGTGGAGCAGGACCAGCAGTACGCAGTCCCCGTTGAGTAAGCAGTTGATCACCGAGGGAAGAACGGAGGAGCCGAGCGCCATCAGGATCGCCCGGGCGGAAGCCTGAGCCCGGGTACCGCAGGACATCGATAGTGAGGTGGTCTCCGGTCAAGCAACCGCGATCCCCGCGACCCCGGCCGAGTTCAGGTCAGGTCCGCGGAAACAGTAGGCCGGCGCAGTACTAGGGCCGGCAGATGGTGATGCAGTTCCTTCGGGGCCCTGGTGGCGTGCGGGACCAGGGGCCCCCCACGCGTTCCATGGGGAAGGGGTAACGACAGCAGACGAATCGTTT